>NZ_JBANBJ010000009.1:0-178820 GCF_059803515.1 Bradyrhizobium sp. UFLA05-125 | reverse complement strand
GTAGGATGGAGGAGTTTCGTCAATCGACGCGAGCACAAGGGTTAGAGCTCCGAAAGTCATAGCCATGGTGCGAATTCGGCTGGTCATGACCCTACCCTCCGCCGATGCAGCCACGCCTGGTGGCGGGCCCGCGTGTAGCCTCTCGGCATCTCGTTGACGGACAGACGATTGTGTACGTGATGCCAATAGTCCGGGGCTGCGTCAGCGGGATCGATTCCGATCGCCTCGACGGCGTCAACGAGCTGCAAAACGCGCTCGACCTTCGGCCAGCCAGATAATCGCAGCAGGCTCTCGCCGCCGGGACTGATCCAAGGGACGGTCGAGTAGCGTCGAGCAGGCTCCGCCGCGCGCAAAATATCGACGCGTGATAGCACCGTGCCGAAGTCGTTGGAGGTCCAACGGACGAACGCGAACATGCTACCGGGTGCGAACGAGAGGACACGGCGATGACGGTCAATGATCCGTTCGCGTACCGGATGGCCGAACCGGATCCGGTTCTCGATGCGCCTTTCGACCCACATGAGTTCGACGGTCGTGAAGTCGCTCATGTTGCAGCTCCGTGTCGCCAAGAAGGAATGCGGTATGCGTGGGGGATCGCACATGCATTCGATACATGGATGAACCGCATTGGCCTCAGTCGGTGCGGAAAGCACCTCGTTATCTCTCCCGCAAACCGCCCAAACGCTCGTGGAAGGCAACGCTGCAGAATGGCGGACCTGCACGTGATCCGACTCCAGGCAAGCCGCTCAAGTCCGCGATTTGGGGAGCCGGCGCGCAATGCCCGGCGCCGGTTCGGGACGCCTTGTACACCGACGCACGGGGCGCTCGGGTCCGTTAGAAGCAATCCGAAGGATTCCAAGTTAGGGAAGTTAAGAGAGTGGGAAGTCCCTGCGCAGCAAGGTGTTGGCCAGGATTTTGGTCCCTGATAGCACGAGGATCCGGTCCCCGATGGCACGAGAGTCTTGGTCCCCGATAGCACGAGTTGATTCACGGCTTATCCCCCTGCTCGCGGACGTCACGTTCACGCGGCATTCCTGCAAAGGGATCGATGAGAGCCGGTACAAACTTCAGTCGCTCGGTGCCGGTTGGATCGCATGTGATGACAAGTTGGTAACCTGGCAGCGTTTGACGACGGACGATCTGGCGCAGGTCGTATGCAAAGTGTTTGAGCGGTGACAAGCTGCCGGACTTCGCATGGAGATGCACGAAATCGAAGCTCCAGCCACCTTTCTGGCGGCCACCGTGCTTGCGCACCAGGCGATAAAGCCACCGCTCCAGCCCGCCCGTGAGATCGAAATACGCGCGATCGATGGTAAGTACGAGGGCTTCATTCAAGATACCGGTGTAGAACCAGTCGGGCAGAATGAGCTCCAGCCCGCGGGGATGGCCGTGCATGTCGGCCGTCTCTTTCCATTCATTGATCCAGGAGAAGCGGTGCCGCCGGCGTTCGGTCGGCTGGCGGATCGACGTCATCACGGTGGTCGACTGCAACCGGTCGAGCGCAGCCTTTAGGCGGTCGTAGTCGCGAACGCTGGTGCCACGGCCGACGAAAGTCAGGATCTCGTAGGGCGTAGCGGCCATCAGCCGGGATGTCTTCAAGCCGCAGTCACGGGCTTGCACGATCTGCGAAGCGGCCCAAATCAGGACGTCCGCATCCCAGATGGTCGCCAAGCCGTGTTCCGGCACGGCTTCGACACGAATCGAGATCGTTCCCGCGTTGAAGTCGATCGGCACGATCCGCTTGGACTTCGCCAACGAGAAGAACGGATAGGCCATCAAGTCTTGAGCGTCACGCGGCGCGAGATCGCCGGGAAGCGCGCGAAACAGGTCGAGTTGATCGCGCTCGGAGTGACGGCGGTGAGCAGAGGATTTGTTATCGGACATCGCTCAGCGCCGCTCTTTGCCCGCATAGGGAATGGGCGCTTGACGCTTGGCGGGCAACACACCACCCGCACCTGGATCGCTGGTCGAGGTCTTGGCGCCGCGATCAACCCAGGCCTTCAAGTCATCGACCGCATAAACGACGCGACCGCCGAGCTTGCGATAGGTTGGGCCGGTGCCGTAGGTGCGATGCTTTTCCAACGTGCGACCGGACAGGCCCAGAAAGCGTGCAGCCTCGGGCGTGCGCAAGTATCGTGGCGGCAAGCCGGCGGTCGGATCGGACATTTGAAGGGCTCCGTGATCGTCTGGCGCGCGAGCGAGTTCTGCTGCGCGTCAGCGGTCATGATCGCGGAGTATGCCTGTGCAGGGGGATGCCGAAGATGAGGGGGTCGATTTCCGATACCCCGTCGCGGATGGGACGCTTCGGGAGATGATCTACCGACTTCGCTTTGCTCGACGCAGCAGCGCGCGATAGCCGCCGCGCATCATCGACACCCCTGTTTGAACCAGGCGTATGGTGCGGTTGCGCAAGTCGTGGGTCTTCCAGCCGCGCTCGGGAACACGCTGCCGCCCGAACAAGCCGGTTGCGATGTCGCGATAGCTACGTCCTTCCTGCCACCCGTCCAGTGCGCGCATGGCGAGGATCAGCCGCCGTCGTCGCTGCACGGAAAGCGCAAGAAGAGATGGCCCGGCCGGGCGCCGTTCGAGTGCCAACCAAAGTCGAAGTGCCGCCTGCGATCGCGTGTCGAAATCGGAATCGAGTTGCAGCTCGACAGCGATGGATGAACCGAGCGCCGGCAAGTCTTGCAGCCATAGGCGGTGACTCGTCCCTCCCAGCGGCAGGATGGCGTGCCATCCGTCTGCCGCTTGACGAAGCTCACCAAGGCCCAGCATCTTCTGGTCGAGATCATACCGCCTGGAATCGGAAGGCGAGAGCACCGTGCGGAGTTTCAGCACGGTGGACAGCGCCTCGGGTGACCAGAAGATTGATTGCTGATCGAAAGGCTTCTGCGGGTCAGCTGCGAAAAGATAACCCCCATTGTTGACGGAAATCGGCGCTCACCGCGCTCAACCGTTGGGTGCTGGTCAAGCCCCCAAAGGCCTTCTGGTACTCGCCATCGCGGCGAAGCCACTCCCATGCAATATCCATTGTCTCTGCCCCATAGACACTGTCATAGGCAGACTCTGATCTCCAGTCGAAGGCTGACATCGTAACTCATTCCCCACTTCATGAGCGCCGGGAACTGCAGCACGACAAATACGACTATTTAAGGTTGCATCGATAGGTTTGCTCAATGGATCAATTTGCGTTCTTTATCGAGCGTCATCAAGAAATCACGTTTGCTTCAAACGAACTTCATCTTTCGTCTTTCGGCCCCTTCTGCAGCAAGTGACGATAGCCGTGGCGCGCGGCCCACTTTGCACGTGCCAGATGACTCTCGAAACTGCGCAGGGCGCGATCCGGCTCGAGCGTGGCATCAAGATGAAGGACGATCCGCGCGACCTCGCGCCAGTCGGCGTTTTCCGCATCGGCGTCGAGGAGACGCATATACGTGACAGCATGTTCGTTGTCGTAGGACGTCAGCGTCGGCTCGTCAGGGGCCAAATCCGCAACTACTGGACTACGCGGCGGCAAAGTATGAAACTCCTATCGTCCCAGAAGCTTCGACCCAGCGAATCCCGACAAGCATTGTCGTATCGCGACGCCTATTGGTCTACAGGTTTTATGCATACCAGAGATGAAATATTTTTCGAGTAGCGACGTCGAGGCAGTTTGATCGCCTTTTGTAGAGAATACTCCGTGGAGAAATACTCTTCAAGACGCTGCCCTCTCGGATATGAAAGTTCGAGAGGTTTTGGCGCTGAATGTGCGGAAGCTTCGGCAGGCAAAAGGCTTGTCGCAGGAAGAGCTGGCGCATCGCGCAAAAATCGATCGCACTTATGTCAGCTCGATCGAAAGGTGCCGCTATTCCGCCGGCGTAGATGTGGTGGACCGCCTTGCGCGGGTTCTCGGAGTTGAAGCATCGGATCTACTAACGCGCCCCACTCCGGACAGCAAAAAGGGACGGAATTCGTCCCCTGCCGAAAAGTAAGCCTGCGCCGCGCATTTAGTTCGCCATAGCCAAGCGAAGAATCGTCAGCCGCTTGCGCTGGGACAGAAGTGCACTACTGGCCGGCACGGGCTCGGCTTTGGCGACAACTCGGGGCACTTTGATCTTGCTTTGCAACCTCGGAAGCAAAAACCCCGCCCGGATGGTCCGGGCAGGGCTGAGCGGGCGCTCTACTCGCCGTTCTTGCGCGGCCGTGACCAGAGCAGGGTGTAGCCCTCGCCACCTTCGTCGTCGAACAGGTTCGCGTAGATCGGCGCGTTGAAGGAGGGGTCGTCGAGCTTGAGCGAGAGGTAATCGCGGCCCTCCTCGGAGCGTTTCGACCAGGCTGCCCCGATTTCCGCCCGACCCACGTAGATGCGGTGGCTGGGCGCGTTCTCGTTGGATCGGTTGGTCTCGGCCACGATGCGGACGCCCTTGGCTTGCAGGCTCAGCGTAACGATCTCGCCCTGGAAATCGTTGCCGATCTTCTTGAATGAACCGATGTTAGCCATGTCACTTCTCCTGTTGTGTTTCGAGCCCGCGACCACCGCGGCCTCGATGGCGATCTAAAGGCCGAGGACGATCGGCGACGCACCCGCTCGCGGGCCGCAGCGCAGCGGAGGACGCCGTTGTTGCGACTTTCTTGCCTCGCGAGGAATGGGCGTAAGCCCAGGGGAAGAAAGTCGCATCAACGGCGTTGCGGCTCAGACGATCGAGGCGAAGCCGGTCTTCGGCCAGATCAAGCCATCAACGAGGCCACGTGCGTCCGCGTGCTGAACCGCAATCTCGGGAGAAGACGTGGCGTATCTCGGTTGTGCTGAACAAGTGATCGCAACGGTTCGAAGCAGAAAGAGAAACAATCTGCTGCAAAGGGCGGTCTCGTCTCCGATGGAATAATCAGGATCGGGAACGCCGCCCCACGCAGCAATGTGGGTCGAGCCGAAATGGCCGCGGCTTGTTCGAGGCACTCCGAGGACGACTGCCCCTTCCCGCTCAGGTCCCGATCATCCCTCGTTCAACGCGCCGATCTACGCGAATTTGTTCGACGAGCAACGCGGTGAATGGTTATCCCTCGCGCGTAGCGGCGGTGAGGATTGGTTGAGACGGATTGTCCACCACGCCAGTCGGCTGGAACGGGCGGGTCTCCGCAAACACGGTCAAGCGCGTCCACGCCGTGCCGCCGATGCAAACCGCGCCCAGGCACGCCAAGATCTCACGCCAAGCCGGCGTAAGCACGCTGATCTGCGATATGGCGAACATCACATGATAGCCCGCGACGGCGGCGGGAACGGCGAACGCAGTTCCGATCGCGATGCGCAAGATCAAAGACCGACTGACGGCGACAGCGACCTGAGCGACGGCAAGCGTGAGCGCGCCAGAGGCCATTCCGACAAGCAGTGCGGCGATGACGCCGGCGCCACCGCGGAACGCCATCATCCCGATACTCAGTGCGACGAAAAACGGCAGGGCATAGACCGCCAGCGCAAAGATCAGCCAGCAGAACAAACCGATACCGACGGTATTGAGGAGAAGCCCAAGGGCAAGCATGGTGGTGGCTCCATGTGCATAGATGTAACGGTTGCGCCTTCCACCACCACCACGGCGCAACTTTGGACATATTTTCGAAACGAGGCGGAGTTGCGGCGTGCAACTCCACCTTGGTCGTTGTCGAGGCGAGAACGACCGCGCTTACGCGCCGCCGAACCTCCAAACCGGGATGCCGAGCCGTTTCGCCTTGTCGGCGAGGTTGTCCTGGATTCCCGTACCCGGGAAGTGCATGACGCCTATCGGCAGGGGTTCGAGCATAGTGTCGTTGCGCTTGAACGGTGCCGCCTTGGCGTGCTTGCTCCAATCGGGCTTAAAGGCGATCTGAGGCACCTTGCGGGTGGCCGCCCATTTGGAGGCGATCAGTTCCGCGCCTTTCGGCGAGCCGCCGTGGAGCAGGACCATGTCAGGATGCTTGGCATGAACCTTGTCGAGGCGATCCCAGATGAGGTGGTGGTCGTTGA
This sequence comes from Bradyrhizobium sp. UFLA05-125, assembly GCF_059803515.1. NCBI lineage: Bacteria > Pseudomonadati > Pseudomonadota > Alphaproteobacteria > Hyphomicrobiales > Nitrobacteraceae > Bradyrhizobium > Bradyrhizobium sp. UFLA05-125. The sequence goes on along the minus strand of NZ_JBANBJ010000009.1, from coordinate 172,840 downwards.
AGTCGAGCCCGCCGGTGAGTGCGATCTTCGGTCCCGGCGGCAACATGACTTCGGTCTCGGCACGACGTTTGGCCGCGATGAAGTCGCGGGAGTCGATCATCGCTGCGGTCAGCGTACGATGATTCACCAGTGATCCCGATCGGGGACGCCAGAACGAGCCGGTGCGTGTCTCAAAGCGCTCGATGGCCTGGTCGCGAAAGAGCTCCAGGCAGTTGCGGCGCTCGATCAGTGTGATGCCTTCCGCCGTCACGCGCTCGAGTTCGACCGATCGCACCTCAGAGCCGTCCTGCTCGCGCTGTCTCTTCTGCTGCGCCTGTTCGTTATCATCGAGCTGGCGACCGACGCGGTCGACGGCACGATGGAACAGGTTGACGGTCGACCATAGCAAATCGTCAAGGTCCGGCTCGAGCCTCGTGTCGGTCAATGTCGCAACCAGAGCGTCGAAGATATCGGCAACGGCGCCTGCGATCATCTTGCCCTCGGGAAGCGGCCTAGGATCGGGCTCGTCGGCGAAGGGACGGTAGCCGAAGAGCTGCAATTCGGTGAGGACGTGGTCGGTTGGGGATGAAGCATGCGTCAGTTCGATGTCGTCATGATCGGTCATGGGAGGAGGTCCTTTGCCAGATCGGCCGCGCCCATCGCGGCCTTCGTGGCGATCACTCAGGCGGCGGGCGGAGCGGGCCAGAACCCGGAGCGGAGCGGAGGGCCGAAGCGGCAGCGGAGGATGGCGAAGGCCGGCTATTTTGCTTCGCGATGCAAAGCGCGCCGTTCAGATGGTGAAGTGTATTCGCACCGCTGGCGCGCGGCGGAAAATAGCCGGGCGCAGCCATTGCCGGCCCGGGCCGCTTGCCGTCCGATCGCCCTCTAGAAGGCCGTGGTCGCGTCCTCTATCGGCATTTGCCTTGTGAATGACCGAGCTTTCACGATCAATCGAACGAACAGAGGCTTATTCCGCGGCCACCGTTGACGCATCCAGGAAACGCGCGACATCCTCCGGTACGAGCTGAATGCGCAAAGCAGCTCTTAAGGCCTCGATACCGAAAACGTGCAGATCTTCGTTGAAGTCGCCTAGCCGGGGCGACAGTGCGATCGCTTCAATGCCGGCGTCTGCTGCGCGCTGGGTCAGAACGGCGTGCACCGCATCGCCAGCGGCGTCGGCGTCACGGGCGATGTAGAGCCGACGCAGGCTTGACGGCAGCAGCATCGCCGAGAGGTGATTGGCGGAAAGTGCTGATGCCATCGGCATGGTCGGAAGCACGCAGCGCAGCGAGAGCATGGTTTCGATGCCCTCGCCGGCAGCTAGGACGTCGTTCGCCACGTCGAAGCGAACCGCATTGCCAAGGAGGTCACCCATGGCGCGCCGCGGTGTATCGATCGGAGCCTTGCCAAGCCGAATGCGGTCAAAGCCGTCCGGGTCGAGCCAGGTGCGGTGTACGCCGGTGACCCTGCCATCGAGATCCGTGACGCAAGCGATCATCGCCGGCCAAGTCTCGGTCGGCAATTGCTCGTCCGGCCGATAATAGCAGCGTGGGTGGAAGCGTAGGCTGCCGCCATGGTGGATGTGGGCTATTCCGCGACGCTGCAAGTATGTCTCGACCATGGTCCCCCCAATCGGGCCGGACATCGCAAAGAGCCGACGGGCGGCTTCCTGCGATCCGGTTGGTGCTAGCGGGCGAATGGGTTTCGTAGCCATTTGCTGCCCGAGACGAGGCAGCTTCAGAAAGCGCCTCGCCTCTTCGGCAACCTCGCGGAAGTCGCGCGAGCAAAGACTTTCGCGGATGATGTCGAAGAGATCGCCATGCTCGCCAGTTGCGGCATCAGTCCATTTGCCGGCAGGCCCGTTCGGTGAGTCCAGGAGCCGCACGAACAGCGAGCGGCCCGGCGTGTTGTGGACGTCGCCGACTAGCCAGTAACGCCCTTTTCGCTTTCCATTGGAGAGATAGTGTCGGCACACCGGCCTCGCGCGCGAGGCGGCGTGCCAGTTCGCAAGGCTCGCGGGGCATCACGCAGCCTCCCGCTCACTGATGCGCGCGACCGGATAGGTGTCGAGCACCTTTGTCAGGACCCCGACGCCGCCTGTGTCCGTGGGCACGAACATGCGCAGCTTCCAGGAGATGATCTCGCCAAAGAGCCCATAAGCCCGGAGTCGATCGCGCATCGTGTCCTTGAATCCCGACAGTTCGATGCGGTATGCGCCCATCACGCGGACACGGCGAAGCTGTAGGTCCTCGGCAAGATCGAGGACGGTCTTTCCCTCCATCAGCGCGGCAAAGGCAGCGTCCGGCGTCAGCGCCGGCGCGTCAGCCGCAGGGACGTTCGCGACCCAGGAGGCCGAGACCTTGCGGCCGATGATGCGTTCGCCCGCATCGGTCTGAAGCCGATAGACCCGGGTCGACTCGTTCGGCAGCCGCTTCCAAATCGGCAGCAGCAAGCCCGCCACGACATGGATCGTGCTTTCCGTGAACTCGGGCACCTCGGCGAGCTCCGTCAGCCAGGCGGCGGCAAAGCGGTCGCGATCCGCTTCGATCCAATGGCTTTCCGCCATTATGTCGAGGGAGACGCTGTGCTGCTCCATCGGCCGGATCAGGCGGACGCGCCGCTCGATCTGACCATCGTCGAGCATGAAGCTCGGAGCTGGGACCTGCACGGCGGCTCGTCCCGAGCGCTCATTCATCATCAGGACGGGATGACGATCGGAAAAACGAGCAAGAGCGTCATCCAGACCCACAGGATGGTTGCGCAGGCGCTCGGTAATCGTGAGAAGCCGGGTCTCAGCGCCAGTGCTCTGATGCGCATAAATCGTCCGCCGGTCGGTGACGACAAAGCTCTCGGCACGGAGCGTTTCCAGTCCGACGTCATAGGTGCCCGATGCGACGGCGCCCTCGATCCGAGCGGTCAAGAGCTGCTCGAACGCGGTGAACAGGATGTTCTGTAGCTCGATGGTGAGCGCCAATAACCTATTCAGGAAGGTCGTGATCGGCGGCAATTCGTCCCTGAGCCCGTTGGTATCGGTCAGCTTCAGGCCGGTCGAATCCTCGAACCTCGCGAGCGAGCAGCCGTCGACCTTGCCGCGCACCAGCAGCGTGTAGAGCTGACGCAACGCATCACGGCCGTACTGGCTTTCGAGATTGTCCTCGGGGCGGAACAGGCCTTGCCCTCCGGTCTGGCGCTGGCCACGCGTGATGGCTCCCAACGTGTCGAGCCGGCGGGCAATCGTGCTGAGAAAGCGCTTTTCAGCCTTCACGTCGGTCGCGATGGGACGAAACAGCGGCGGCTGCGCCTGGTTGGTCCGGTTGGTCCGCCCGAGGCCTTGGATCGCAGCATCCGCCTTCCAGCCGGGCTCGAGCAGATAGTGGACCCGCAAGCGGCGATTCCGGGCCGATAGCTCGGCATGGTAGCTCCTACCGGTGCCGCCGGCGTCGGAGAACACGAGAATACGCTTGGTGTCATCCATGAAGGCTGAGGTCTCGGCGAGGTTGGCCGAACCGACTCGATTTTCGACCATTAGCCGGTCGCCCTTGCGCACGATGCGGCGCGAGCGGCCGGTCACTTCCGCGACCATGTCGGTACCGAAGCGCTGGACGACCTGATCCAGCGCGCCAGGTACCGGAGGGAGCGAGGCGAGCTTCTCGATCAAGCGGTCGCGGCGGGCGACGGCTTCCCGACTCTCGAGCGGTTGGCCGTCACGATAGACAGGCCGGGAGCAGAGATTGCCCTCCTGGTCGGTGAAGGGCTCGTAGAGTTGGACCGGGAAGGAATGGGCGAGATAGTCGAGCACGTACTCACGCGGAGTGATGTCGACGCGGACGTCGCCCCACTCCTCGGTCGGGATATCGGCCAGCCGGCGCTCCATCAGCGCCTCGCCTGTCGAGACGATCTGGATGACGGCGGCGTGGCCGGCGACGAGATCGCGCTCGATCGAGCGGATCAGCGACGGCGTCTTCATCGAGGTCAATAGGTGCCCGAAGAAGCGCTGCTTCGCGCTTTCGAAGGCGGATCGTGCCGCGGATTTCGCCTGCCCGTTCAGCGTTCCGGTCTCGCCGGTGATATTAGCGGCTCGCATCGCCGCATCGAGATTGTTATGGATGATGCTGAACGCATCGGCAAAGGCGTCGTAGATGCGAACCTGCTCCGGCGAGAGTTGATGCTCGACGAGCTCGTACTCAACCCCATCGTAGGACAGTGAGCGGGCGGCGTAGAGACCGAGCGCCTTGAGGTCGCGCGCCAGCACCTCCATCGCCGCGACCCCGCCCTCCTCGATCGCCTCGACGAATTCTGCCCTGGTGGCGAACGGGAAATCATCACCGCCCCACAATCCCAGCCGCTGAGCATAAGCAAGATTGTGCACCGTGGTGGCGCCGGTTGCCGACACATAGACCACGCGTGCATTCGGTAGGGCGTGCTGGAGCCGCAGGCCCGCGCGCCCCTGCTGAGAGGCCGCTTGATCGCCGCGCTCGCCCTTGCCCCCGACCGCATTCTGCATCGCGTGGCTCTCGTCGAAGACGATCACTCCGTCGAAGTCCGAGCCCAACCATTCGACGATCTGCCGCACGCGCGAAAGCTTTTCGCCGCGCTCATCGGTGCGCAGCGTAGCGTAGGTGGTAAATAGGATGCCCTCCGAGAGGCGGATCGGCGTGCCCTGCCTGAAACGTGACAGCGGCGTCACCAGCAGCCGCTCCATGCCGAGCGCGGACCAGTCGCGCTGCGCGTCCTCGATCAGCTTGTCGGATTTGCTGATCCAGACCGCGCGCCGGCGGCCCTTGAGCCAATTGTCGATCAGGATACCCGCGACCTGCCGCCCCTTGCCCGCGCCGGTGCCATCGCCCAAGAAACAGCCGCGGCGAAACCGGACGGCGTTTTCCGCGTCATCGCTCGCGGCGGCCACAACATCGAAGGTCGCATCGACCGTCCATGAGCCCGCGAGAGATTCGGAATGCGCTTCGCCAGCATAGATCACGCTCTCAAGCTGTGCGTCCGACAGGATGCCATTTGCCACGAGACTCGCTGGCAGATGCGGCCGATAGGAAGGTCTTGGCGGCGCTACGGATGCCATTGCAGCCGACTGCACGAGCTTGGTCGGATGCGCGTGCGCGCCGGCAATACGGATCGACTGCAATCCATATTCCTCATAGAGCGCATCGGTGAGCCGGGCGCCTTCCGGTGGCGACCACTCGACCGTCTCGTATGAAAGTTCGACGCCTTCTGGCGCGGCGCCGCCCGAAGTAGAGGTCGGGCATGGTGCAGAGGCGCCAAGGGATCGTGACACCGCAGGGCGACTGGCGACATCGATCACGACTGGGGCAGCAACAGTCAGCCTCGGAGGCACATGCTGGGTCACCCAGTCGAGCAAGGTAGCGACATCGTCCGCCATGCCGAGCGAGGCCGGCAAGACGTTCGGGTCCGCCGCGGGCTGCTTGTCGATCACAAGCAGCCTTGTCTCGGTTTGAGTTCCGTGTTTCGCGTAAACGGCACCGTCGACCGCGGCAGAGAAAACAACACGCCCGCGTTCCTGAAGGCGAACGAAGGCATCTCGCCATGCCGGACTGTCCGCCCCGAAGCTTGCACCGGTGATGGCGACCAGACGCCCACCGTCGCAAAGGCGCGCTAAGGCCGAAGCAATGTGCCGAAGCGCCGCGTCCGCCATTCGTCGATCAACATTCGCCAGCGCCGAGAACGGCGGGTTCATCAGGACCACGCTCGGTGCGACACTTGCATCGAGGTGATCGTTGATCTGCGCTGCGTCGAGCCGCGTGACTCCGGCGTTGACGAACAGTTGGTCGAGCAAGGCTGCACGAGCCTCGGCCAACTCGTTCAACACCAGCGTGCCGCCAGCGAGCTCGGCAAAGATCGCGAGCAAGCCAGTCCCCGCGGAGGGCTCCAGAACCCGGTCGGCCGACGTGATGCCGGCTGCGGTACATGCGGCCAGCCCCAGCGGGATCGGCGTCGAGAATTGTTGAAGCGCCTGGCTGTCCTCGGAACGCCGCGTATGGGTCGGCAGACAGCTCGCGATTTTCGCGAGCATCGGCAGCATCGCGGCAGTTGAGCCAGCCTTGGTCCGGATGGCCGGACCGAACTTGCGAAGGAATAGAACGGTTGCCGCCTCGCAGGCGTCATAGGCGGTCTTCCAATTCCAGGCACCAGCCGCGTCCGAGGCGCCGAAGGCAGCCTCCATGGCGCCACGCAGGACCGCGGCATCGATGCGCCGGCCGCGTTCGAGGTCGGTTAAGAGCTGTCGCGCGGCCCTGACCGTAGCGGAGGTGATAGTTGCAGCGGCACGCATCGAGAGCGGCGCGGCGGCAGCGCCGCCAGCGAGAGATTCGGTCATGGGGATTTCTTTCGGAGAGCAGGAACGGGTCAAACCGCCCGGCGCTCTCCTCAAGACCACGGCGATTCAAACCCTTCCCGGCCAGACTCTCCCTCTCAGGCTCGGCCATAAGAACGGTGACCGGCGCTGTGCACCGGTCCCCCAGCAAGCGCAGGACAGCCGGAGCCACCCGTTATGCTGTCACTCGGCCGCATCGAGCTGTTGCCGATCCTCGTCGCTGCCGTTCTCGGGATCCTCCTCTTCAGCGAGGAATTCTGGCAATGGGCCCGCTTCACCTTCCGGCTCCGCCGAAGACGAGCTGGAATCGACGAGACGCAGCGGTTCTGGCAACCAGCCCGAGCCGTCCAGGAGACGCTCGGCCTCCTTGGCCATGTCGGCCTTCTTCAGATGGTCGATCAGTTGGGCCGACGACTCGCCCTTGGCTTCCCGCACTACCTCCAGAATGCGAGGCTTGGTGACTCGGCCGAGATAGTTGTCGACGGTCGGTCTCCAGCCGGCCTGCACCATGTCGAGTCCGGCAGCGAGCGCCAGCACGTTGGCCTGGTCGAGACGCGTGCGGACGCCGTGGGCTGAGACGCGACCCTGATTGTAACGATTGGTCGGCTCATAGACGGCGTTGACCGCAAAGGACGCGCAGTGGGCGAACAGCGATGCCTGTGCACCACCATCGAGAGCCGTCAGCGCATCCCAGAGATCGTTCTCGCTCTTCGGCAACCGTGCCTTCCAGGCCTCATGCCGCACCTCGACAGCCTTAGCCGAGGCGCTTTCCCTCAGCCCCGGAGCTTGAGCGGGAAAGGTTGGCGTGCGCAGCCCGATCTCAAGGCAGCTCCCGGACGAAGCAAACCGGTAAAAGGCCGTCAGCACGAAGTTGTGTAGCACCGCTTGGAACGCGATCGCGGGATTCTCCGCCAGCGCATCCCGCAATGCCAGCGTACGGTGCGCCGTCAGTTCGATGATGAGCCGATCCGGCAAGGGCCTTGCCAGGTCTTCATCATCTTCCTCCGGTTCGCTCGTTGCGCCGGCGACCGAGATCGCCGTGCGCGTTGCGGAAGCACCAGCCTCCTGCCCCTCAGTCGATGATGCATCAGTGCCCGGATCGACGTCGAAATCGGCCGCAGGCGCCTCATCCTCGGGTCGGACATAGCCCCGATCGACGAAAAGCCGTCCTTCGGAATCGATGCTGACAAAGACGCCGGCCCGGGCAATCTCGGCCGGATCGTAGATCACGGGCCGGTCTTCGAGCGCCAGCAGCGCCGCCTCGATCGCGCCGAGACGCTGGTCGACCTCTTCGGGCAGATCCTCCGGATATTCGGTTTCGAGCTTCGCCTGCTCGGCGTTGAGAGCGTCGATGGTGGCTCGTTCCTCGGCGGTGAGATCGACAGGTTGGCCTTCCAGCTCGCGCAGGCGTGTCGTGTGGCCGTAGGGGAAGTCAACGGCGACTGAGATCCATTTCCATCCCTCCGCGCCAATTGCCTCCGCCTCGGCTTTGAGCTTCTCCGTGACAAGACGGTCGAGCAGAGCGACGTCTTGAAGCCAGCCGCCATCATCGTGCTCAAACAGGTCGCGCAAGACGCCGCCGCCTGCCTGCTGGTAAACATCGAGCCCAATGAACTGCACGCGGCGATCGGACGCCCGCACGGTATTTTCGGTCAGCATCCGCCGGATTTGATAGGGTTCATCGTAGCCCGAGCGGCTGACATTCTCCCAGACCTGTTCCTGACGAGCCTGATCCGCGGTGACGGAAAACGCCATGAGCTGCTCGAGCGTCATGCCGTCTTCGGCATAGACGTCGTGCAGCTTTGGCGACACGGACGCCAGCCGGAGGCGTTGCTTAACGACGGCCGGTGCCACAAAGTGCCGAGCCGCGATATCCTCCTCGGACATGCCGGCGCCACTCAAGGTCTGGAAAGCCCGGAACTGATCAAGCGGATGAAGGCCTACCCGCTCGTCGTTCTCCGCAAGAGAGTCGTCTTCCGCGATGCCACCCTCGCGCACGACACACGGAACGGCCTGCGTCTTCGCCATGCGCTTCTGCTTGACGAGAAGTTCCAGCGCGCGATAACGCCGGCCGCCCGCCGGCACCTCGAACATGCCGGTCTCATTGCCTTCCGCATCCACGACCGCCCGTACATTGAGACTTTGCAGGAGCGTCCGCTGGGCGATGCTTTCGGCGAGCTGCTCGATCGAGACGCCCGCTTTCACGCGCCGGACGTTCGACTGGCTGAGCACCAGCTTGTTGAACGGAATGTCCCGCGAGGGCGACAGGATGATCTTTTGGACAGCCTTCGTCATGTCGATTCTCCACGACGGGCGGCCGGGAGCCTCTCTCTCGGCCTCCAACCCGTCGCGAAAATCGCATCTCCCCTCTCACTCTCGTTTCCGAAGCGACTGGCGAGATCTTCACGCTGCCTCCCGCTCCGCGCTCTCGGTCGTCACGTCAACAGCGGACTCCGGCAGAAAGCCAAGGAGATAATCCGCAACCTTGCTGGCTTGTGAGGCAGCTCGCACGATCGCGCGATTGTCCTCGCGCAGCACCTCGAGCCAGGAGCCGATGTAGTCGGCATGTCGCACCGTCGGTACGATACCGAGCGACGCGCAACTAAACGCAGCCGATATCTCCGCGATCAACTCTTCAAAAGCATACTTCTTGGTACCGTAGGCGCCTGACAAGTCGCGGTTGAGACGTGACGGGTGGCCGCTGGCATGCGCCAGCTCATGCAAAGCGGTTCGATGCCAGTTGATCGGCTCGAAATAGGCCTGTGGTGGAGGCACCTGCACATAGTCTTCTGCCGGCGCATAGTATGCGCGGTTGCCGCCGATGCGGAAGTTGATCCGGGTCGCCTTGATCAGGTATTCGACCTTTGGCTCGATCAGGCCTGGTGGCGGAGGCGACGCCGTCGCTGCGATCTCCAAAGGCAAGTCGTCGCATTGATCAGTGTTAAAGACCGTGAAGCGCTTGAGAAACGAAATGGCCTGCGCTTCGTCGCCCGTTTCGCTCGCGCGCCGCCTTTCCTCAACCGGTACAAATCGATCGGCATAGACCACGGTCGTCCCGCGCTCGCCCTTGCGGACATGACCGCCAAGCGACAGCGCCTGGCGGAAGGTAAGCCAGCTCTGACCTGTAAATGCGCGTTCGGCGGCGGCCCCCCAGAGGATCAGAACGTTGATGCCGCTATATTGACGGCCGGTCGCGGCGCTTTTCGGCATGGCCAAAGACGCCTTCGCGGCGGTGCCCCAAGGCTGCACCCATGGCACTCGGCCGGCCTCAAGTTCACCGATGATCTTGTTGGTGATGTCGTCATAAAGGTTCGCCCGGTCTTCACCGGTGCGCGCCCGAGGAATGTGTCTGGACATCGCGGGTCTCCGCGACGGGCGCCGCGAGCCTCTCTCGCAGCCTGTGACCCGTCACGGCAGACCCATTCAGCTCTCTTACTCTCAGCCTCTTGCGCGGAAACGACGACGCGTGATGCCCCGCCGCTCGCGCGCAAGTGAGAGAATGCGACCATCTGCGGAGTACCCCACCTTACGTCCCATTTCTTCATGGGATGTGGCCTTGACTCTTAGGGCCGCAGGCCCTGATCAGGCGTGCGCCAACGGCGCATCGCCCCACTGAAATGGCACCCGGAGAGCGTGAGCATAGCGACCCGAAGGGGCACGCGGGTCCGAGTGCAGCGACGAGACCGGTTAACAGCGGCACCCGGGAACGGGGCAGTGATAGCGATCGCCGAAGGCGAGCCCCTTTCCCGAGTGCCCCCGGCGAGGAGCTCTGCAGTGTTTGCGCGAGGGATCGAAGCCGAATGGCCGAGACGCAAAGCGGCTCGGTTCACGAGAGCCCGGTGCGGCGAAGCCGCACGCGCCTAAACGAAGGGTCAGGAAAGCCAAGACGAGGCAGTCCGCGAGCTCGTCGCGAACGTTGGTCCACGAGATTCGAATCTAGAGCATCAGGAAGCTCTTTACAATTCCTCCACTGTCGCGGCCGCCGCATAGGATCGCATGCGGACTTCGGTCGGCTGTTCACGTCAAGCGCGCAACCAGACGCGGGCAGTTCGCGGTCGCATTGCACCCTAACCTTGCTCTCTCGTCATTGCGAATCCCAGCCTTTGTTAGCAGGGGGGAACAAATGACGGAAATAAGGATTCGTCGTATCAGGAGCTTCTCAATGCTGATGACGCGTGAACGAAGGCCAGCGACACGGACGCTGCGCGGATGGGTGATCCAGGTGCTCCAGGAAGCCGGCGCCATCCGCGAGTGCGAAGAACACGGTTGGATGCAAGATCGCGCCGATCCGCATGCACGGGATCGGGCCTTTGAAATCGCCCGTGGAGACCCGCCTGCAGGCTTCTCCCCTGATGCGGCTGCGGCCGAGGTTCGCGACGTGCTGAATTCGATCGGTGATACCTGCCCAGAATGCCCCGCAGACTAGAAGGGCTGGTGCCGCACCTCAATGCGCTCAGGCGCGCTTCGACCAAGACCTTTGCTTTTAACGAGCGCGCGGCCGGCAACATACTCCATCACTCTCACTAGTGGAGGATCAGGATGCCTTGGATAGACGAAGCGCGCTGCATTTCCAACGCGGCATGCACCAGATAGAAATCATCACTTACGACGAACTCATACGTGATGCCAAAGCCTTCGTTGATTGCGTTCAGCAAAGCATAAGAACCTGACCTGTTCAGCGTAATCCTGCCGACTGTGCAAAATTTCTAGCACATCCATATGCAAGCCCGCAGACGGACTAGGGGAAGACAAAAAGAACAGTCGGCGCCTATCAGAACGGCCATCTGCGAATACCCTGAAATCATTGAATAATTTTTCGAGCGCTACTTTAGGTTAGATGGCCGGGCTGTGGAGGAAATGGCCGTCGGCCAAGTTTTAGCTTGCGGCCCTTCGCCCTGTGGTTGTTCCCTGACATGGGCTAACGCACGCGAGTACCCATTAATGTCTGACAGAACTTCTTCCCCTGGATCTTCACAACCCGCCCCCGCACCATCCAACTTTGATCGGCTGCGCACGAACCTGACGAACGGCAGTCTCGCCATAGCGCTGCTGGATAGTTGGCTCACCGCTCCATCTTCTACTGTTCAGGAACGAATGCTTTCTGCCGTGGATCAGCACGTCACCAAAAGCCGAACGACGAAATGAAACATCGCATTCAAAGGATCGACCTTCAGGGCTTCCGCGGATTTGGTGCGAGTCCGCAATCCTTCACCCTGCCAGAAACCGTCACCGCTCTTTGGGGCGGCAACAGCCAGGGCAAGTCGAGCCTAGCCGAAGCGATCGAGTTCCTTATGACAGGGCACATCGCAAGGCGGGAGCTCCTCGCCAGCGCCAAGGACGAATTTTCCCAATCCCTGCGAAATGCGCATCTTCCAGCCGCCGTTTCGGTTTTTGTCGAAGCAACGTTCAAGTGTCCGGATGGAGTAAGCCGCCGCCTCCGTCGAACCTTGACATCCGACTATGACGGCAGCACCGCTTGTACAAGTACGCTCCAGATGGACGGAGTGCGGTGCGCCGAATCCGACGTCGAAGGAACATTAGGGCTTCGTCTTCTTCATCCGCCGCTTCGCGCGCCTGTGCTCGCGCAACACACCTTGGCGTACGTCTTTACCGCGTCCCCCACCGATCGCGCGGCATATTTTCGGGCGGTGCTCGACACTCAAGACCTCGAAGATTTCCGGTCTGCGGTTGCGAACCTATCATCCCGTCTCAAGCCCCCGCAAAATACTGAACTTGAGGCACTCGCCGTTCTCGACACGATTCCAGGCCATGCCGCACACGCAAAAGCGATGCGAAACACCAAGACTGAGCCGGCGCTCGGAGCGGCACTTTCTCGCTCGGTTGAGGCTCTGCTTTTCTCAATTGGGATCGCCCTTAAGCCAACGCCGGCTGAACGCATCCACCAACTGAGTGCGGAGCTGGAGACAAGGCGGTCGCAAGCGTTTCCAATCGACCTCTTCGCTCGGAAAGCCCTTGCGCCGTGGAATGCCCCTGCCGATGACCTTGCCAGCACGGTCGACGTTTTTCGACGCGAGCAGGCTGCTATTTCACAGGAGACGCGCCGTCTCGTGTCGCTGTTCGAAAGCGCTCTTGCGATACCTGCCGTCCACGACTGCATCGAACCGACAGACTGTCCCCTTTGTGGTACCGCCGATGCCGTTACTCCCGAGCGGGTCGTATTTCTAAATGCTCAGCTCCGCACGAACGAATCCTATCAAAGTGCAGAGAAGGCGTTGCTAGCCTCCCTCCGCGGCGCCGACGCAAAGCTCGTTGCGCTTAATGACGCCGCCCAAGCCGCTTTGCCAAAGTTCATGGGTATTTTGGCTGCGGACCGGCGCAAACGCGACTTCCGCGTGGCCCGCGTCGCGACGTTGTCGGCCGACCAAGAGGGGACCTCGCGTTGGGTCGCCGCGACCCGCGTGTTTTTCCGCGCGTACATGCGGTATCGCCGCTTAATCGAGGCGATCAGGGTCGAGATCAGCTACGCGATGCGCGATCCGTTCTCTTGGAGGCGCGATACTGCTCTCGCGCAAAGCTTGGATCGTCTGCGAGATTACTATGCTGACTTTGAGTCAGCCGCCAGCGGCTACGGCCTGGCCATCGACGGCATTAGCGCAACACTCAAGGCGTCCGTCGATCTGAGCACGAACACTCGCGGATGGGAGGAACTCATTGCGCTGGCCCGCAAGCCATCAGCAGCCTGGCTTGCACTTGAGCTACTCCGCCATCATGAACAGGTCGTCAAAGCGATCGAACGAGCCGTTCGCGATATCGACACGGCCAGCGGCAAGGTAGCTGACGAGAAATTCGCCGACCTAAGCGCTCAGGTGCTGGCGTGGTGGGAACGGCTCCGTCCTGGCGAGCCGACATTCTTCAGCGCGGTGCAGCGGCGCGGAGCGAAAACGCGCCGCACCGTCGATTTGAAAGTCGCACTCTCTTCCAAAGATGATCGAAGCGATATCAAGCTTCGCGATGCCGTGGCCGTGTTCAGCCAATCGCAGCTCCATTGCTTGGGCCTCTCGCTGTTCCTGGCCCGAGCGATCGAAGGAGGAGCGGGCTTCGTCGTACTTGACGATCCGGTCCTCACGAGTGACGACGATTTTCGCCCGAACTTCGCTTCCTCCGTAATCGAAGCTCTCTTGGATTCGAGCGTGCAGGTTATCGTTATCACGCAAGACCATAAGAGCTGGAAAGACATTGGCCATCGCTGGGAACATCGTGGCGCAGCGCAATTTCAGATTGTCCGCGAAAACGCCGTGGCTGGCACTGAGATTCGGGGGCAGGATGATGCACTCGCTACCATGCTTGCCCAAGCGCGCCCTTTCATCAATTCTCAAGACAGCGATCAGCGCAAAGAAGGAGCAACGCGTCTGCGCCGCGTGATCGAACGCCTCTGCAAGGAGTTGATCGTCAAATCCAGGCGGACGCAGGGTGACAGCATGGCGTTCATAACGGACTATGACAGCAAGAACTATGGCGACTACAGCGCGCAAGCGCTTGCCTTGCTAACCCTCGATCCAGCCCATCGCGGCAAACTCACCGCCGCGTACAGCTATGTCACGCCGGGGCCGCACGACGACACGCCGCCATCCACGGCCCAGCTCAAAGTAGCTGCCGGCGACCTTAATCGGCTGAAGAAAGACTATCTGCAATAATGTGCACGCTCTATTCCCTCCGCGGTGGGACTCGGTCGCCTCCAAGGTCGTGGATCTCCGGTCGCATGCCGTCAGGCGTGACTTCGAGCGTCGCAAGTGTGATCGGCAGCTTGAAGCGCCGGGGTCCCGCGCTGCCGGGATTCAGATAGAGAACGCCACCGACCGTGTCGATCTTCGGCACGTGAGAATGCCCGGAGACGATGACGTTGATGCCAGCGCCTGGATCGGCCTTCAGCATCTTCAAGTCGTGCAGAACGTAGATCGACTTTCCCGCCAGGCGCACAAGCTTCGTGCCGGGGTAATCGCGGGCCCACTCGCCAGTGTCCACGTTTCCACGAATGGCCGTGACGGGCGCGATGCGACGAAGCGCGTCGACGATCTCGGGACGTCCGATGTCGCCGGCATGGATGATGTGATCGACGCCCGTAAGGCCCCGTTCCGCCTCGGGCCTCAACAGACCGTGCGTGTCCGAAATGATTCCAATCCTGAACATCATTTCCCGGCGCTCTCAACCGCGATCGCCAAAAGGCGATCAAGAAACTCAACTTGAGCGGACAACATCTTGGTCCGCGCAAGCTCGATATCAAACCATTCGGCGCGGTCGACTTCGGGAAAGCTCTCCCGTCGACCGCTTCGGGGCGGCCATTCGATATCGAAGGTATTGCTGATCAACGCCGCCGGATCAAAGTGGCCCTCGCCGGCGAATGCGATGACGCGCTTTCCTCCTCGCTGTCGGACTTCCCCCAGCGCCTGGAGCGGACCAATCAAAGCGCTCGGGCCGAGTTCTTCGGCAAACTCGCGTCGTGCGACGTTTTCCGGAGCATCATTGGCATCGATTTCGCCCTTTGGAATGGACCAGGCGCCATCATCCTTCTTACGCCAGAACGGACCGCCGGGATGAACGAGCAGTACCTCGAACCCACGAGCGCCCTTGCGGTATGCGAGAACGCCCGCGCTCAAGGTCGATCTTCTGGAAGTCTTTTTTACCGCAGCCATATCGCTCCTATTTTGCAGAGCAATCCAAAGCTGAGCGGGCGAGGAGCACTGAGGCGCGATGTGCCGGCTAGTTGCACAGCAAAGATCGTTCGAAACAGGCCAGTAGCGCAGCGGGCCTCTGTTGTACCGCCTTTTTTAGAATCTCGTCGAGATTAGGAATTGCCAGCCGCCAGAGCCGGCCGCGGACGACGAAGTAGTGGCCGTCCGACGTCACCGTCACAATACCTAAGCCGACTTCCGCTGGGGTTTTGCCGCCGGCTTCTTCGCCGCGGCCTCTTTCGCCGGCTTCTTGCCTGCGATCGGCATCAGCATTTCCTTCTGCCCGGCCGCCGCCTTGCGTGGCTTTTTGCCTGGCTTCCTGGGTGCCTCGGTCGCGGCCGCCCCTTCTCTTCCGATGCTCTTGCGTAGCGCGTCCATCAGGTCGACGACGTTCTCGCCGCGGGGACGCGCCTTCGCGGTGATGGGTTTGCCGGCGCGTTTCTGGTTGATGAGATCGATGAGGGCGGTTTCGTACTGGTCTTCGAACTTGTCCGGCTCGAAATGGCCTGCCTTCTGATTGACGATGTGCTTGGCCAAGTCGAGCATGTCCTTGGTGACTTTGACGTCCTGGATATCGTCGAAATACTCGTCGGCAGACCGGACTTCGTAGGGATAGCGCAGCAAGGTCCCCATCAGCCCCCTGTCGAGCGGCTCCAGCGCGATGATGTGCTCGCGATTGGTCAGCACCACGCGACCGATCGCGACCTTGTTCATATCGCGGATGGTTTCGCGGATAACGGCGAAGGCGTCGTGCCCGACTTTGCCATCTGGAGTCAGGTAGTAGGGACGGATCAGATATCTTGGATCAATCTCGCTGCGGTCGACGAACCCGTCGATCTCGATCGTTCGCGTCGATTCCAGCGCGACGTTCTCGAGTTCCTCCTTCGTCACCTCGATGAATGTGTCGGTGTCGACTTTATAGCCCTTGACGATGTCCTCGTTGTCGACCTCCTCACCGGTATCGGCGTCCACCTTGGCGTACTTGATGCGGTGGCCGGTCTTCCGGTTGAGCTGGTTGAACGAGACCTTTTCGGATTCCGACGTGGCCGGATAGAGCGCTACCGGACAGGTGACGAGGGAAAGACGCAGGAAGCCTTTCCAGTTAGCGCGGGGGGCCATCGCGGGGGAACTCCATACTGGTGCCGGATTCAAGACGAACGGGCCGGCTTGGTTCCGACACCGCTCCCCTCCCAACGGGATGATTTTTTCAAGGATGAGGGTCGGAGTGGACTCGACATTTGTTCTTGTTATGTTCTAATTCGGAATGACCGATCGACCCGCGAGCTGGCGCATGCCGACCCCAAAACAGATGGAAAAACTGGCCGCAGAAGCCGCCTGTAGGCCCGGCCCGTCCACGGCGGCTCCGGATGCGCCACTCCCGGCGGAATATTGGGAATCGGTCCTGAAAGACCCTCGCGCCGACGAGAGCGGAGCCCAGAGGCCGCAGCGACGTCTTTCTGAGATTCAACGCCATGTCCTGCGCATCTCATGCCGCCGCTGCGAGCGGACCGTGGAAATCCAGAAGGCCGACGCAGTCCGATTGTATGGCGGCAACGCGGTCTGGAAGGACGTGGCGCAGCGGTTGCTCGACAACACCTGCCAGCAGCGCACCGGCAGGCATGAGGAAGACGGGTGCTGGCCTGCGTTCGAGCCGCCGTAACCGCTCCGGATTGCCGTTCCGATCTCTTAGCGCCTGGATGTCCGGATGGCCCCGAAGTATCACCCCACGCCCCTGTCGGGCGGCGATCGCAAGGCTCTGGCGAAAGAGCTCGGCAAAGCACGTGCGATGGCCAACATGCTGGCCGCTCAATCGGCGGAGATGCGGGTCAAGGGCGAGGCCATGATCCAGCAAGCTGACAGGCTGCTTTGCGAAAGCTGGAACGAGCGCATGTGGAGCGACGGCGAACCGATCGATCCATCGCCCACCATCGACCAAGCCGTGAACGGAGGCTTCCCTTGGCTCGAGATCAGGTGCACGCGCTGCAAGACGCCGAGCGACGTCGACCTTGCCACGATGAAGCACCCACCAACCACCTTCGTGCATGACCTCGCCAGCCGGCTGCGCTGCCGCAAATGCGCCAAGGCGGGCCGGCGTCCATCCGCGACTCTGCTACAACTGGCTTGCCAGCCTCGCCACCCTCGAACCGAAGCTTGACTGATGTGCAATCTCTATTCGATCACGACCAACCAGGCCGCGATCAGCGCGCTGTTCCGCGTCGTGAACCGATACGTGGGCAATCTGGCACCCCTGCCCGGCGTGTTTCCGGACTACCAGGCGCCAATCGTGCGCAACGGAGCCGAGGGCCGCGAGCTCGCCACCGCGCGGTGGGGAATGCCGTCGTCATCAAAGGCGTTGATGGACGCCACCAAGAAACGAGCCGAAAAGCTGCAGGCCAAAGGCAAGGCAGTGGATTTCAAGGAATTGCTCAGAATGGAGCCGGACAGCGGCACGACCAACATCCGCAACGTGAAGAGCAAACACTGGGCCCGCTGGCTCGGCGTCGAAAATCGCTGCGTAGTGCCCTTCAATTCCTTCAGCGAGTTCAACAAGACCGAAGGCGGCGACATCTGGTTCGCGCTCGACGAGACCCGCCCACTCGCCTGCTTCGCCGGCATCTGGACCGACTGGACCAGCGTCCGGAAAGTCAAGGAAGGTGAGACGACCAACGACCTCTACGCGTTCCTCACTACGGAGCCGAACGCCGAGGTCGGTGCCATCCACCCCAAAGCGATGCCGGTCATCCTGACAACTCCGGAAGAGGTCGAGACCTGGATGACGGCTCCCGCGGACGAGGCCCTGAAATTGCAAAGGCCGCTTCCGGATGGAAGCCTCCGGATCGTCGCTCGCGGCGTCAAGGAAGACCTACAGGGCCTAACGACGTGACCGACGAGGAGGCTGACTACCAAACGGGGCCAGCACCGCATCGGCGAAAATCATCCATATCGATATGGACGCCTTCTACGCATCCATGGAGCAGCGATTAAACGAACGAGGCAGCCACGCCGCGTTCCGTGATCGTGATCCCGCCGGCAGATGCGACGCTACTTTCGCTCATGACGAAAGATGCCTCCCGGGCGCGAAAATTGGCGGCATCGGATCGAGTTCCTCCTGCTCCAACATTTTTGCTTCCTCACTGCGAAGCCAGAGCGCCAATTGTCCGATTTCGCCTGAGCGCATAGCGAGTTTCTCGAGACCTTTCTGCGATTGCAGCGCTGACCCGAAGGCGCATGCGAGTTTTGGCTCCATCTGATGCAGTTGAACATGAATCCCGAACGCGTCTTCGAGATGCGCGGCGATCCTCAAGCCACCGGCATCGATATCACCCCAATGGTACACCGGCGTTTCCGGCGCCAGGAGAAGAGCGTGCCGGACGAGATGCACCATGCTCGACAGCACATCGCGCGCCGGAAATCCATCTGTCAGGAGTGCGAGATAGTTTCCATCGATTTCCGTGCTGTAACGCCAAAAGCTTGTCGGATTCTCGACAGTCATCACGTAGTCAACGCCGTGAGCCAAAGAAGCCTGCCGAACCGAGAGCCACGGAAGGCCGATAAACGCCTCTCCGGTACCATGGATGTTCAGCGCCTCGGAAGAGAGCCGAAGCGGACCCTTGACCTGCAGGAGATGGGCCCGACGCACGATGCCACTCGCTTCCAGAACCTCGCGCGGCTCTTCACCGGCCAGGCTCGGATCGCGACGTCGGAGCAGCTGGACGACGCGACCCTCCATCCGCTCGAGGGCCTTGCTGTCCTTTGCGAGCCGGCGAGAAAACGTCCGGTGATCGATATCGCGGCCCGACAGGTTTACGATGCCATGCACAAGGCGGATAGTTGTGAGGAACGTGTTGATCTCGCCCACCGAGAGCCCGAGAAACGTCTTATTGTTTTTCCAGGCTGCGATAGCCTCCTGCTCGATACCTCGAAAGAAGGCATCCGCCAGAATCTCCGGGATAGCAGCCAGTATCGCCTGGTGCGCGGTCTCAGCGGTCGCTCTTGCGGGCGCTCTGACCAGGAATCGATAAAGCTTGTCAGGATCGACGAGGCGCACCCGCGCGAACTCGCCGGTGAACCGACCAAGTCGATCCTGCTCGAGCGCGATACCGCCCGCTCGTTCCGCATCGCGCAGCACACGATGAAACTCGTCCTGCGCGGCGGGACCCCCGACCAGGGTGTAGTCGATCGTCTGCGTGATGTCGCGAGTGCGAGCCAACGGCGCTTCAAAGCGGTCGAGCAGCCGATTCAGCAGCGTCTCCGCGGTATTTTGATTATTCCGCGGCATGCCTCCGCTCCTCGCGGACACGCTCTTCGAAGAAACTTCGCGGCTGATGCATAGGGTTCTCTTTGCGCAAGAGAATGTGCGCTTCTTGATGGAAATGTTGCGGGATCGCCTGGATCGCGCGGCCGACCCGGATGATCGAAATCAACGTATCAAACGTCTCCTGATAGAGGGCCTGATGCGTTTTTGGCGCGGCCATGATGAGCTGGAGGCCGAGTTGATCGTAGAACCGGATGATCTTGTAGATATTGTCGGGATCGAGCTTCTCGAACGCCTCGTCCATCAGCATAAGGGCCGATTGGGGCGGCGCCTCGCGACTGCCTCCAAGGTGATTGAAGTAGGCTGACGCGGCCGCAACACCAAGGCAGATATAGAACGGGACGAACTTCTGTCCTCCGCTGGCCTTGCCGCGGCGCTGCTCGAGATCCGAGATCCTGCGGTAACCCTGCTGCGGATCGCATATATCGATGCTGAAACGAAAGTAACTCCGATAGTCCGCTAGCTCACGAATGCGGCGGCGATGCTGGGCATCGTCGCCATTCTCGATCGTCAGCATGTCGATCAGCTCTTTGATCTTCACCTGATCGGGATCGTTCGGATCCGGATTGCTCTGCATCAGAGCGGTGGCCTTTGGCGCCACGATGTCGAGCCGATCGATTAGGTAGCGGATGGTCTCCTTGTCCTGATCACGCTCCTGGCGGATCTGATAAACTTCCCCCATGAAGACGCTGCCGCGCAACGCCCGGTTCAGATCGTCCTTGATGCGGTCGACCGCGTCGATGTTGCCGCTAAGGCGGCTCAGGAAGTCATGCACCATCGTTTCGACCAGGGCAGTGACGGCTTTATCAATCTGCCCCTTGAAGTTACGCAAAATGGTTTGGGTGAGTTCGCGATGTCTCGAGTCGATCCAGTCATAAAGAGTTGTCGTCTGCTCGGTGGCGACAAACTGCGTCCACTCGAAGTGCGGATGCTGGTCTGGATTCGCCTGAACATAGTCCTGTATCGCGGCGTTTAGTCTCGCCACCCGCTGGACGGGCGCCCTGTCCTTGAGAAGACCGTCAAAATGATTGCGTACATGCGCGGGATGCCCGCGTGCGGCGCGCTCCTGCACATAGGCCGCACGAACGCGCCGAGCAAATGCCTCCAAACCAATCGCGGGATCGTGCCTCTGACGGCGCCGGTCGAATGGCGGGAATGCCTCGCAGGCACGTTCGGCGGCCTTCTTGCGCTCGTCTGCGTTCGTATTCATCGCGCCCTTTCGTTGTCCGATGGCATCGATGAGCTCGTCTTCCTTTTCCCTCTCGTCGTCCCTTTCCTTTTTGTATTGAACGAGCATTTGCTCGACTTCGCGCTTTTCCTCCATCACCCCTTGTGGCAACTCGGTCTCGAGCTCGCGAATGAGGGCGGCCTGGCGCTCGCTCTCGCGATCCGCGGACTCGATTGTCTCAAGCAGTTGGGTCGCCGCGCCGCGATTGATTACGAGAGCTGTTTCTGCGCGTTTGATGGCCTCAAGGACAGCGAATGACCGGCGTTCAGCGTCCCGCGCGGTCTGCAACCTTGTCTCGAGCTCGCGTTGCTGTTCGCTGAGCTGGGCGATCTGTTGCTCGCGGACCGATTGTCCCAAGCGCGGAATCTGCTTGAGCTGGCGATACTCGATGCCGCGGCCGTGGGCGTATTTGCCGTCGGCTGATGCGGCCAGATCGCCCTTACGAATATCATTGGCCGAGCGCGCCCGAATGATCCGGCCGAGCCGCACGTTGAGGAACGCGCGAGCATATGAATTATCGGTAACCACCGCCTCGGCCAACGTACCAGATCGGACACTCTGGTCCTGGGCCAGCATGTTCTCCGACTGGATCAGCTTGGCCCTGGTCGCCTTATAGTGGCTGTCGAAATGGCGGTAGGCCTGGTCCATAAAACGCGGCTCGATGATGAGGGCATCGGCCCAGTCGCCGAGGATCGATTCGATGATGGCGCGCCATTCGGCAAACGCAGGCGCGATATCGGCGACTTCCGAAAGACTTTGCGCCGGCACATGCATCTTCGCCATATCGGCCAGGAAGTCCTGCGTGTCGTTCGACATGTAGGTACCGCCCGACTGCAGTTTCTTCAATATGCGATCGCCCTCGTCAAATTCCTTCGTCAAACCCGCTTTAATCGA
Source organism: Bradyrhizobium sp. UFLA05-125 (assembly GCF_059803515.1). Lineage (NCBI taxonomy): Bacteria > Pseudomonadati > Pseudomonadota > Alphaproteobacteria > Hyphomicrobiales > Nitrobacteraceae > Bradyrhizobium > Bradyrhizobium sp. UFLA05-125. The sequence continues at coordinate 151,391 of NZ_JBANBJ010000009.1, read as the reverse complement.
GGCTGCGGTCTGATGGCGCTCGTCGAGCACGGCCCGGACCTCGGATAGCTGCGGCACGGCGGACACGAGCGCCTCGATCTGCTTTGGAGATTTGGGCCAAGCGGCATCGTGGACGCCGACCAGATCGGACGTCAGCCTCGAAGCAAAATCCGTGATTTTGGCAAGACCACTGGGAAAGACGGGACTGTTCGTAGCTTCGCGCAAGGAGTTGAGCGCATCGAAGATCGGCTTAGCCTCGATGACGCCCGCCTTGCGGATGGCGTCTTGGGTGTTCCTCTCGGCCTGCGCCTTCTTGATCTGCTCAAAGGCCGGCGTTCCGTCGATCTGGTCCTTGATGGCCTCCAATCGGCGCCTGATCTGCTCGATCCCTTCGACGAGCGTCTGCTGATAGGACTTGGTGCTATCAAGCTTCTCCTGCATCTCGGCGATCTCTTGGCGCTGCTTGGCAATGAAAGCACCATATCGATCGTATTCCGCGCGCTGAGCACCGTAATTCCACATGCGCGCGTTAAATTGATCGTCCATGACGCGCTCGCATGCCGCGCGGATTGCTTCGACTGTCCTGATTTCCGCTTCGACGCGCTCGATGGTCTTCTGCATGTCGCGCCAGGTGTTGTAACGCGCCTGGAAGGTCTCGATCTCGATCGGAAGGTCGTCAAGCAGGAAGCGCTTGACGAAGTCGGTGACGCTCGTGATCTGTTCGATGTCAAAGGACAGCGCCTGTCGCAGCGCGGCGCGCGCACGATCGGGATCGAGTTGGGTCCCGCGGGCATTCGCGTTGATGATCGCGTATAGCTCCCGCAAGAAGGCCTGATTTTTCTGTCGCTGGAATGTCTTGACCTCTCGTCCCTTACGGCGCTGCTCATCCAGGAAAGTCTGCCACGCCTTCTCCTCAAAGCCCCTGGGTTTCGGATGGACGAAGTCTGCGAAACCCAGTATCTCGCCCTCCAGGATGAAGAGGCCGAGAACGTTCTCTTCACTGAGAGATGCCTTGGCCTCGAGACAGACGCCTGCGGTGCAGCGACGCGATCCGTCGACAGCTTCGAAGCCGAGAGCAATATATGTCAGGCAGGCGTCGCGCTGATAGCCTTCACCATCATCGAGCAAGCCAAGACAGGCCTCGCGCACGGTTCTGGTGCTGCGCCCTCCCTCGGAAACGCGGCTGTTGAGATCGAGGTAACGCCGGTTCATGCCCGTCATGACGATCTGGATCGCATCGAGCAGAACGGATTTGCCAGATCCGTTGCCACCGAGAAAGACCGCATTGCCGCGTCCGGAAATGGGGAAGTCCTGGGCGTAGAGATAGAAATTGACGGCGGTTATGTTCCGCAACACGAAGGCCGGAATCATGATCGTGAACTCTCCGGCGCACTATCGGAGGCATCGTCTGCAGTATCATACTCCTCATTGACAGGTTCAGCGGCCCGCACCGGCTGACCGGCCCAAACCTCGATGCGGGCCAGGAAAGAACCGTCGACCACCTCCGTAATGGTGGGGCGGATGTAGATGTCGGCGGACACCTGACCAACCCCTTGCGCTTGAACGTCGTCAGAATCGATCGCAATTCGCCCGGCTTGAGAGTTCGGGACCCCATGGAGGAGAAGACAGTCTGGATCTCCTCTTCTTCGACGAGGATCTGTGCGCTCGAGTCGACGAAATAGCCCTTCTCGGCGCCTTCGTTGTAAAGCATACGAAGACATAGGAGAACGATGGTTTCCTGTGTCGGGACGCGCGCATTGCCGTAGGCAACCGGGCTGACGAATCCGGCATAGCCCCAGGTGTCATTGAAGACGAAGCTGAACCCGAAGCTCGCGAACAGGTCTTTGAAATAGTCGAGGTTGCTGGCGATCCGGTCGAAATGCGCGGCTCCGCCGAAATCACCGCGGGAGACGAACTGCCGGTGCAGGAGCCGGTTGGCCGTCTCGGTGAGCTGTTCAGCGCTGAAGTTGGGGTCCTGGGCTGCTTGCTTTGTCGCCCACCGCGAGAAGTAGGTCATGCTTTGCCCTGTCTGCGGCGCACGAGCACGCCGGGTCCGGAAACAAATCTGTTTGTGGTCCGAGCGGCGCTCGCACGCACTTCGAATTCGGGGTTCGATGCGAGCGCACCCGACCGTGCTTCGTAGAGGATGGCGACATCCCGCGCGGACTTCGGCTCGAACTGGTCGAGATCGAAGAAGGTGCCGTCATCCGGCACCAGCTTCCGCATATGTTCGGCGACGACACGGGGAGTAACGTCCATGGCGGCGACATAGGCGTCGATCATCTGCTCGCGCTTGACGTCCGCCGGATCGACTATCTTCGGCTCCCGCGTCTGCGGTTCGACCGGCTCGCGCGCTTTCTTCGCTAGAGCCAGCGTGGCGTTCGCATAAGGAACCGGGATTTCAACAAGTGGCGTGACGCATTCGTCGTTACCGGCGCTCCAGTAGGAAAACGCAAGGCGGATCGCATCCCGCAGTCTCTCTTCGCGGACGTTGCGCGCCGTCTCCTGGTATCGCACGGTCGTGGCAATTCGGCGCTCGAGCCGATGCGAAAAGCGGTCGATCACGTCCAGCTTTTCTCCGAGACCGGCGAACACGGCACGGATGCGCATGAGATCCTGGATGATCTGGGTTTCGGCCGCAGCAATGTCGGCGACCATGCCCTGATCCGCAAGCGCAACGGCGGCTCGCGCAATCTGGCCCTCATCATTGATGAACAGGTCGGTATTCGTCAGGATACTGCGCTGGAAGCGCATCGGATTGTAGGCGGATGCCTTCAGCGCTCGGTAGTTCTCCAGCAGTATCTTCTCGACAAAGCGTTCCATGAATCTAGCCAGCAGGTCGGCGAGGCCTTCGGACCGCATCAGGTCTTCTTCGATCCGATGGAGGGACGTCAGGACACCGTCGATCGAACGCCGCAACTGCACCGCTTGGCGGCGCGCACTAGCAATGTTCATGACCTTGCCGACAGGGTCCTGATAGGCGGCGAAAATGCCGCTGTCGATCAGGCTGGCTTCCGCCGAGATATCGACCTTGAGTTCCTCCTTCAGAGTGATCAGCGAGGAAAGCAGAGCGTGGGCCTCGCGGGGCATGTAGACCTCGGCGGCCTTTCGGTTCGCCACTTCCATGATCCAGCCGTCGTCCCGCAATCGCCCATAGATGACGTACTCGGCGGTCTCGGTGGTTGAGCTTGGCTCGTCGTCATCAGAAACGCTCCGGAAATCGGGGTTCTCGAGAACCTGACGAATGACCTGCAGCACCTCGGACTTCTTCGGCGCGAAAGCAAAATCATCGAAGAACTGTTCAAAGATGGCTTCCAGGATCGCGACGTTGCGAATATGGGCCGGCGACGACAGCAGGCGAAACAACGTGTGCGGAATGACATCAAGAAAGCTCATTCTGCCCTTTCATCGCGGGGAACCGTGTGTAAAATAAGTTAGCACAAATCAAACAAACCGACTGAACCTATGCCCCGCCCACAAAAATATACCGATTCCGAAATTGTGGCGGCTGCGCAAGCATTGATTGCACGGGGCGAACAAATCAATCCGATGCGCGTCCGGATGCGGCTGGGCGGGGGGAATGTCAAACGGATCAAGACCGTGCTTGCCGGGATGCCCCGGCGGCCGTCGCAAGGCCCTGTGCTTGAGGGACGCCTGCCACCCGCATTGAAACGTGAGTTGCTGCACCTCACGGCCGAAGCCTCCCAGGAAATCCTGCTTCTTCTCGCCAAATATTGGGCAGGCGTGCCCACGGCATCAACCAATACGATTGGCGAAGAGAACGCTGGGCCTCAGAGCCCCATCACCGATCTGGAGAGAGACGGGCTCGCCCTGTCGGAGAAGCTTGCGCTCGCCGAAAGCCATCGGGAGGAGACGGAACGCGCCGTGAAGCAGGTTGCGACCGAGAGGGACGATCTGGCCCGGAACTTTGGCTCCCTGCAGTCGGCCCTGCGCAATGCGGAAGCCGACTTTCGCGCCGCACAACGAACAATCGAAACCTTCGAGCGCCATCGGCGCGAGGACCGGGAGCAAATCCGGGACCTTCACAAGCGGATAGAAGAGATGATCGGCGAGATCGCCCAGCTGAAGACGAAAGCGAGCGGCGCCCCGCATCAGAAACGGCCGCGTGGCGCTGGATCCTAGCGGATCATGCGTCAGCTGGGCTCTTAGGGTTTGCCTCATGCGTTTGCCTAGGCGAACGGAAGCGTCAAAGCGGCCGTGTAGGAACGGCCACGTCCGCCATCGAAATCGAACTCGTAGAGCCGGACAGAGCCGAGTGCCGTCTGGCGCTGGCCGAGAAAGAACGTGAAAGCGTTGGGCGCGGCGATGAATAGATGGGTCATGCCGATCCCGTCGGCCTTCACGGCCCGAACCGCGCTGGTCGCCGCGTCCGCGAGTTCGAAAGCGTGGCGCCCACTGGTAACGGACTGTGCGCCCGATCCAGAACTCGGCTTCAAGATCAAAAGCCGGCCGACGCTTGGAAGCGCGGTTTCGCAGTATCGGCGTACATCGGCCGAAACGTCATGGGTCAGGCCGAGCGCCACGGCAAGATCCGGCTGATCATCCCGAAGCTCCACCGTCTCCGCAACGAGGGTGGGCCAGGTCGGATCGGAGATCACGTCATCGGCCGACCAAAGCCGGCGGCCGGTGCTGCGCTGCTCGAGCTCGACTTGTCGGCCCGACTTGATGTTGATGATGGAGCCGGCGGCGAAGGCCAGCGTGGCGTGGGCGTCAAGCGCTAGCCGCAGGCGCGGCTGGTTCTTAGCGGCTGTGAGCAGGAAGCCCCGCAGCGCGGGATAGAGCTTCGCTTCCCAGTCGGCGTCGCTGCGGATATATCGCTCGTCAAAGGACGGGATCATGTCCAGCACGGCATGACAACGCTCCTCAAGCCGATCGAAGGCGTGCTCGAAGGATTTGACGCCGAAGACCCGCGGTCCGCCTCGCGCCGCACCCAACAGGTCTTCCCGGGCGCAGACGGCGCGGAAGCCGGCGCGGTCGAACTCGAGCCGCCCCTGCGCCATCCACTGGAAAACGACATCGTCATAGGGGAACGCGCTCTGGTTGGCGGGGATGCGCTGCAGGCCGACATAGGCAAACAACAGGTCAAGCTGATCGCGCAGCCCATCGAGCGTATCGGTCGCCTCGCCAAATGCGAGCGTGCGCGCCAAAAGGCGAAGCTCGGTTTCATCGATGCCGAGATGCTCGCGCCAGGCCTTGCGCACGGCGCCGGCCTTGCTGTTGTCGGTCACCGAGCCATAGAGCCGCTCGAGCCGCATCGCGCCGGAGCGCGTGCCGACCATTTCGCGCAATGGGTCGTTGCGGTCAAGGCGCCAGTTGGTCACGAGCTTGAACCGCACGCCACTCCCCTGTGGGGCGTAAGCGAGCTGCGCTTCCCGCGCGCGCTGCAGCAACGAGCGGGCATTCGCGTTGATGAACTCCGGATCGACCAGGTGGGAGTAGCCGTAGCTGTCGGGCGCGACGTGCCATTTGCACTGCATGTGCTCGCGCCGCAGCGGGTCGCCATATTGGTCGACCGCACTGCGCGCGGCATCGTATTCGACCCAGATGTCATCGAAACTCTTTGGTCCCGTCTCGAAGCCCACGCTCACGACCGGACTGTCCGGGTCAAGCAGGCGCGCCGCGTGATACCAGAAGAGCCGCGCCTGGAAGGTATCTCCATCGCGCCGGACGGTTACGGCCTGGGTCATGCGCTCACCTCAGCATCTCGCCGTCACGGAAGGGAGGCGTCGGCACCATCGACCGGGCGATCTCGACGGCGCGCGCGCCGTCGACCGCCCTGGTCGGGTAGGCGTCCAGCACGATCGTCGGCAGCAGCCGTTGCGTCAGATCGGAGAAGGTGAAGCCGTAGTCACGGCTGCCCCGCTGCGGCCCGGTCGCCGCGACCAGAGCGTCGATATGATGGCGGCCGAGGCCAATCGGCTCCAGCCGGCTGGACAGCACGAAGCGGCGCTGCTCGTCGGCGGGTCGCGCGAAGCTCAGCACATCGGCGGCACGGCGGCGCACGGCAGGATCAAGCGCATTGAGGCGATTGGTGCACATCAGGACGGACGCCGGCAGCTTCGCATTGGCAATCCGGTCGATGCCGCGGATGAAGGCGTTTACGCCAGCGCGGTCCTCGTGGTGCATCTGGGCCGCCTCGCGCGACTGCGCCAGCGCGTCGGCCTCGTCGACCAGCAGGATCACGGCGCCACGCGAGCGGCCGGACGCTGACTTCAGCTTGGTCGCCTCCGCCACCGTGTAGTCGAAGGCGGCCGAGAGCAGCTGCGTCATCTCGCCAACCCGGCCCTGGCCGCGCGTCGACAGGCTGAGCGGCAGCAGGGTGATGTCGATCTTCTCCTGTCGTGCCACCGCATCGCCGATCGTCTCGGCAAGCTCCGTCTTGCCCGAGCCGACATCGCCGGCAAGCACGACCAGCGGCGGGCGCCGCAGCACCGTATCGAGCAAGGCCTGAGCACCCGGGTGATGCTTCTTCGCCCAGTCGGCAAGGCCTGCCGGATTGACGAGCAGGCCCAGGATCTTTGCGAGCCGGATCTTCTGCTCGTCGAGCCCGACCAGCCGGGCCAGCCGGGATTGCGGATCGATGTCGGGATAGGTGATACGGCGCTCGAACAACTCGTCGAGGGTCGGCTTGGTGTTCATCAAAAGCTCCTGACGGTGGCGCGGTCGAGGGCCCTGCCCCCGGACGAATACGTGCGGTCGTTCGACAGATGGCCGGAGATGCCCGGCTCGGGGGCGCCGCCGCGCGAAAACGGCAGGCTGGCCTTGAAGGCGTCGCGCTCGGTCTGACTGAGACGGTCCCACGCCGCCGTGTAGGTCATGTAGCTGTAGAAGAACGCGCCGCTGATGTCGGCGCCCGGGCGGATCTTGCCGGGATCGTCGTCGTTGGCCGAGGCGCCGGCGAGGTCGCGGGCGGTGTAGCGCAGGGTCGGCTCGATCCACTTGCCGTCTTTCTTGAAGCCGTAGGTGACGGTGTCGAGGTAGCCGGCCCGCAGCATTTCGGTTGCTTCGGTCTCGTAGTCCGCGATGTTTTCGTCGGACGGCTTGCCATAGAACCGCTGCATGCGCTTCAGGTCGGTCGCGACCTTGGCGGCCATGTGGCGGGCGTGGGTGACCGTGAAGGTCGTGCTCTCGGTGAAGCTGTAGCTGTAGGACATTATTGACCTCACGCCTGGAAGGAGGAGCCGAAGACCTTCTGCCAATAGGCGACGGTCAGTTGCTTGTTGGGAGCGGCCAGCGCCGCATCGATGGCATCACCGGCATCGAGCGCGGCATCTACGACCGCATCCGCATTCGCCTTCGTGTAGAGGCGGGCGACGTTGTTGGCGGCGTTCACGGGATCGATGATCTGCACCGTGTCGGTGAAGGCGCCGACCGACGAGGCCGGATAGTAGTCGCCGAAGACGATTTTCGACCGCATGTCGGTGCGGGCGACATAGGTGAAGAAGTGCTGGAGCGCCTCTGGATAGTCGGAGAAATCCAGGCCATCGTCGCAGAGCTTGGCCAGAATCATCTCGATCATGAAGGATTTGAAGCGGAAGCCGTCCCGCTCCTGCTTCATGCGCCTCGCCCAGAACTTCACCAGCCGGACGACCTGGGCGAAGTGCTTCTCCTGCGCGCGCTTGCGCTTGGCGGCGAACTCCAGATGCAGCGGAATGCTCGTCTTCAAAAATGAGCCGTCGTCCTGGCTGACGAGATTGCCGTACCACTTGGGGTCGCCGTCATAGAGGATCGGCACGACGTCGACATCGAGGCCCGTCCCCCGGAAGGAGACGGTGACGGAATACGTCTGCGGCTTGACTTGGTCGGGGTTGAAGTTGGGGAAGGCCTTGCGCAGCCGCTCGGCGAGATAGTCGAGCAGCGCCTGGACATCCTTCGGCGCGTCGGCGCCGCTGATATAGCAGGCGACATCGATGTCGTTGAGGGAGCGAAGCGCCGTGCCCTTCGCCAGGCTGCCCGAGAGCAGCATCTTCTTCAACGTGAAGTCCGGGTGCTCGGACAGATAACCTTCGAGCTTCTCGCGAAGCCGCCGGGCCTGCGCCCGGTACTCATCCGCCGTCTCTTTGGGCAGGTTCACCTTGTCCTGCGCAAAGGCGGCGATCTCGGCATGGCCGACGTGCTGCCGTCCCATATCCTGCTCCTGTTGGCCGGCTGCCCAGGGGCGGCGGCGTTGGGACCAGGATATAATAGCTAAATTTTAGCTATTCAAGGGAGCAAATTTAGCTATTACGCGTTGACAAAATCCACTGATTCTCTATATGCTGCGCACAACGACGGAGGATGAGATGACGGCGAAGCGAACCATGACGCTGAACCTCACCGACGCCGAGATGCGGGTTCTGGACGAATTGTCGGCCCGGAAGGACATCACCAAGACTGCCGTGCTCCGACAGGCCTTGCGCCTCTATCAGACGATCGATGCTCGGGTCGAAAAGGGCGAAAAGCTCTTGTTCGAGAACGACGCGACGAAGGAGAAGGCGGAGTTGATGCTTCTATGACGGCCAACGTCTCAAAAATCTATCTTCTCGATGTCGCGACCGATGGAAGCGTCGAAGCCGAGCTGCGCGATGCGATCGAGCAGGCGCAGCTCGACGACTGGCAGACAAAGTGGCGGCCAGCCCTCTTGACCACACTTCAGGAGCTCGTGCGCAAGGGCGTGCCGTTCGATCAGTGGCCGCAAAGCTGGCACTGGGATTGGAGCAAGAAGACGGCCCGCGTGCAGGGTCTCCTGGCCTTCCGCGGCTTCAGCATTGTCGCGCAAGGCGAGACGCAAGGCCTGGCACAGGTCGATCTGACAAAGGCGGCCCGGGAAGCCAACCAGCGCGGCAAGCCGCTCGTCTATCTCGAATACCTCGAGGTCGCTCCCTGGAACCGGCCAGACCTCGGGAACGCTCCGCGCCTGCGCGGCGTCGGTACAGCCCTGATCACGGCGGCGGTCGCACTCAGCGAAGACGAGGGCTTCAAGGGACGTTTGGGGCTGCATTCGCTACCCCAGGCCGATAACTTCTACCGCAAGATCGGGATGACCGATCTGGGGCAGGACGCGGCGTACCAGAATTTAAGGTACTTTGAGATGACCAGCGAGCAGGCTCGCGCGTTCTTCGAAAAGGAGGAGAACGATGAAACTTGAACGAAGCAAAGAGTGGTGGATGGCTCGGGCCCGTCGTGAAGGCGACGCCGTCATCGGCGCCGGCTTGCTCGCGTTCGACCCGGTGCCGGAGGAGCGGCCGGCCACTATCGCGCAGACCGCTGCCGTCGAGGAAACCCGCATCGCGTTCGGCAAATTCGTGAACCTGATGCGACGTCGCCGCGGCTTTTCGATGGAGCGGCTGGCCGAGGTCGCCGACCTCGACGCCAGCGAGCTCCTCGTGATCGAGGACGACGTCCACTATGTTCCGGACCCACGAACGGTCTTCAAACTGGCGCAGACATTCGAGGTGTCGCAGCGGCGCTTGATGCAGCTCGCAGGTCTTGCTGCGGCGAATGATGCCGGCTTCCGGCAAGAAGCTGTGCGATTTGCTGCGCGCTCCGAGGCCGTGCACAAGCTCACGCCGGAAGAGAATTCCGCTCTTGAAGCGTTCGTCGCTGTCTTGAGCGAGCAGGATCCCAAACGAGTGAAGTGAAAAACGTCAGCCTCAAAGATCGGACGATCGCCGACATCGACGGACAGGTCGACAAGGTCCTGCGGGGCCTTGGCAACGCCGAGCCGCCGGTCGATCTGCGCCTGGTTCGGGAACTGTTGAAGCTAGACCGCGGCTATTACTCGACCACCGACGACAGTCTTCTGCGCGAGACCTTCTCGCGCATGAAGGTCGCCGGCCTTCAAGTTCTCTTGCGCCCGACCATCCTGCGCGATGCGGTCAAGAGTCTCAGCCTGAAAGCGCTCTATCTGCCCGACCAGAAGCGGATCCTGCTCGACCAGGATCTACCCATCCTCAAGCACCGCTGGAACGAGGCCCACGAGATCGGCCACGACATCATCCCCTGGCACATCGGCATGATGTTAGGCGACACCGAGCAGACGCTCACGCCCGCATGTCATCAGATCATGGAGGCGGAGGCGAACTACGCCGCCGGCCAGCTGCTTTTTCTCGCGCGCCGCTTTGTGGAAGAGGCTACGGCTTCGGTTCCGAGCCTTGCCTTCGTCAAGAGCCTGAGCAAGGGGTTCGGCAACACCATGACCTCCACGCTCTGGCGCTTTGTCGAAGAAGGCCATGGCGGCCGGCCAGTCGTGGCTCTCGTCACCGGCCATCCTCATCGCTCACGTCGCAAGGCCGATTTCGATCCTGCGAACCCATGCCGATATTGCGTGGAATCGCCGCCTTTCCGTCAGCGGTTCGGCACCATGCGCGAGACCGACCTGTTCGCGACGATCGTCGGCTATTGCGGTTCGCAGAGCGGCGGCACTCTTGGCCGCAGCGAGGTGCTGCTCACGGACCTCAATGGCGATCGGCATATTTTCAATTTTGAAACGTTCTTCAATCGCCACGAGGCGCTGACGCTGGGCTATTGGCTGGGCCCACACAACGCGCCGGTGCCGGTGCGAGTGTTCTAAGGCGATGATCCCGCGATCAACTCTCGTGGTCGACGGACCGCTGGCGATACGGATGCAGCGCCTAAAGGCGGCGCGCGAAGGAAGCACCGGCCGTGAAATCATCACACTGCCATTCCTCGCCGCCCGTCTTGCCGGCGGATTCGTGGCGCCCGTCGCGACCGACATTCTCTATCCCGCCATTCAGGCGGCGCTGGCGGCGGGCGGCTTCCGTGACCTCGGCCGTGTATCGAGCCTGCCGGGGATGCCCCGCGCGGTCCTTCAGTCGCTCACCGCGATCTGGCGCGCCGATATCGATCTGTCGTCCTTGCCGCAACACGTCGGGCGCTTCGCGGATCTGTGTCTCCTCGAAACGCGCATCAGGGAACGCCTTCCCACCTCCAGGATGCTGCCACGCGATCTTCGCGACGCGGCACAGGCGAGGAGTTCATTTTGCGGGTCCCTGCTCGGGCCAGTCACGCTCGAGGGAATCGTTGAGATCGATGCCGTCTGGCGCCCGCTGCTGAACGAGATTGCGCGATTCACGGAGCTCTCCTGGAACGTCCCGGCCCCGACGGTGGAGCAGGCATGGTTTAAGGGCGCAATCCGCCGGCAGCCAGCAACACCGAAGGCGACATTCTCGGCCGAGACAAGCGCAGATCCCAAATCCGAGGTGGTGGAGGCGCTTCGCTGGGTGCGTCGGCTGCTGTCCTCCGGCAAGGCAAACGCGGAGGACATCGGCATTGCGGCGACGTCGACGACGGACTGGGACGACCATTTTCTCGCCTATGCAAATAGCGCGGGCCTTCCCCTGCACTTCTCACACGGCATACCGGCGCTGAGCACGCCGGATGGGCAAGCCTGTGCCGCCTTGGCTGACGTTCTGACCACCGGTCTCAGCCAGGAGCGGATTTGGCGTCTCATCAGACGGCTGCCGCCACGGCCGTTCGCGGGCGCCCTTCCGAAAGACTGGTTTGCCGGCATACCGCGCGGCGCGGGCCTGAGGACGCTTGAACAGTGGCGCGAGGTGCTCATCGCGGCGAGATCCCATCGCGCGGACGACATGGCTGCCGAAGATGCCCTGCTCCCAATTCTCGAGCTTCTCGCGCGCGGCCCTGAGGCCGGCGAGGAAGCCGGCCGGCTTCTGCTCAGCGGCGCGAGCCTCGCCATGTGGAACGAAGCCTTGCGGAGCGCGCCGCCTCACGCCGTTTCGCTTTCGTTGCAGGCTATGCGGGTGCGCGATGGCCGGGACCCGGCGAACAGCGTTGTGTGGTGCCCTGCTTCGCATCTCGCTGCGAGCCCGCGACCGTTCACGCGACTCCTTGGTCTGACCAGCCGATCATGGCCTCGGCTCGAGAATGATGATCCTCTGATCCCCCACCATCTTCTCGACCGCCAGACGTTGCATGGATTGACGACAGCAGATCGCGACCGCCGGCACTTCGAGGTCATCTGCAGTGGGACCCGCGAGCACTTGATCCTCTCGCGGCCACAGCGCAATTTAAAGGGCAGCATCCTGTCACCAAGCGCGCTTTATCCCGCGAACGAGCTGGTCCACAAGCGCGACCGCATCCCCGAGCATGCGTTCAGCGAAGCGGACCGGCTTCTGGCGCGGCCGCGCGATGCGGGAGCGCTCGAGCACGTACGACAGAGCCAATCATGCTGGCGCGACTGGCAGTGGGACGAGACGCTGACACGCCACGACGGTTCGGTCGCAGCCGACCATCCCGCGATCCTGGCCGCTCTCGCCCGGACCCAATCGACGACGTCGCTTCAGCGGCTCCTGCGGGACCCACTCGGCTACGTCTGGCGCTACGCGCTGGGATGGCGCTCTATCCGCCTGGAGGGCGAGCCGCTTCAGCTTGATTCGATAGCCTTTGGCGAGCTGGTGCACGAGCTCATTGCCGGAGCGATAACACGCCTTGAGCCGATGCCGGGCTTCGCGCGCGCCAACGCGGACGAAATCGAGGCCGCCATTGCGGCAGCATCCAGCAAGGTTCTGGCGTCCTGGCCGCTACAGCGGTCGGTGCCGCCATCCATCCTCTGGCAACATACCGTGAAGGAAGCCGCTCGCCGCACGGCCAAGGGCCTGGCCTGCGACGATCCGACTAGGGCCGATACGAGGAGTTGGAGCGAAGTCCCGTTCGGCCAGGAGATGCGAACAGGCGGCGAATGGCCTTGGGATGAGACAGTCAAGGTTCCGATCGAGCAAGCGGATCTTGTGTTTGGTGGCCGGATAGATCGGCTCGACATCCGCGCCTCCGGCGATGGCGCGCAGATCACCGACTACAAGAGCATCAAACCGCCGCCGAAGAGCCAGCGCATTACCCTCGGACAAGGGCGTGAGCTCCAGCGCGTGCTCTATGCGATGGCCGTCAGGATTTTGCTCCCCGAGATCAGAACTATCGTCACAAGGCTGATCTATCTCGCCGACGAGCCGGCCAGGTTCGAATTGAAGGGCGACGAGCTCGATGCTGCAGTCGCGGAGGCCAACACCTATCTGGTCGCGGCCGTGCAAATCCTTCGAAGCGGGCGGATTGCGCCGCGCTCGGAGCAGGACGCAGTCTACGATGATATGCGTCTTGCGCTGCCGGCGGATCGTGAAAGCTATCTCCGTCGCAAGGCCACCGACTTTCGTGCAGCCAGCCAGAAACTCGGCAAGCTCTGGTATTCGTCTAAATGACGCTGATCGACCAGGACAGTCGCCGTCGCGCGATGACCGACTTCACTTCGATCTTGTTGGTCGAGGCCGCCGCCGGAACGGGAAAGACCTCGCTGATGGCCGGTCGCGTCGCCATGATGCTGGCGAGTGGTTACTCCCCTGCGGATATTGCCGCGATCACCTTCACCGAGCTCGCAGCAAGCCAGCTCGCGCGCCGCATCAAGGAGACCGTGGACCGGCTTCTCGCAGGTGACATACCCAACTTCATCAAACCCGTACTTCCTGACGGCCTCTCGGCTGCCCAGCGCGCGGCGCTCTCTGCGGCGGCCCCGCGGCTGGACGAACTCACTGCGACGACGATCCATGGGTTCTGCCAGGCCGTCATTCGCAGCCATGGCGTCCAGGCTGGCCTCGATCCCGGCGCCCGCATCGTGGACGAAACCGTAGCGAGCTCGCTATTCCTTGGCGAGCTGTCTGCATGGTTTTCGCGCAGGCTCGCCGCGGACGCGATCGAAGACGACCCCATCGTGGTGCTCGCGGAGCAAATTCCGCTGAAAGTCGTCGATCTCATTTCCGAGCTTGCCTTGCTGCGGCGGAAGCACCCGGAAGCCGCACCAATATTGCCGCCGGAGGACGCGCGGCCCGATATCGTGTTTGTGCACGCCGTCGATGATTTTGGCAGGTGGGAAGCAAGCACCGCCAATGACAAGTACGCGCGTGGCATCGCCCAAGAGCTGCGTCGGCTTGCGACACGATATGAGCGCGTATTGGAGAGCCGCCCGAACTTCGCGGCACTGTGGCAACTCTGCGAGGGCGGTTCTTGCCGCCTGTTCGGAAAGGGCCTGCAGCTCAGGACGTATGAAGAGTCAGCGGAGCTCTTTGGGGCGTATCCCGGCGAGCACGCCAGCGAGACGGCGCTCTACCATTATCAGGCGGTCGCTGACGCCTGGAACGAACTGATCGGGCACATTGCCGCCTCGCTTGTCTGTACGCTGTCGTCCTCGCTCGATCTGCTGCTTGAAAGCTACCAGACCCGAAAGCGTGCCGCAGCCGTCCTCGACTTCGACGACCTGCTGCTGCATGTGCGGTCTTTGGTCCGGGGTTACGAGGAGGTTCGCCGCGCGATCGGACAGCGATACAAGTATATTCTGGTCGACGAATTCCAGGACACCGACCGCGTCCAAAACGAAATCCTGTTCTCTATTGCCGCGACGGATGATCGTCCGGCACGCTGGGAAGACAGCCGCTTGCGGCCAGGCTCTCTCTTTCTGGTCGGGGATCCGAAGCAGGCGATCTATCGCTTCCGGGGCGCGGACATTGAGGCCTATGGGCTTTGTCGCCAGCTTATCAGCGCGCAGGAGGGCGGCGCCGTCATTGAGGTAACGGCAAACTTCAGATCACAGCAGGCCATCATTGACCACGTCAATTCGTGCTTCGCCCCGGTGTTCGCACAGCCGGGCCAGCCCAAATACGTCGCTCTTGCGCCGACCATTCCAGATCATTCGTACCCCGTGCCGTGCGTGACGCGGTTCACGGTCCAAGTGGCCACCGAAGGACGCATCTACGCCGAGATGTTTCGTGAGGCCGAAGCTTCAAAGGTTGCGGACATCTGTTCCCGCTTGATCGGAAACGTGATGATCAGACGCGCGGACAACTCCTTCAGTCCCCTCCGTCCCGGGGATATAGCCCTTCTGACGCCCGGACACCGAGAGCTCTGGCGCTATGAACGCGCGCTCGAGCAACGCGGCTTGGCCGTGTCATCGCAAGCCGGTCAAACACTGATGCGGCGGCAGGAGACGCAGGATGTTCTCGCGCTCCTTCGCGTGCTGGCGGATTCCTCAGATACGCTCGCCTTCGGCGCCCTCATGCGCGGGCCGCTGGTGGGGCTGAGTGACCAGGAACTCCTCGACATCACCGCTTCGCTGCCGAGGGGTGGGGAACGTCCGATGTTTTTCGACGTCAGAACCGATCCCGCTTTGGTCCGGCATCCGGTCGCCCAATCAGTCCTCGTCATCCTGCAGGAGCTAAGGCGAAGAGCGGCAATCACGACGCCGAGCCAGATCCTGGCGGAGGCGGTCGAACGGCTGAACGTCCGCGTGATCATGGCGGCCCGTCACGGCAATCGCAATGCGCGCGCGCTCGCCAATCTGGACGCCATTATCGAACGGGCACGCAGCTATGGAGTTTCGGGGCTTCGTACATTTGTCCGGAGCCTGCAGGCGGACTGGGAACGGAATGTGCGCGCGCCAGAGGGCCGCATCGATGCCGCCGAGCACGCGATCGAGATCATGACCATCCATACGGCAAAAGGTCTCGAGTGGCCGGTCGTGATCCCGATCAACTCAACGACGGAACTCTATCGGCCGGATCAGTTTGTGCATCGCCAGTCCGACAACACGCTGCACTGGATGGTCGGAGGGGTGGCGTCGCCGGATCTGGCGGTCGCACGCGCGGAAGAAAGCCGGGAAGACGCCAATCAACGCGAGCGCATCTGGTATGTCGCATCTACGCGTGCACGTGACCTGCTGATCCTCCCACATATCCCGCAGGCTTCGAAAAGCACGTGGTTCAGTTCGATCGACCTGCTTCAACGGGACATTTCCGAACTTGAGCTCTCGAACCTTTCGGTCTCCGATGCCCGGCAGCCGGCGGCATTCAGCAACGAACAATCGGCGGACGTGTTCGCGTTGGAACAGCAAAAGGTGAAGGATAGCGCACCACCGATCGTCTGGCGCCGTCCGAGCGACCACGACCAGGACCGTCTCGACGATACGCTGGACGCGGTGGTGGTCTCTGACACGCTTGCCGAGCAAAGGGAAGTCGTGGGTGCGGGGGCATTGCGCGGAGTTGTCCTTCATAAGCTCATGGAGGAATTTTTGACGGGAGAATTGGAGGAAGACCAGGAAGCGGTGCTTTCGCGCGCACAGGTTCTACTCCTTCAGTTGCAGGCGGAGACAGACGGGCGGGGGCAACTTCCGGAGTCGGAGGAAATGGCCCGATGTGCGTTGCGCGCGCTCGCTCTGTCAGACATCGTGGCATTGCGACCGTTTCTTGTCCCCGAGGTGCCCATCTGGGCGGCTGGCGAAGGCTATCTGATCGCAGGCCGTGCGGACGCCGTCGCGATCCGAGGCGAGCGGATCGAGGTGGCAATTGACTGGAAATCGGATGTCAACCCATCCGCGGCGACGCGTCATGCCTACGCAGGGCAGCTGCGCGATTATCTGGCAGCGACCGGAGCGGAAAGAGGCCTGATCGTGTTCCTCACACTCGGCGAGATAGCGTGGATCGAAAGTCGCTCATGACGGGTGTGTGTTTCAAAATCAGAGCTGATGCTCTCTCTTTCGATTAGACCCCAAGCAAGTGTTTTGCGGCCGACAGATTTGGCGCATATTGCACGTTGATTCGGGTAAATTCGGCTTGACGTTCGGCGTTCAAGATCCCCGCGCTGCTCGTTAGCGTAATCCGCGCTATTGGAAGATAAGATACTGCGGAAAAAATCCAGGCGATCTATCTCAATGAATTGACGCCGAAGCTGCTGCGGTGCCCCCAGATTTACGAGAGACTTCGCACCGACGTTGAAGCGAAGGCCGCCTCCTACAAGCCGCCCGGCAACAAATCTCTGTTGTACTGCCGCAGGTCATGCAGCTCGAGGAAGCGTGCCGAAACTATCTCTACGAGGCGAAAACTTCCTTCGGGATCTGCTCAAAGTCTTCAATCTGCCGTTCGGAACGAGCTTTGAGGAAGCAAGCGAGTCAAAAAGGCTGGGACGGGAATGTCGCGCTTGAGTGGCTGACGGAATAGATGCACGCCCGCCGCCCAGTCAAGCCATAACGACCGTCCGGGCATCTTTCCCATACAACGTGAATCAACGAAAATGCTTTTTATGGAACAGGATGAAACGAAGGCCACCACCGAAGCCATTTGCCGGCAAGCGATTGAGTGCCTTCTGCGCTCGATCTCCATGAAGGATGGCGGCGGCGGATTGTCATGCCGCTTCCTTTTTGGGCATATCGGCGCATCACTGTTCGAGCGACGCCTCGGCACCGAGATCTTCTACGATCCCAAGGGGCTGACCGAGGCTACCCTCTTTGTGCGGCAACACGGCCCGGCGCATCTGCGGCAGATGGAGGTGCGGGCTCTCCAGAGCCTGCTGCAGAACTTTGTCATAGACCACTTCTGGCCCATCGGCGAGCGCGTGATGTTCCAGGATGTGCACGGCAATCTTGCCGATGTGACTCATGGCAGGTGAAGAACATGCTGGCGGGGTACCTTGTTGCCTCCCCAATCTTCACGCCAGAAACTGGATTGACGCTCTATCCGTTGGTGCCGGTAATCGTGGAGGAAGATTTCGACGGGTCGGAATTCAGCTTCCTCAAGCCGTTATCCCTGACCCATGCGTGGCTCGGCATTCATCCGTCTAACCCGCTTTCCCCCGACCGTTTTTCATGCGTCAACCCGGACCGCGGCCGCGAGCTCGTCGCCGCATGGCTTGCAGTCCGTGCCCCGAACTTCGAGATGGCGGAAAAGCGGAAGGCGGCGATCCTTGGGGCGCTCGCGCTCACCCTGCCGCGCCATGAGCGAAAGATGTTCAGCGGCAGACACAACTACGGCGGCCGCTGTACAGTCGCACAGTCCGGCGTCACCGAATCCTCAGTGCCCCCGCCGTGCCACCCCTTATGCACAACGCCACCATCGAGGCATGCGACCATCCGTGGCTGAAACGTATTGGCGAGAAGCTCTCATCCGGCGACAACACCGACGTCAAGCATTGCCGCGCGCTCGAATATTTCTACCGCGCCTGGCCGCTGAAGCCCAATGAGAGCTTCGCGCATATCTTCATGGCCATGGACTCGATTTTGGGCGACCCGGGCCGCGCGACGCAAGCGATCATCGAAGCGGCAGCGAAGCACGGCTTTGAAACGTATCCCTATGAACGTCTCAGGCTTCTCATGAGTCTGCGCGCTAGGCTAGCGTTATCCACGGCGGCGCGCCAGATGTGCACGATGCCGGCAAGTACCACAAGTATTATGCGGACTACGGCGCAGACCCGATAGTGGATGTTGAGATCATCGCAGCGCAGTGCCTGCGTGCGGTAATCTTCGAAGAGCTTTTGCAGGAACGGCCAGACCGCCGCGACGAAATCCGTGCCGCGGCGCTGGCGGCACGCAATTAACCGGCTCTCAAGCGGGATAGCCGGCGCAATCCCGCGCGGCTTCACGGGGTGGGAAACGCTCGCAGCGTCGCCGAAAAGACGGCGAAGGAAGCCTTCCGCATCGACCTAGGATAATCGCGGAGAAGGGTGAGGCGCAAATGAAGGCGTTTGGTCGGTGGTCAAGCGCCTGATCGTAGGCTTATGCCGGAATCGGTTAAAGCAGCTCTGGAGATCGCGACGGCTCGTTCGGCGACAACCGCGCGATCGCAGTTGCCACGGTTGTCAATCATATGTTGAACGTGACTAAGGGAGCACGGTCGTGTCAACAAAATGAGTGGTTGAAGAAATGCACATTGAACGTGGGGTTGCTCCCTTAGGTCGCACGTCCATTAGTTCGACATGTTGGTGTCAATCAGCGCCAGAAGTGATCGCACCAAAACTAGTCGCCGACGTCCGATCGTTGTCGTGACGATACGCCCAGCTCCTATCAACTCGTAAAGCTTCGTGCGTCCCAAGCCGGTCACTTCGCATGCATCGTCAATCGTGCAGGTGAGCCGCTGGGCGAATGGCATCGTGCTCGGTTCGGCAGCTCTCGGAGCGGATAAACTGACTTGTGGCGGTTGCCCGCCAGTTTTCTCTCGTCGATTGTATCTCACGCGTCGCTGCCCTCCATACTCGCACAAAGCTCGACGGGACGAGAGTTGATTGGGGCGATGGGCAACGTCAATGCGAGCATCTGAGGGCGCTCGCGTACGACAGCGCACGTCAGCGGCGGTTTGAATATTTCCGGACACCACGGGCGACGGGGATTTTTTTGCCCAGCCACAGTGAGGCAGCGCGCCGAGGCTTGTCTGCCAATATCGGCAGGCAGATTTCGCAAGCGTCCGCCGCTGTTCACCAGCGTCTTATTCAACCATTATTCAACGAAGGCGGTTGATGGCAAACTAAGTGCCTGAGATTGCTGGCGCTCCCTAGGGGAATCGAACCCCTGTTTCAGCCTTGAGAGGGCCGCGTCCTAACCGCTAGACGAAGGGAGCGTGAGGGACAGGACATAGCCGCGAATTCCGCCGGCGGCAAGCCTCGATCGGTACGGATCGACAGTGCTCATTTGTCGGGGCGTCTTTGTCGGGTCGTCATGGCGAACGCCCATTGCCCGGAATGGTGATTGCTGAGGCAAATTCGGGGCAACGATCTGGCTTAACCAATTCAATCCTGGGGCTATGGGTCCCGAGCTCGCGCGTCGCGCGCCCCGGGACGACGATCTGGGGATGAGGTCGCTTCTGAGCCCGCCTTAGACGGAAATGCCGCGAGCCCCCCCTTACGGCTCGTTGGCAAATTTCAGCCGTCCTGCCGGCTTCAGCGTGTGTGCGTCGAAGGTGCGGATTTCGGTGACCCCGCCGACATCGAGCGTCACCAGCACGCGGTCGCCGGCGACCGCGGTCGAGATGATCTTCGCGCCCTTCGGCAGGGTGGCGGTGACGTCGCTCAGCGCCTCGACCGCCCTTCCCTCGGACTTGAAAAGGCGGTAGCCCACCGCGATCAGGACGGCGCAGATCGCCAGCGCCGTGGTCAACCCCGCGATCAGCATCATCCGCCGCACCCGCGCGAACAGCGCGGCTTGCTCGGAGGTCGGTTCGGGAACAGCGGTTTCGGTCGTCATGCAGGGCTCTGGGTCAGCGCAAAGGATGGAGGTTGTCGTCACCGGCGACGAGGGTTCGGCCCGGCTCGACCGGGTGCTCGCCGCGCGCCTGCCGGACCTGTCGCGATCAAGGCTGAAAACCCTGATTCTGGCGGGCGCGGTGAGCCTCAAGGCCGCCGCGGTCCGCGACCCCGCTTACCACGTCGCATCAGGCGATACGATCATAATCGACGTGCCGGAGGCTGCCCCCGCCGAGCCCATGGCTGAGGATATCGCGCTCGATATCGTGTTCGAGGACGACGACATCATCGTCATCAACAAGCCGGCGGGCCTCGTCGTGCACCCGGCCGCCGGCCACGAGACGGGCACGCTGGTGAACGCGCTGATCGCCCATTGCGGTACCTCGCTGTCCGGGATCGGCGGGGTACGCCGGCCAGGCATCGTGCACCGGCTGGACAAGGACACGACCGGCCTGATGGTGGTCGCCAAGAACGACCTCGCCCACCAGTCACTGTCGGCGCAATTCGCCGACCACGGCCGCACCGGCGAGATGCGGCGCGGCTATCTCGCCTTTGCCTGGGGCGTGCCGAACCGGCAGCGCGGTACGGTCGATGCGCCGATCGACCGTCATCCGCATGCGAGGGAGAAGATGGCCGTGAGGCAGAGCGGCCGCACGGCGGTGACGCATTGGGAAATCATGGAGAGCTTTGCCGGGCGCGACGGCAAGCCTGTGGCCTCGCTGCTCGCCTGCGAGCTCGAGACCGGGCGCACCCACCAGATCCGCGTCCACCTGTCCCATATCGGTCACCCGCTGCTGGGGGATGCCGTCTACGGCCCCCACTTCAAGACCAAGGCGAACCAGCTCGGGCCAGAATCGCAAGGCGCCCTCGCCGCCCTTGGCCGGCAGGCCCTGCACGCTTATCTGCTGGTAATCGAGCACCCGCGAAGCGGAGAACTCCTCCACTGGGAACAGCCTTTGCCGGAGGATTTGCTTCTCCTGGAGGGGAGACTAAAAGCGGCGCTATGACGCAGGCCACTTAGGAAAAGCTTTACATTACAAAAAGTTATGGCAGCCACACGGGGACGTGACGTCAACAATCCTTCCCTAAATGACCCCCCATGGGGTATATTGCGCCTGCGTTGAAAGATCGACGCGGAACATCGCAGCCCGGCCGGCTTTAACCAAGCGGTCGTCTGCCTGGCCCGCCGCTATCGGGGGCCTGAACCTTTGGAGGGCGCAAGTATGGCCCGCGCAGCCACGTTGCCGGTTCTGAATGGAGAATCCGGCCTTTCCCGTTACCTCGCCGAGATCCGCAAATTTCCCATGCTGGAACCCCAGCAGGAGTACATGCTCGCCAAGCGTTGGCGCGAGCATGACGATCGGGACGCGGCGCATCAACTCGTCACCAGCCACCTCCGCCTCGTGGCCAAGATCGCCATGGGCTACCGCGGCTACGGCCTGCCGATCTCCGAGGTCGTCTCGGAAGGCAATGTCGGCCTGATGCAGGCTGTGAAGCGATTCGAGCCCGAGAAGGGCTTCCGTCTCGCCACCTACGCCATGTGGTGGATCAAGGCGTCGATTCAAGAGTACATCCTGCGTTCGTGGTCGCTCGTGAAGATGGGCACCACCGCGAACCAGAAAAAGCTGTTCTTCAACCTGCGCAAGGCGAAGAGCAAGATTTCAGCGCTGGACGAGGGTGATCTGCATCCCGACCAGGTGAAGCTGATCGCAAGCCGCCTCGGCGTCACCGATCAGGACGTCATCGACATGAACCGCCGTCTCGGCGGCGACGCGTCGCTGAACGCACCGATCCGCGACGACGGCGAGGCCGGCGAATGGCAGGACTGGCTGGTCGATACCTCGCCCAACCAGGAAGCCTTGATGGCCGAGCACGAGGAATACGATCATCGCCGTGACGCCCTGCATGGCGCCATGGGCGTGCTCAACCCGCGTGAACGTCGCATCTTCGAGGCGCGGCGCCTTGCGGACGAGCCGATGACGCTGGAAGACCTCGCAGCCGAGTTCGGCGTGTCGCGCGAGCGCGTCCGCCAGATCGAGGTCCGCGCCTTCGAGAAGGTGCAGGCCGCGGTCAAGGGCACGATCGCGAAGCAGGAACAAGCAGCGCTGGAAGCCGCGCACTAAGCGCGAGATTTTCCAGCGCCAACAATTGGCGGATCGAAGAGACTGAAAAGCCGGCGGCAACGCCGGCTTTTTTGTTTGCCGGAACGCAACCAACCTCGCGGTGTCATGCCCCGGCTTGACCGGGGCATCAGTACGCCGCGGCTTGTCGATTGGACCACGACCGTCTCGGCGTACTGGAATCGCCCGGTCAAGCCGGGCGATGACAGCGGTGATTGCGATCAATAAGACGCGCGAAACTATTGCGCGAGCGTGTCCGCAATTCGAGCAAACGCTCCGGAGCTCGACGAGAATCGAGAACGGCGATAGTCGAGCGAGGAGACGTCGAGAGCGTGATGAACGCTCTCCAGTCAATCATTCCCAATCAACCACGCTTGTCGCAGGACGTTTGCTGGTGTATGTGCTGCGGCCCCCGGCGCGATATCGCGCCCTTTTTGTTCAAAGCTCTCGAGGGAGGCGGCATGAAATGTAGATCGACACGTTCTGACCACCGCCGCCCATTGGTGATCGGCAATCGGTCATGAGCTGAACGCCGCTTCGCGGCTGTTCTTTCATTCATCTTTCCGGCTACGAGGGGCGTGACGCAACACGGCGTCGCGCCGTGTTGTCATGTATTTGCGGTTCGTTACACCGCTCATCCACCCGCACAGCCGCGTGGAGAGCGGCTTCTTTCGTGCGTCCTGGTATATCCACCGGAACAACTGTCCCGATTGGATTCGGCAGGAGCTATCGGATCAGTTCACCTGGTTCGCACAGCATCTGCCGATCCCCGGGCGCATCGCGCGGCACTTCAAGCGGCGCGATTCGATTTGGGGCATTTGCTGGTTCGATCCTCAAGCCCGCGAGGCCGTCAGCCGCGCGCGTTACTGTGCTTGGCTGCTTGAGGAGGGTGGCCTGCCGGTGCGCACGATCACAACCTTGCGCCAGCGCGAAGTGATCTGGCGCGATGCGCACCAGATCGTCACGAAGCCTTCCGCCGATCTTCCCAAGGCATTCCCCTGAGCATGGGAAGCCCGGTGGGCTTAGGATGACGATGAAAATCGATAGCGGTCGCTCTTCATTGGCGATCCGGCCCCGGCGGTTTCGGCCGCCGGTTGCCCGGACGCGCCTGGTGCGGAGGAATCCGATGCGCCCTACTCGCCCCACTCCCTTGCGAGGGTCGCGAGCCAGCAGCCTTCGCAATAGCGGGCGTCCTTGAAGTCGATCCAGTTGTGCGCATAGACGTGGTCGAGCGGGATGGCGTAGCGCGCCCGAAGGACGGCAACGAGGATGCGCCATGCCGCAACCTGCGCATCGGTCGGCCCCGTCGTCACATCCGGAAAATTGCCGGCGAACTCGACACCGATCGAATTGTCGCGCACGACCTGATGATAAGTCGCGGAGTTGTCGATGAAGGCGTTGTCGTTGCGATTGGCGCCATCGCCATGGGTCGGTACGAGGTTCTCGGGGACGGCCCAATAGATCGTGCCGTCGGTCTCGACCCAGACCGTGACACCGCGTCGCGTCGGGTTCTTCGATTGTGCCAGCGCCCCCATGCGGGCCGATCCCGCCGGCCCCTCGGTCTGGTGCACGATGATGTTGTGCCAGGCGTGGGCCGCAGTGATGTCGCCCCAGGGCGCGAGCCAGACCATGTTCAGACCGGGAATCGTCGGCGTGCCCGACGCGCGCGCCAGTCTGGCGAGGTCGGGATCGGTTGCCGCGGCCGGGGCGAGGAGTGCAAACGCGGCGAGCAGCGCCGCGAGAAGGCGGTAATGCATGAGGTAGAATGGTCCGTTACACCTCCGCCTTAACATAGGTCAGGCGAACTTGCGTGCCACTTCGGTCGGCAGGTGCGGCAGGTCCGGCTGTAGCGGTGGCGCGCCATCGTAGATAGCGAAATCGTTCTTGCCGCTTTTCTTGGCGGCATAGAGCGCATGGTCGGCGTTCGCCATCAGGCGGTCGGGAAATTGACCGATGCCGCGCTCCCACTGCGCGATACCGATCGAGACCGCGATCGGAATGTCGCCTCCTGAGCAGGTTTGTGCATCCCTGCGGCAGACGTCCAGCACGCGGCGGGCAATCAGCGCGCCCTCGGTCTGGGTCGACGACGGCAGCACGATGCAGAACTCGTCGCCGCCGGTGCGGGCGAGCATGTCGCCGGGTCTGAGGCGCGTCTGCGCCATCAGAGTGAAATGCTGCAGGCAGGCATCGCCCGCCGCATGTCCATGGGTATCGTTGATGGCCTTGAAGCCGTCGAGATCGATGATCAGCAGCGAGAACGGCTTGCCGCTCCGCTCCGAGCGGGCGCACTCCTCGGTGAGGCGCTGCAACAGGTGCCGACGGTTGGCGACGCCCGTGAGGTCGTCGAGCAGCGCGAGATCGGCGACCTCATTGCGCAGGCGCTCGATCGCCATCAACAGGCAGCCGAAATTCCAGGCCATCGCCAGAAACACCAGCACGAGGATCAGGGCTGCCTGCAATCCGTTGAAATTGATCGCGGTGATGGCTCCGCCAAAGCCGAGCAGCGCGGCGACGGAGCGGATCAGATGCGCAGACAGCAGCATGAAGGCGACGATCGCGGCGAGCCGCGCGCCGGGATTTTCGCGGCCGTCCTGCTTGCCGAGGAGGAGCGGCAGCACCATCACGATCGGCGTCGATTGTCCCAGCGAATAAATCAGGACGCGCGCGGGCATGTAGTCGATCACGACCAGGAACCCGGCGAGGCCGACCGTGGTCAGCAGCGAGACGGCAATTCCCGTACTCCAGGATAACGGCTTGTTGTAGAACCGCGTCACGCCCATGCAAGCGAGCCAGGACGAGAAGATCATCAGCCCGCCGCCGGCAATCAGCGGAAAGCGCGGATCCATCACGCCGCGTAGCATGGTGATGCCGGCACCGACCGCTGCCAGCACCGCAGACGCCGTCCAGAACCGTGCCGCCTCGAACTTGGGATAGGCGTTGGCGACGTAAGCCCAGATCAGGCCCAGCGCCAGGAAGTTGATGACGATGACGATCCAGAGTGTCGACACGCTCAGCATGGCGACCGCGCGACGTGCATCATCGCGCCCTCTCCGTTTGGCAACCGTCCGTCCATGACCATCCCCGTCTTGTTACGGAGGACAATGCGCGTGGCGCGCTTAACGGAGTCTCACCGCGATCTGCGAAAGCGCGCCTTTGGTTTTGGATTGATGAACGCCGCGCGCGCGTTGCCGGATCGTTAGCCATGTCGTGCGGGCGTCTGGCAGACACCGGCAAGGCGGATTCGCGGACGGAATCACCCATAAAAGCGTTTGATCTGTGGATAACGCAATGACAGCGGCGTGACAGCGCAGGGCAGGCGCCCGCGAATCTGCTGAGTTTAGTGTCGAGGATGTTGCGAGGCTGGCCCTCCGCCGAGCATCCCTCGTGTCGCGTTCCACCATTAACCCTTGAGAGGATACTATGGCTAAGAAAGCGAAGAAGGCGAAGAAGGCGAAGAAGGCCAAGAAGGCGAAGAAGAAGTAACGTTACTTCTTGTTCTGCCCGGGTGGAGCCTCGCTCCGCCCGGGCATCAGGTCCGGACGAGATGAAAAACGGCGGGCACAAGGCCCGCTTTTTTGTTGGCTAAGCGTCGACGGCCTCACTTTCTCTCCTCGCAGGCAAGGAGAGGTGAAGAGCCTACCGCTCCGCAAACGCCAGCCTCGCGCCGAGCACGGCAAAACCGGCGGCAAAGCTGCGGCGCAGCCAGGCCATGACGCGAGGGCGGGAAATGACGCGCTCGCGAACGGAGGCGGCAAACAGGCCGTAGACCACGAATACGGCAAATGTCATCGCCATGAAGACGCCGCTCAATTCCAGCATCCGCGCCAGCACATGGGCCTCATCGGTGGCAATGAACTGCGGCAAGAAGGCGAGGAAGAAGATCGAGAGCTTGGGATTGAGGATGTTGATCAAAAATCCAGTGACGATCACCCGCCAGCTCGAACGCTCCTTAATCCGCCCCTCCACCGCCAGCGCCCCGGTCTCGCGCAACGCCTGCCAGGACATGTAGAGCAGATACACCACCCCGCACCATTTCAGCGCCGCAAAGGCGAGCGCGCTGGTGTGGAGCACGGCCGCGAGCCCAAGCATCGCCGCCGTCATATGCGGCACGATGCCGAGCGTGCAGCCAAAGGCGGCAGCAACGCTCGCCCGCGAACCGCGTGTCAGGGCCGCAGCCAGCGTGTAGAGCACGCCGGTGCCCGGCGAAGCGATCACGATCAGGGATGTGAGCAGGAAGGGCCAGGTCATGGCCCGAGCTTATCACCGCGGCTGACGGCGACAATACGACGCCCGAACGGCCGTCAGGAGAGCTGAGCGATCTCGGCCTCGCGCAGCACGTCAAGGGGCGCCCAGGGTTTGGCCCAGAATTTTGCACCATGAGGCAAAGGCTGCGTCAGCGGCCGCCCCGAGGTGACGACGACGTCAAGTCCTGGGTTACGCTCCTTCGCGAGGCGGGCGACTTCAACCCCGTCGGTGCGGCCGGCGAGCTGCACGTCGGTCATCAGGAAACACAACGTGCCCGCGGCCACGTCGAGTACGTGCCGAGCATCCTCGCCGTTTGCGCACTGAATGACGTGATAGCCGCTCTCCTCCAAG
This sequence comes from Bradyrhizobium sp. UFLA05-125, assembly GCF_059803515.1. Classification (NCBI taxonomy): domain Bacteria; kingdom Pseudomonadati; phylum Pseudomonadota; class Alphaproteobacteria; order Hyphomicrobiales; family Nitrobacteraceae; genus Bradyrhizobium; species Bradyrhizobium sp. UFLA05-125. The sequence continues at coordinate 124,674 of NZ_JBANBJ010000009.1, read as the reverse complement.
AGAAGGCTGAGCATCTCGCGCTGCATGGCGTCATCCTCGACAATCAGCGCGACCGCACGAAATGGCCGGGCCTGTCCCATAGGCTGCTCCTGATATTGCTGGTCGTGGGTCTCAACTATCGTAGGTTAAAAAAGGAACCGCGAATTGGTTCGGCTCCGGACCAAATATTGTAAGCAGGTTCCCTTCTTTGAACCCATGGAGTCACACATGACTGCGATCCGCGGCGCCGCCGCCATCACGGGAGCTGCGAGCGGCATCGGCCGCGCGCTGGTGATCGAGTTCTGCGAGCGCGGCTGCGATCTCGCGCTCGCCGACCGCGACGAGGCCGGACTGACGACGCTGGCGGCCGAGATCGGCGGCAGAAGCAGGGTCAGCGTGCATCGCGTCGATGTCGCAGAGCCGAGCGAGATCGCGCGGTTCGCAGCCGAGGCGGTTGCCGCGCACCCCGATCTCAACATCCTCGTCAACAATGCCGGCGTCGCGCTGCTGGGCTCGTTCGAGGAGATCGATCAGGCGCAGATGGAGTGGCTGTTCAACATCAATTTCTGGGGCGTGGTGCATGGCACGCGCGCCTTCCTGCCGCATCTGAAAACGCGGGACGCGGCGCATATCGTCAACATTTCCTCCAGCTTCGGCATCATCGCCCCGCCGGGGCAATCCGCCTACGCGGCGTCGAAGTTCGCGGTGCGCGGCTTTTCGGAGAGCCTGCGTCATGAGCTTCAGGTCGCCGGAGGTCCGGTGAAGCTGTCGGTGGTGCACCCCGGTGGCATCGCCACCAATATCGTCCGCAATTCGCGCACCGGTGTCGGCGTCACCGACAACGCCCGCCGCGTGCAGTCGATCGAGTGGTTCGAGAATGCAGCGAAGACGACGCCAAGAGCCGCGGCCCTGCGCATCATCAAGGGCATCGAGCGCAACGAGCCGCGCATCCTGATCGGCAACGACGCCCGCTTCATGGATCTGCTCCAGCGCTTTCGGCCGGCGAGGTATTGGAAGCCGTTGCAGCGAAGGCTGGAGAAGATGGCGCAGGGGAAGTGAGGATGATGGGCGCCACATAGTGCCACATATGTATCGCTGTCATTCCCCGCTAAAGCGGGGAATCCAGTACGCCGCGACCTCTCCGTATCCCCTCACCGCCTCTGCAATACTGGATCACCCGATTTCGCGGGTGATGACAGTTGGGCTGTGGATGGCACTTGCCACAAGCTCGTCATTGCGAGGAGCGAAGCGACGAAGCAATCCAGATTATCTCCGTGGAAAGATTCTGGATTGCTTCGCTGCGCGCGCAACGACGGTGGTCGAGGCGTTCTCCACTCCCCTCACTGCCCCATCAGCCGATCGGCAAAATAACCGATGGTCTTGCGATAAATCAGCGCCCTGTTCCACTCCCGCATGGCTTCGAAATTGGCGGTGCCTTCGCCATAGGGCTGGCCCATCTTGAAGCCGTTGGTGTGCAAGAGGTTCGCAGTCGAGGCGAGCACGTCGGCGGCGCTGTGGCGCAGGTCGACGCGGCCGTCGCCGTCGAAATCGACGCCGTACTTGATGTAGGAGGACGGCAGGAACTGCGTCTGCCCGATCTCGCCGGCATAGGCGCCGATCAGGTCGCGCAGCGGCAGGTCGCCACGCTGCACGATCTTCAAGGCGGCGAGCAGCTCGCCCTGGAACAGCTCGGTGCGGCGGCAGTCGTGGGCCAGCGTCGCGAGCGTTCGGATCACCGGCAGCTTGCCCATGTCGCCCTTGCCGAAATCGCTCTCCAGCCCCCAGATCGCGACAAGGATCTGCCTGGGCACGCCGAATTGCTGCTCGATGCGCGAGAGCAGCGCGGCGTGGCGCTGGAGCAGCGCGCGGCCGCCATTGATGCGGCCGGGACCGACGCGGGTCGAGACATACTGCTCGAACGTCTTGTTGAAGGTGTAGCGCTGGCGCCGGTCGAAGGCGAGCACCGCGCCGTCCTGGGTCAGCCCACTGAACGCCGCGCTGGTCACGCTCGGCGAAACTCCGGCCGCCTGCGCTTCCGACGCCATACTGGCGACGAACGAATTAAAGTCGCCGCCGCAACGGGCGGCCTCGGCCGAACCGCTCGCCAAAAGACCGACGAACGCGACGGCCAGACCCAATCTCAGCATGTCAGAAATCCCTCAAAATCTCGCGCAGAGCACGCGAGCGATCATGCCCGGGAACGCCACCACCGTCAAAGTGGTGCGGCTGACCAACAGAACCGGCGAGGCAGCAGGCGAGACTAATGTCCTGCGTCCCTGTTTTCTCCCAACCGAAAGAGAGTGCCGATGCCCGCGCCGCGCCACATCCTCGGATCGCTTGCCCTTGCCGTCCTCCTCTCGTTTCACGCGTTCACCGAGGCTTCAGCACAGACACGCGACGTCGCAAGTGCCCGGGACTATCCCGGCATCGGGCGATTCGCCGGCAGCGTGATCACGGGATATGTAACCAAGGATTTCGACGCGACGCGGATGCAGGCCGCGGCCTTCAGGGACGGCCAGCCCACCGACGCGCGGCGCCTGGAAGGCCGCATCGTCCGCATCGCCTATCGCACCAATCCCGGCCCCTCAATCCTGGAAGTGTCCCGAAATTTCGAGACGCAACTTGCAAAGGCCGGCTTCGAGACCCTGCTCGCCTGCGACACGGATGCCTGCGGCGCCATTCCATTTACGGAAAGCATCGACACGCTGCCCGTCCCGCAGATGTGGGTCGACGGCTTCAACTACCACTACTATGCAGGACGCAAGACCGATGGCGGCCATCAGACCTATGCCAGCGTCATCGTCAGCCAGAACAACCAGGAGATCTATGCACAGCTCATCGTTGCCGAGCTCGGCGCAATCGAGAACAAGATGGTGGATGCCGCCGCGATGGCGAAAGGCCTCGGCGAGGCCGGACACATCGCGCTCTACGGCATCTATTTCGATACCGACAAGGCCGTGCTCAAGCCGGAGAGCCGGCCGACGCTGGAGCAGATCGCAAAGCTGCTGACAAGCCAGCCGCAGCTCAACGTCTTCATTGTCGGCCATACCGACAGCCAGGGTGCCTACGACTACAATCTAGATCTGTCACGCCGCCGCGCCGAAGCGGTCGCGGCCGAGCTCGCAAAGAGTTTTCACATCGCGCAGACCCGCCTGCGGACAGCCGGCGTCGGACTACTTGCGCCGGTCGGCTCCAACGCAACGGACGCCGGCCGCACCCTCAATCGCCGCGTGGAGCTCGTGGCGCCGTGATGACCGACCAACTTTCTCGTCATTCCGGGGTGGCCTGAAGGGCCGCGCCCGGAATCCATCCGACCGCAGAGTCGGCAGCGATATGGATTCGGGGGCTCGCGCTGACCCCGGAATGACGAGATACGGGACCGGGCCGGTTACAGAATTGAAGCCTTGCGCACTGGTGCTATCTTCGATCCTCTGCTGCGTGCGAAGGTACGTCATGCCCGACGATCAGCAACATCCTCAACCAAAGCGCCTCACGCTCCTGCGTGTTCCCCTGTTCCGCCTGCTCGCCATCAATCTCGCGATCGGCGCCTGTGCCGCGACGCTGCTCGTCGGCGGGCTGCTGCTCATTAATCCCGCGCACTTGCGCGATCTCATCTTCGCCGACAGTTCGCCGGTCGTCGCGATTTTCCTCCTGCTCGGCTCCTTCCTCGTCACGTTCGGCTCGGCGGCGATGGGCAGCGCCATCATGGCGCAGGAACGCAAGGAAAATGACGGCGGAGGCGGCGGTCGAAAGCTGCACCTGGCGCCGCAGAAGCTGATCGACGAACCGCGTTAGCGCGCACGCGTCGTCGAATGGGCCAGTGACGTGCGATGGAACCGATGCAGTTCGCTGCTACCGCGTACAAATGCAGCGAGTTCCAATCGCGCCGCCGTGATCGGTATAGTTCGACCGGCCAAGCAAATCGTTCGAATCTCAAACGTAATGTGCGACGGCGATTAACTTATGTGTGTTGGCACGCTGCGACATCGCTCTGTCATAATTTTATCTTGCCAACACATCGATCAAGCGATAGAATTCTATCTTAAGTTGTCGTCCCTGCCAGCCCCGGGCGACGGTGAAGACCAAAAATAAACGGCGGGCTTTTCGGCCCGCCGTTTATTTGAGGGAGGGGTCGCACTAAAGGGCGCATGGGACCTTGCGAAGCGCCTTCCATCCTGCAAATAGATTTCGTCGATCGATTGCGCAACCGGTCCCGCGGCCACAAGCCTTGCCACCAAGGCCCCGCGCTGACCACCGGCAAATCGCAAAGCCATTTGACTATGGCGTCTTGATCGACGACAAGCCGCTCATGGCCAAAAAACCTGGAACCAATCCCAAAGGCGAATTCGCCTTCTTCAACGTCGTCTACGAAGACGATTCCCAACGCTCCAACCGCCGCGTGCCTGCCGAATTGCTCAGCGGCCTCGACGGCGACGATCCCGCACGCGGCTTCATCCTGGAGCAGGACCGCGAGATCGCCGAAAAGTCCGGCCGGCCGGCACTCGAGATCAAGCGGATCGAGCGGGTCGGGGCGAAGAAGAAATAGGCCGACAGAGGCTGGCGTTCACCAGCGCCCGCTCCGCTTGTTCCAGGCAAACAGCAGATCGGCAAAACGGTCATAGAAGAATCGCGTGAACGGCAGCGCCACGCGATTGCCCAGCAGGGCTGCAAGCCATCCTTCTCCCGGCGTCAGGCGCCACAGCGCGATCGCCACATCCGCACCGACGATGAGCCGGCCGGCCTCATCGGTCGCATGCAGGCGACGCCTGATGTCGTCGAGCGAAGCCCCAAAGTGCGCCAGCACATTGGGCTGCTCGTTGATGTCCCTGAACTCGACCTTGCCCGCGCGCACCGGCGCCAGCAGCTTGTTGCGCTGCCAGTCGATGCCGGCGTCACAGACGGGGCAGCGGGTGTTGTACCAGACGGTGAGGTGAGGTCTCGGCATGAGCGGTTATAGCGAAGCAGAATTCAAAACTTAAATCGAGCGCATCAAACAAACTCGCGGCGCGCGGACAGTAGCGTTCACCAGAGGTGGTGCTGATTTTTGATACGTTGTTATTAACCTGGATTGCGTTCTCTTTTTTTTCTAAGGTGGATGGATGGCTGCCTCGACCCAGATTGAGTGGACTGACGCCACGTGGAATCCGGTCACTGGATGCACGAAGATTACTCGCGGCTGCGACCTCTGTTACGCGGAACGCTTTTCAGAACGGTTTAGAGGCGTGCCCGGTCATCCATTCGAATCCGGCTTTGATCTTCAGTTGCGTCCAGAACGACTAGAGCAACCACTCACTTGGCGACAGCCGCGCCGCATCTTCGTCAACTCCATGAGTGACCTCTTTCACAAGGAAATACCGAAGCCGTTCATCGATTCCGTCTTCAAGACGATGGAGGCCGCCGATTGGCATACATATCAGGTACTGACGAAACGTAGTTCGCTCGTGACGCGCTATCTCCTAAACCGATACCCCACGGGGAAAGCTCCTCCCCATATTTGGTTAGGTGTGTCCATCGAGGATGCGCAGAATGCTGTTCGACTAAAGCATCTCCGGGCCGCGCGCGCGTCAACGAAGTTCGTTTCATTCGAACCTCTGCTTGGTCCTGTCGGCAAACTTGACCTCAAAGGGATCGATTGGGTGATTGTGGGTGGTGAAAGCGGTCCACGCGCACGTCCAATGGCGGAGGAGTGGGCAATCGAGATTCGAGATCAATGCCGGACCGCGAAAGCCGCCTTCTTCTTCAAACAATGGGGCGGCACTCGACCGAAGTCTGGCGGGCGACTCCTGCGGGGCCGTGAATGGAATCAATACCCTCGAATTTCTCGAACCAGACTATTAGAGGCAGCAGAATAGAGAGGTTTAGTTGTGACCGACCCTTACTTCGGTCGCGAGCAGAGCAAGGCTAAGCATTTTATTTTGAAGAGCTACCTTCAGGCGCTCGCGTTTAAGGTATTGAATTTTTCTGACGTCACGTATGTCGACGGCTTTTCAGGTCCGTGGGAATCCCAGACCGAAGACTTTAGCGACTCGTCCTTCATGATTGCGATCCACGTTTTGAAGGACGCTCAAAGTCAAGTGCTGGCGCGAACCGGAAAAAGACGGCGGATTGGATGCTTCTTTTCCGAGAAGAATGCAAAGGCGTATTCTCTGCTAGAGAGCGCAGTTGCCAAATTTCATAAACCTGAGGACGGGTTTGAAATTAAAACTCACGAAGGAAAATTCGAGGATGCGGTTGACATCATTCGATCTTTCGTGGGCACATCCTTTCCTTTGATATTCATCGACCCCACTGGGTGGACTGGCTATCCATTCGGCAAGATCAGACCTTTATTTGCACGAGCCAAGTGCGAGGTGTTGATCAACTTCATGTACGACTTTATCAATCGATTTGCATATAGTGCGGACCGAGAAATCATTGACTCACTGGCTCCCATTCTGGGCGGGCCTGATTGGCCAAATTGTCTCGATCAAGATATTCCCCGCGGCCTCGCTGTTGAAAAGCTATTCCGCGACACGCTCGAAAACGCAGGAAATTTCGAATTTGTCGTATCCACGAAGATCGACAAGGCGACAGCCGAGCGCCCTCATTTCTTCATCGCATACGGAACCAAGAGCGCTGAAGGACTGAAGACGTTCCGTGACATTGAATACGACGCACTGCGAAGACACGCTAAAGATCGGGCGAATGCAATAGAAGCGAGAAGAGAAGAACGACTAAACGTTGCCGACTTGTTTGCCGGTCATCGAGCCGAATTGAGTGAAGCGACAGTGGAGGAGATTGTCGCCGAACAAAAGCGATTAGCCGCCGCCCGCATATCGGAGTTGCTTGCCCAACAAGGGGCGCTCAAATTTTCGCAAGTCGTCCCCGCCCTTCTCCAGCCGTTCATGTTGCGGAAGACAAACGTGAAGGACATTTGTGTCGACCTTGCCAAGGCCGGCCGAATTGAAAATGTATGGGGCAGCGGCAATCGAAAACCGCACGATGAAGATGTTATCCGGCTAAGCTCGCAGTAGTGACCCAAACAAGAAACGGCGGGCTTTCGCCCGCCGTTCTGGATGCCAAGAGTGGCCTTCCGATCAATTATCCAAAAAGCTCCGCAGCTTGCGGCTCCTTGACGGATGCTTCAGCTTGCGCAGCGCCTTGGCTTCGATCTGGCGGATGCGTTCGCGAGTGACCGAGAACTGCTGACCGACTTCTTCGAGCGTGTGGTCGGTGTTCATGCCGATACCGAAGCGCATGCGCAGCACGCGCTCTTCGCGCGGGGTGAGCGAGGCGAGCACGCGCGTGGTGGTCTCGCGCAGGTTCGACTGGATCGCGGCGTCGATGGGGAGGATCGCGTTCTTGTCCTCGATGAAATCGCCGAGGTGTGAATCCTCTTCATCACCGACGGGCGTTTCGAGCGACAAGGGCTCCTTGGCGATCTTGAGAACCTTGCGCACCTTCTCGAGCGGCATGCCGAGCTTCTCGGCGAGCTCTTCCGGGGTCGGCTCGCGGCCGATCTCGTTGAGCATCTGGCGCGAGGTGCGCACGATCTTGTTGATCGTCTCGATCATGTGCACGGGGATGCGGATGGTGCGCGCCTGGTCGGCGATCGAGCGGGTGATCGCCTGCCGGATCCACCACGTCGCATAGGTCGAGAACTTGTAGCCGCGGCGGTACTCGAACTTGTCGACCGCCTTCATCAGGCCGATGTTGCCTTCCTGGATCAGGTCGAGGAACTGAAGGCCGCGGTTGGTGTACTTCTTCGCGATCGAGATCACGAGACGCAGGTTGGCTTCCACCATCTCCTTCTTGGCCTGGCGGGCTTCGCGCTCGCCCTTCTGCACGGAGTGCACGATCTTGCGGAATTCGACGATCTCGAGACCCGTGAGCGCAGCGAGCTGATGAACCTCGTGGCGGAGGTCCTTGATGCGGTCCTTCTCGTGATGGACGAAGTTCTTCCAGCCCTTGGCCGAAAGCTTCGAGACCCGGTTGAGCCAACGCGGATCGAGCTCCGAGCCGGTGTAGTTGCGCAGGAAGTCCTCGCGCGCGACGCCGTGGCTGTCGGCAAGGCGCATCAGGCGGCCCTCGTGCGAGACGAGGCGCTTGTTGATGTCGTAGAGCTGCTCGACGAGGCTGTCGATACGCGCCTGGTTCAGGCGCAGCGACTTCACCTCGACGATGATCTCGTCCTTGAGCTTGCGATATTTGCGCTCCTGGTGCGGCGAGAGCGAGGGCCCATGCGAGGTGCTCTCGAGCTGGTTCTGGATGTCCTGCTCCTGAAGCTTGCGCAGCTTCTTGTAGCTTTCGGCGATCTTGTCGAAGATCTCGACGACCTTCGGCTTGAGCTCAGCCTCGATCGCCGCGAGCGACATCTGGTTCTCGAACTCATCGTCCTCGTCCATGTCGGCTTCGGCTGCGGCCTCGCCCGGATCCTTCTCGGCCTCGGTGCCATTGCCGCCGGCAGGCGCGGCACGGAATGGGGTCGGCGACGGCGGCGCGGCGGGTGGCGCGACGTGCGCGGGCGCAGCCGCGTTGGCTTCACCGCCCTCGGCGGGAGCTTCGCCGTTCTCCCCGGTGGGGCCGCCGATCATCGCGGTGTTCATGCCGCCCTTGGCATCCGGACCGGCATAGGTCGCTTCGAGATCGATGATGTCGCGGAGGAAAATCTTGCCTTCGTTGAGCTCGTCGCGCCAGATGATGATGGCCTGGAAGGTAAGCGGGCTTTCGCAGAGGCCCGCGATCATCGCCTCACGGCCGGCCTCGATGCGCTTGGCGATCGCGATTTCGCCTTCGCGGGACAGGAGCTCGACCGTGCCCATCTCGCGCAGATACATGCGCACGGGATCGTCGGTGCGCTCGCCGGGCTCGCTCTTCTTGACCTCGGTGACGGCCTTCTGGGTGACCTCGACGAGCTCGTTGTCGGTCTCGTCCTCGCCGCCCTCGTCCTTGTCGTCCTCGCCTTCGCTGTCGTCGGCTTCGGTGACGTTGATGCCCATGTCCGAGAGCATGGACATGATGTCCTCGATCTGCTCGGGCGAGGTCTGGTCGGACGGCAGGACTTCGTTGAGCTGATCAAAGGTCACGAAGCCGCGCTTCTTGGCCTGCTTGATCATCTTCTTCACTGCCGCATCGGACAGGTCGAGCAACGGCGAGGGCGCGTCCTGGGAATCCTTCTCCGGAGCGTCCGCTGCCTTGTCGTCCTTTTCCTTGTCCTTCGCCTGCAGCGTCTTTGCCTTGGTGGCCATCCATTGCTCCTAAACGCGCTTCATACAGGCGGCTCGCACGGCGCCTGCCTGAATTCACTGAACCTGTTTCGACGCTCTCGCTTCGTCAGCTCTCGACACGGAAAGGGCGGCGCAAACCTCTCTCGCCACCCCGGAACTTCTCTCGCCGGATTTGCCTAACGCTTCGTGAGCACCTTTGTCGCCGGCGAATGCAGGTAGAGTGCCAAACAGCGAATGCGCGGATTTATTCCTGACGCGTCTGTTATGCCTGCGGCCGCCTGTTGGCCAAAGTGCTACAAGACAGTTAAGCCTCGATTAACCCTGTTTTTGCCGCCAAACCATGGATTTGGCGAGTCTTTTTGCGGTTCCGGCCCCGGCCGTCCGCATGATTCTTTCATCACACGCTCTTCTGAAACCGGCCCGACAGCTCGCCAAAACCCTCAATCAGGGCCTCGGTACCGTCGACCTCGGCCATCCGAGCCTTGACGTCACGCAGCCACGCCAAATTGGCCTCGCTGGGGTCTTCCCCCAAGGCCAGCTCGGCGTCTTTCAGCTCCCTAAGTAGTGAATGCCACTGCCGATGCAAGGCGACGAGCTGATTCCAGGTCGCAAGAACGTCATCGCGCGCTGCGCCCTCGCGCGCCCCGAACACGGCCTGGGTCGTGATGGCGCGTTCAACCCTTTGAAGTAGAAGAGAAAATCCGCCTCGATCGAGGTCGGCGCGCATCTTCTCGGCCTGCTCGGAGGGGTCCGGGCTGTGATGATGGTCATTGGCGAAGGCGGCGATAATACCGGCACGGAGCTTGTGGGCCTCCGGGTGAGCGAGCTCCAGCGCCGCCACCTCCTCCAGATGGTCGTGCAGGAGCCAGGGGTGGTTGATAAGGCTTTGCAGGATCAGCGCTTCCCGGCGGGAGATGGCGCTGCGCTGTCCTCGCATGATCGGGCTTGCCGCGAGTTGCGGGCTCGCCGCCTGGTACGGGCCGGAGGGGAGCGAGGTGGGAATCGGGCCGCCGCGACGCCCCTGGCTGGCGAATCGATTCGCGCCGCCCCCGCCGCGGGGCTGGAAGGAGCGACCGGGTTGCGAGCGGAAATTGCCACGGCCGGCGAAGCTGCCGCGGCCGCCCCCTTCAGGCGCAAAGGTGCGCTGCAGGCGCTCGGCGAGATCCTGGCGGTAGTAGCGGCGCACGACCTCGTCGCGGATGCCGTTGCTGAGTTCGTTGATGCGTGCTTCCAGCGCGGCGCGGCGCTCGGGCGTGACAAAGCTGCCGCCTTCGAGCTCGCGCGACCAGATCACGTCCGCAAGCGGCCGCGCCGCCGCGATGACTTCCTCGACCGCGCCGCGGCCGCCGGAGCGCACGAGATCGTCGGGATCCTGCCCCTCCGGCAGCAGCGCGAAACGCAGGCTCTTTCCGGGCGCCAGGAACGGCAAGGCAAGGTCCGCAGCACGATAAGCCGCCTTCTGCCCAGCCTTGTCGCCGTCGAAGCAGAGGATCGGCTCGTCCGCCATCTTCCAGAGCAGCGCGAGCTGGCTTTCGGTCAGCGCGGTGCCGAGCGGCGCCACCGCGCCGGCAAAGCCCGCGGTGACCATGGCGATGACGTCGACATAGCCTTCGACCACGATCAGCGCCGCGCCGTCATGCGCTGCTTTCCGCGCGGTGGCGTGGTTGTAGAGATTGTCACCCTTGTGGAAGAGCGGTGTCTCGGGCGAGTTCAGGTATTTTGCCGGAACGTCCTTCTCGAGTGCCCGCCCGCCGAACGCTATGACGCGGCCACGCAAGTCCGTGATCGGAAACATCACGCGGTCGCGGAAGCGGTCGTAGGGCACGGGAATGTCGTTGCCCGCGACCAACAGGCCGGTCTCGATCATGTCTTCGACCGAGACGCCCTGCTTGCCGAGATGCTCTTTCAGCGCGAAGCGCTCGGGTGGCGGCGGCGCATAGCCGAGGCGGAACTGCAACTGCGTCGCAGGCGAGATGGCGCGATCAGCGAGATAGCCCCGCGCCTTGGCGCCCAGGCGCGAGGCCAGCGTCTCGGCAAAGAACTTTGCGGCGAGCACCATCACGTCATGCAGCGTGCGCCGACGCTGCTCGTGACGCGCCGCATCCGGGGTTGCCGCCGGCAGCGGCAGGCCCGCCATGTTGGCGAGCCGCTCGACGGCCTCGGCAAACGGCAGACCGTCGGTCTCCATCACGAAGTCGATGATGTCGCCATGCTTGCCGGAGGAGAAGTCGTGGTAAAAGCCCTTCTGGTCGTTGACGTAGAAGGACGGCGTCTTCTCCTGCTGGAACGGCGAGAGCCCCTTCCACTCCCGCCCCGCCTTCTTCAGCTTCACGCGCTTGCCCACGACTTCGGAGACCGAAAGCCGGGCACGCAGCTCGTCGAGGAATTGGGGCGTGAAGCGCATAAGGTGATTCTAGGCGTGAGTCGGGGCCTTGTGCCAGTCGGCTAGGCATATAGGGCTGGCTCACGGAAATACGCCGGTCGTAGGGTTTCTCCCGGTTATTCACAGGGGCTCTTCCATCACGTCGCGCTTGAACCCTGCGGGGTTCCGCGCTTCCATGCCCCCCATGTTCACGACGTTTCGAGGCGGCCACAGCGGGGGTTGGCGCGTCACCTCGATCTCACCCGTGAAGGGTGATCCCCTGCCGTTCATGCCGGCGCTGTCGGTGGTCGACAGCGAGGCGGCTGCACTGCCACTTGTGCCGTCGCGCAATTCGTGGCGGCTGGTCGGCGTCGCAAGCTATCTCCGCTACACCGAGCGCGCCGAGAAAGAGCAGCTCGTCGCGGCGCAGGCCGGTCTCGGCCGCAGCGAGGCGACCAGCGCGGCGCTGATCCCGATCCGCAAATCGACCGCCTGGTGGGACCTCACGGCCGAAGAGCGGCGCAGGATCTTCGAGGACAAGTCGCACCATATCGCCAGCAGCCTGCGCTTCTTGCCGGCGATTGCGCGGCAGCTCTACCACTGCCGCGATCTCGGCGAGCCCTTCGACTTCCTGACCTGGTTCGAATATGCGCCGGCGCACGCCTCGCTGTTCGAGGAGCTGGTCGCGATGCTGCGCACGACCGAGGAGTGGTCCTACGTCGAACGCGAGGTCGACGTGCGCGTGGTGCGCGAAGTGCTTGCGGCCTAGCGCTCCAGAAATCTGCCGGACGCGATCTGCGGCAGGTCTGTGACCGGCCAGTTGTAGACGTAGGTCCAGGCCTTCTCGGTCGCGCCATCCGCAAGCGTGACGTCGATCAGCGCGCGCAGATATTCGGTCGGCTCGGGAAAGCCCTCGCCGCAGGCCTCGTACATGTCGAGCTCACGCAGGAGTTCGTCGGGCGCGCGCAGGCGGAAGAGTTCGCCATGCGCGAGGTCGGACGCTGCCTCCGAGAGCAGGAGCCCCGGATAATGCTTCACAAGAACGAGCCGGCCGCGGCAGGCCGCTTCCCCAAGGAAATCCGCATGCGCCGCGAGCAGCCGCGCCATCGGATGGTCAAAGCCGCGCATCAAGGTGCCGTAGACGAAGAGACGATCGGTGGTCATGGGGGTTGTTCGTCGTTCCGGGATGGTGCGTCAGCACCAGACCCGGAACCTCGAGATTCCGGGTTCGATGCTGCGCATCGCCCCGGAATGACGAATTGCGGAGGCATTTTCAAGCCGCCTTCACCACTTCATCGCTGACGACCTCGAACTTCTTCAACTCCATTCGCCCGAAGCTCGTCGACAGCGCGACGTCAGCGGCGTCGCGGCCTGTGGCCATCAGGATACGGCCGATGCGCGGAACATTGTGGCGGGCATCGAAGGTGAGCCACTTGCCGGAGAGGTAGACCTGAAACCAACCGGAAAAATCCATCGGGAACGGTTCGGGCGGAATGCCGATGTCGCCCATGTAGCCGGTGCAGTAGCGCGCCGGAATACCCATGCAGCGGCAGAAGGCGACCGCGAGATGCGCGAAGTCACGGCAGACGCCGGAACGGCTTTCATAGACGTCGTGCGCGGACTTCATGTGATGGGCGTGCTCGTAGCCGAAGGTGACGTGTTTGTGCACGAACTCGGTGATCGCGCAGACGCGCTTCCAGCCAGGTTCGGTCTTGGCGAACAGCGGCCAGGCGATGTCGGTAAGCTTGTCGGTCTCGCAATAGCGGCTCGGCATCAGATAAAGCAGAAGCTCGTTTGGCAACTGCTCGATCGGCAATTGCTGCGCGGTCGGCATCACCTCGTCCGGCAGGCCGGAGTCGCGCACCAGCGCGCTGCCCTTCAGCGTGACGCCGCCCGCTGGCGCGACGAGGCGGCCGCAGATATTGCCAAAGCTGTCGTGATAGAAGCGGATCGGCACGTCCGGCTCGGCGATCACCATCTCCTTGCCAACGATGTCGGCCTGGCGCGAGGGGTGGATGTTGAGCATGATTACCATCGGCGTCGGCTGTGGCGCAGCGTAAGCAATCTCGAAGCCGACGTTGATGTCCATCTACAATACCTCTGCCTCCAGCTCTTCGTCGCTCTCTTGGTCGTCCGAGACCACCTTGATGTTCACCTCCATGGCCTCGAACGCCTCGGCCGAGCCGAGATAGACCCCATGCAGCGGGATCGCCTGGCGGGGATCGCGGGCCACTGCGACGCGGATCAGGTCGCGCGTGCCGACGATGCCGTTGGTCGGATCGAACTCGATCCAACCCGCGCTCGGCAGATACACCTGCACCCAGGCGTGGGTCGAGCCGCCGCCGACATGGCGCGTCTCGAGATCCTCCGGCACGAAGATGTAGCCGGAGACGAATCGCGCGGCGATGCCGAGCCGGCGCAGCGCCTCGATCATGATCAGCGCATAGTCGCGGCAGGTACCGGTGCCCCTTTGCAGCGTGTCGAGCGGATGCTGCGTGCCCTGCTCGTGACGCTTGCGATATCTGAAGGCCTTGCGGATGCCGTGCGTCATGCCGCTCAGGATCTTGAACGTCGGCGTCGGCGCCTCCTCGTCGAGGAAACTGCGCGCCCATTCCGACAGCTCGCCGTCGGGATCGGCATATTGCGGCGTGATGTAGTGCACGAGATCCGGAAATTCCTCGTCGTCATAGACGAAGGGGTAGAAATAGGCCGGATCGTCCGGCGTCAGCGCGTACTCCTCGACCGGATTGTGCTCGACGGTGACGTGCCAATCGAACGTCAGGACGTCCGCGCGCTCGTCGAAATTCGCGATCGCAACCGAATTGCCGAACACGTCATGGATCCAGTGCAGCGACATCGGCTGGGGCGAAATATGAAGCCGGCTGGCGAGCACGCGCAGATCGTGGCTGTCGCGCGGACGCAGCATGATGCGATGCTCGCCGAACGCCACCGGGCGATTGTAGCGATATTCGGTCTTGTGATGAATCGTGAGCAGCGGCATCGTCAGGCAATCATGGTGATTTTGGACCGGCTAATCTATAGCGTTGGCTGCCCAATTTTAAGAGCAGAGTGCATTTTCCATAGGCAATCAGGATGGTTTTAGAGGCGGCCGGCACGACGAATCAACTTCTCGGCGAAGGCGACATTCCGCCGGTGCATGAGACGAATGCGGCAGGAGGTGCCCCCTTCCTGCTCACCTGCGATCATTACGGGCGGACGCTGCCTCACGCGCTCGGCGATCTCGGCGTCGCCGAAACCGAGCTGACACGGCACATCGCCTGGGACATCGGGATTGCCGGCGTCGCGGAGCGGCTGGCTGGGATGCTGGATGCGCATCTGATCGTGCAGCGCTACTCGCGGCTCGTGATCGACTGCAACCGCCCGCCGGGCGTCGCAAGCTCCATCCCCGTGATCTCGGAGGCCACGGTGATCCCGCGCAATGAGGGGATTTCCGCCGACGAACGCGACGCGCGGCGCCGCGAGATTTTCGATCCCTATCACGGCCGCATCAATGCGGTGATCGACGCGCGCGTTCATGCCAGGCGCCCGACCGTGCTGGTCGCGCTGCACAGCTTCACGCCGGTCTATGCCGGCGTCGCGCGGCCCTGGCACATCGGCACGCTCTATCACCGCGACACCGTGCTGCCGCACCTCTTGCTGAAACATCTGCGCGGCGAAAGCGATCTCGTGGTCGGCGACAACGAGCCCTATGCGGTGAGCGACCTCACCGACTACACCATCCCCGTCCACGGCGAGGCGCGCGGCCTCTTCAACACCGGCATCGAGATCCGCCAGGATCTGATCACCGACCAATCCGGCCAGCAGCAATGGGCGGAACGGCTGGCGAGGATTTTTGCGGAGATCGAAAAAGAGCTGAGGGCGGAGGGGTTGGTGTAGCCGCGGCTGGGCGCAAGCCGCGGCTCATCTCTTCAACCCATCAGATCATGTCGCAACGCGACACGCCGCGAGGGGCTATTTGGCCCGGGTCAGCGCCAGCCAGATACCGCCGCCGATCATGAAGCCGCCGGAGACGCGCGACATCATCCGCGTCCGGCGTGCCGAGAAGAATTTTCGGGCGCGGCCTGCGGCGGTTGCGTAGAGCGCGTCCGTCATCGCGGCCGTCACCATGAAGGTGGCGCCCAGCAGCGCGACCTGCGGGAAGTGGTCGCGGTTCATGTCCATGAACTGCGGGATGAAGGCGCCGAAGAACACCAGCACCTTCGGGTTCGACAGCAGCACCAGAAAGCCTTGCAGGAAGAAGCCGCCGCGTGGCGGCGCCGGCGGTTCATCGACCTTGACGCCCTCGACCGGCGACCAGATCAGCTTGATGCCGAGCCAGATCAGATAGGCGGCCCCGGCAAAGCGCACCCAGTCGAACCAGTAGCCCATGGTCGCCATCAGCGAGGTCAGTCCGATCGCGACGACGCCGATCACGATCGCAAGGCCAGCCTGTGCGCCCGCGACGTTGGTCAGCGCCGCCCGGGTTCCATGCCTGAGGCCATTGGCGATGACGAGCGTGACGATCGGACCCGGCAACAGCGCCAGCGCGATGCAGGCGGCGACGAAAGCGAGATAGGCTTGCAAGGACATCATGGGGAGACTCGCTGAGGGAGTTGCGGCTCATTAATGCATGTTTGGCGCAGGGGCGAAAGCTCGACGTGTATCGCACGCACGGGCCACGGACACCGTCGTCATACCCCGCGAAAGCGGCGTATCCAGTACGCCGCGGCCTCTCCGTATCCCACAAACGTCTCTGGAATACTGGATCACCCGCTTTCGCGGGTGATGACGGCGGTGTGGGCGGCGCGATCGTACGTGCCTTACCGTCCATCCAGCGCAGCGACCATCCATGTTTTCATCTCCTGCGTTTCCAGGAACTCAATCGCGGCGTGCTGCATCGCGCGCGCCTTACCCGCACTTTGCACAACTGCAACCAGGAGATCGCAGCGACGCGACAGGGCGATACCGGTGGCCGCGTGGCGCGTGCCGTCGGACATGTCGAGATCGTAGCGTCTAGCGCGACCATGCAGCTCGCCGACGCGCAACCGATCGCCCGGAGCGGCCGCCGCGAAACGCGGGCTGATCAAATCGAGATCGGTGACGCGATCGACCTCGTCGTCATCGGCAACGCCGCGGTCGCAATTGCAGAAGCCGAGCTTGGCGCGGACGTAGAGCTCGGCACCCGCGCAGCCACCTTCGCAGCGGAAGGCACGGCCGGCCGGCCAGCCGTCGCGCGGAAACGGCCAGGCGATCTCGCGCCAATGTGAAGACGTCTCCGCCGGCACCGGCGCGAGTTGATACGCGCCGACACCGGACGCGCCGAGCGCGATTGCGGAGGCCAATAGGGTCGCCGCGCGCCGCATCATCAGTTCTTCGGCAGGCCGGCGACGGCGCGCGCAGGTCCAGTCAGCTCCAGAATGTGCATCCCGGTATTGGCGCGATCGACGATATAGATATAGCCGCGGTCATCGGTCTCGACATTGTTGGTCTGGATCGCGACCTTGCAGCGCTCGCCACCTTCGACGGGGATGCAGCGCTTGTCAGTCGCCGCCGTGATCGCCGGGATGAAGTAGCCGACCTCCTTGGGGTGATAGGGATCGCGGATATCGAGCGCACGTACGCCGGCATTGAAGAAGGCGATGAAGGCCATCTTCTTGTAATAGACCGGCGCCATGCTCTCATTCGACGAATGCGAGCCGAACCGGCCGCCGCGCTGACAGAACTGCCCGCTCGCCTCGGGCACCGTATAGCTCGAGATCATCATCGGCCGCGTCTCGGTGGTGACGTCGGCGAACCACACCATCTGCCGCGCTTCGCCGCATTCGTTCAAAATCGCCTCGTCGACGATCATCACGATGTCGCGGGTCTTGCCGTCCCTGTCTTCGGCGAACTCGGCGACGGGCATGTCGAGCATCGGAAACGTCGTATGCGCGCCGTTGAAGGCGGACATCGGCAGGCGCGCGATCTCGGGATAACGCAGGTTCTCCGGCGTCGGCTCCTTGCCGCCGTTCAAGAGCTTCTCTCGATCGACGATCTGCAAGATGCCGCCCTTGTTGGTGCCGTAGCCGAAATAGACGCGGTTGCCCGTCGGCCCCGTCGAAATCGGCCCGTGCAATTCGGTCGGCACCGCGCCGGTCGCACCGGGCTCCTGACCGGGCAGGCCGAAATCCCTGATTTTCTGCGGATGCGCGGGATCGCCGAGATCATAGACCTGCGTCATACGGCGCGTGCGCCAGTCCGGCGCGCCCGAGACGAGATAGGCGATGCCGGTGTCGCATTCCCACCAGCTCTTGTGCGTGTCCTTCAAACCGCCAATGCGGCTGATGAGCACGGGATTGCCGGGATCGGCGACGTTCCAGATCTCATGCGCCTCGCTGCCGAAGGTGCGCAGCATGTAGACGGCGTTGGCATCGCCCTTCGGCAGCGATTTGCCATCGCAGACCCGCACCATCTGCGCGCCGCCGGATTCATACTTGCCCTCCTGCCCCGGCAGGTGGCGCAGATATTTGGGATGCGCGGCGTCCGTGACGTCGACGATCGAGGTGCCGTTCGGCTCGGCTTGCCCCGTCAAGGGATTGACGGGACTGGGCACGTCGTCGGTGCCGCCATGATGGCCGATATAGGCGATCCAGCGATCGCCCTGATGATGAATGGTCGGCTGATAGGCGCTGCGTGCCTGAAGGTCGCTATATCCGACCAGCTTCATGTTGGAGGCTTCGGGCGGCGCGCCGATCACCTGCTGCTTCTGGGCGTGGACGCTGGCGCCGCATGCAAGATAGACCAGGCAGCAAGCAAGTTGGACGCGACGAAACATGTTTCCTCCCGGAACCAATCTCCGTTGGCTGAGATACGCTAACACAGGGACCGCGCCGAAAACATGATCTCGAGATCAAGGCAGTCATTCCGGAAACCGCGCAGCGGTGATGCGGAATCTCGAGATTCCGGGTTCATCGCTGCGCGATGCCCCGGAATAACGGACATGCTTGACATGCAACCATTTGGTTGCCTATTATCATCTGCATGGATGAGGTCTTCAAAGCGCTGGCCGACGCCTCGAGACGGTCGCTCTTGGACAGGCTTCACGCCAAAAACGGCCAGACGCTGAACGAGCTCTGCGAGGGCCTGGAGATGACGCGCCAGGCCGTCACCAAGCACCTTGCCATTCTCGAAGAGGCCAACCTGGTCACCACCTTCAGGCATGGCCGCGAGAAGCTGCACTACCTCAACCCCGTGCCGATCCATCAGATCGGCGAACGCTGGATCAGGAAGTTCGAGCGCGGGAAACTCGCCGCGCTCAGCGAGTTGAAACGTCAAATGGAGAAGCGCGATGAGTAAGCCGAGCTATGTCTACGTGACCTATATCGAGACCTCGCCCGAGGCGCTGTGGCAGGCGCTGACTGACGGCGATTTCACCGAACGCTACTGGTTCGGCCATCGCATCGCCTCCGACTGGACGCAGGGCGCGCCCTATCGTTTCACCAACAATGGCAATCCGACAGTAGAGGGCGAGGTCATCACCTTCGAGCCGACGCGGCGGCTTGCCTATAGCTGGTACAATCGCAAGCCCGAAGCCGCGGGCGAAGGGATCTCACGCGTCACCTTCGATCTCGAACCGCGCGGCAAGGTCGTCAAGCTGACGGTCACGCATGACGAGTTCGGCGAGGACGGCAAGACCCTGCGCGACATTTCGGGCGGCTGGCCGATGGTGCTGTCGAACCTGAAGAGCCTGCTCGAGACCGGCCGCACCATCGACATCGTGCCGCTTTCAAAGAAGGACGCGGCGTGATGTCTCGGCCCGAATTCGTCTATGTCACCTATATCGAGACCACACCGGAAAAACTCTGGAACGCGCTGACCGACAGCGAGTTCACCCGGCAATACTGGTTCGACACCGAGGTCAGATCCGACTGGAAGGTGGGCTCGTCCCTCGCACTCGTCATGAGCGGCAAGACCACCGACACCGGCGAGATCCTGGAAATCGATCCACCGCGCCGACTATCTTATACGTTCAAGCATGAAGTCGACGAGGCGATGCGGAATGAACCGCCAACCAAGGTCATCTTTACACTCGAGCCGTGGGGTAATCTCGTGAAGCTGACGGTGACCCACGAGGGCTTCGCCCACGGCAGCAAGCTGCTCGACGGCATCTCCAAGGGATGGCCGGCAATCCTCTCCGGGCTCAAGAGCCTGCTGGAAACCGGCAAAGCGCCTACGATCCCGCCGGCCGCGCTGGCCATCGAAGGATTTGAATGATGAATCTCGCGCAGTTCAAGCCGCTCACGGTCTACACCATCTACATCGCCTCCACGCCGGAAAAGGTGTGGGAGGCGCTGACCTCGGCCGAGTTCAGCCGGACGTATTTCTTCGGCAATGCCGTCGAGGTCGAGCCGCGGCTCGGAGGTGTATTTACCGTGCACACGCCGGACGGCGCGTTGCATATCAGCGGCGAGGTCCTCGCCTACGACCCGCCGCGAAAGCTCTCGGTCACCTTCAACGTCAACTGGCCCGAGTTGATCGAGAAGCTCGGGCCGACGCTCGTCACCTACGAGATTGAAAAGGTTGGCGATGCGGTCCGGCTCACCATGAGCGAAGGCCACGACCGGCCGCTCAGCGACGACATTCTTGCCGGCGGACGGCAGGGCTGGCCCGCGATCCTGTCGAGCCTCAAGAGCATGCTCGAGACCGGCAAGCCGCTGGTAGTCAAGATGGGCCCGCCGCAACGCATGCTGGACGCGCTCAAGGCGATGGGCATCAAGACGCCATAGCGCCTGCAATCTCCGCCGTCGTCCTGGACAAGCGAAGCAAAGCGGAGCGCTGATCCAGGACCCATTACCCCAGGGAGATGTTTGGCGAAGACTCGTGGTTGCGATCTCGCGCCACGACTGCTTTCTGGGTAATGGGTCCTGGCTTTCGCCAGGACGACTAGGGAAGGGGCACCACGAGCCGCCGATAGAGATGCCACGTCGCATGCCCGAGCACCGGCAGCGTCACGATCAGCCCGAGAAAGTACGGCAGCGCCGAGACGATCAGCAGCATCACGATGACCGCGGCCCAGCCGATCATCGACAACGGGCTGGTGACGACGGCACGCACGCTCGTCACCATCGCGGTAACGAAATCGACATCGCGATCGAGCAGCAGCGGGAACGACACCACCGTCAGCGAGAACAGGATCAGAGACAACGCAGCACCGACCGCATTGCCGATGGCCAGGAACAACAGGCCCTCATTGGTGGTGAGCACCGCGGTCATGAATTCCTGCAGGCTCGAGAACGAGGCGTGCAGGCCGAGCAGCAGCGCGATCAACAGCCGCACCTGATACATCCAGACCACGAACACGAACAGCGTGACGAAGGCCATCCAGCCGATCTCGCTGCGCGACCGTATCGTCGACCAGATCCCGCCGAAGGAAACTGGCTCACCTCGCTCGCGGCGCCGGCTGACCTCGTAGAGGCCGATGGCGACGAACGGCCCGATCAGCGCAAAGCCCGCCGCGAGAGGATAGACGAGATAGATCAGGCCGAAGGCGGTAAGGCAGAGCATGATGGCGATGCCGCCGGCGGCATAGAGCACGCCGAAGCAAAGCCCGTACAGCGGCAGCGCCTGGAAATCCCGAAGGCCTTCGGCCAGCGCCTCCGCGATGTCGGTCGCGGCCACAGTGCGCACCACCGGATCGACTTTGCCCGAGATGGACATTGGCTTCCTCCGCGAATTCCTCTCGCGCGATCTTCACCGCGCGCGGTACTCTCAGCGCCAATGATAGTCCGCTCTCGCAGGGCTTGCACGGGAGAGTTGAGCGGTCAGCTGATACCGCGATGGTCTTTCAATGCTGCACCACCCTCCCGCTCGTCAGGAGTGCGACGCGAACAGAAGCGCCACACCGAGATTGGCTACGAACAGCGCCGCGTCGATGACGAAGATCCTGAGCATCGGTCCCTTCAACACGGGCCAGTAAGCCACCCCAACGCGTCCGCCGCGCATCAGGACCGGAAGATTATAGGCGAACTGGCTGAAGTGGCAGGCGGCGAAGAACAGGAACAAAACCAGCTGCGCTTCGATCGGCTGGAAGAAGTGTGGCCGAACGGCGAGAAGATAGAGCGAAAGAATTCCAATCGGCAGATTGATCCCGCCAAGGAACGCCACGCTGGCCGACACGGTCGGCGCAATCGGATTGCTGCGCTCTTCCCGCGGCACGAGAATCTTCAGCGTATTGCGCTGGGCGATGCTGAACTGGATGAAGGCGCCGCCGAACCAGAGCGTGTTGAGCAGCAGGACGAAATCTGAAAGATGCATTGCTATTTTCCGTAGAAGGCCTCGCTACGCACGACACGACCGGCATCATCGAAGTCCATGAACTCGCTAGCGCGCTTGTCGCCCAATTGCCACCACACCGTCAGGCGCGCGATCGCGTCGTCCCAGCTCCAATTCAGGATCTTCAGGTCAGCACTTTCGATGCTGCCATAGGCTTGCCGCCAATAGTCCCGGATGTTTTCCGCGCCCGCGACGATGGCAGAATTGGTCAGCTTCAGTGCGAGAGGGCTGCGCATCTCTGCGTCTTCGGCAAAGTGCGCGACGACGCGTCGATATCGACCCTGCACCAGCTCGCGCACCACGCTTCAACAAACCGTCCTGCGGCTGCGCGATCCATTTTCTGTCCGCTCATGGCGCGGCCCTCCCCTGGCTCGCCACCAGAAGAGTGACAAAACCAGCCTCTCATGTCAACTTTGTTGACCTCAGAGCTAATTGTTGTCGGCAATCGCTTCCATGACGGCCATCCATGTGGCCGCGCCGCGCGCGCCGACGCGATCGAACGCCTGGCGCAGGACCTTGCGCTCGTAGTCCGATGCCTTCTCCTCGATGCGTTGCCCCGCTTGCGTCAGGCGCAGCAGTTTGGAGCGATGCTGCTCGGGCGACCGCTTCGAGGTCAGAAGCTTGCGCTCCAGCAACAGATTGAGCGGCCGATTCAAGGCCTGCTTGGAAATGCCGAGTGTCTCGATCAGCGAGCCGATTGCGATATCGGGTCGGCGGGCCACCACATACAGGACACGATGATGCGGACGCGACAGACCCTGCTTCGCAAGATACTCGTCGGCCAGGAGCGTCATTCCGCGCCAGCCGTAATACATGAGCTCCAGCGCCGCATCCAGATCGTGCAGCTTCTCGAGTGAGGCACGGTGAAGACCCGCGGCACGAGACGTCTTTGGCATCATCTGACTGCGTCGAATTGAAAAGAATTTATACCCGCGCCCGCACCGTCGCAAAAAACTTTCGCACGTCGCGCACGAACAGCTCCGGCTGCTCGAAGGCGGCGAAGTGGCCGCCCTTCTCCATCTCGCTCCAATGCGTGATGTTATGAAAATTGGGCTCCATCCAGCGCCGCACCGGCGTGATGATCTCCTTGGGGAACACCGCAACGCCGGTCGGCACCTTGACGACCGGCGTCGTGCGGCGCTTGCCAAAGCTCTCCCAATAGAGCCGCGCAGAGGAGGTCGCCGTCTCCGTCGCCCAATAGAGCATGACGTTGTCAAGCAGCTCGTCCCGGGTGAAGATGTTTTCGGGGTGGCCGTTGCAATCGGTCCAGGCCCAGAACTTTTCCAGGATCCAGGCCGCCTGCCCGCTCGGCGAATCCGTCAAGCCGTAGCCGAGCGTCTGCGGACGCGTCGATTGCTGCTTTGAATAACCGGAGTCGAGATCGACATAGTGCTTCAGCCCGGCGAGCGCCCGCTTGTCCTCAGCCGTCGGCTCGCCCTCGACCTTTGGTGCCGAAGTGAAGGCCAGCGTGATGTGAATGCCGGCGCAATGTTCGAAGTCCTGCGCGCCGAGCGAGGTCGTCACCGCCGAGCCCCAATCGCCGCCCTGCGCGCCGTAGCTGACGTAGCCGAGGCGATCCATCAGCTTGGCCCAGGTCGCGGCGATGCGGTCGACGCCCCAACCGGTCACTTTTGGTTTCGCGGAGAAGCCGAAGCCCGGCAGCGACGGGCACACCACGTGGAAAGCATCAGCCGGATTGCCGCCGTGCGCGGCGGGATCAACTAGCGGCGCGATCACCTTCTGAAATTCGACGATCGATCCGGGCCAGCCATGGGTGATGATCAGCGGCAGCGCGGCAGGCTCTTTCGAGCGCGCATGGATGAAGTGGATATCGAGCCCGTCGATCTCGGTCGTGAACTGATCGAAGCGATTGAGCTTTGCCTCGCGCGCCCGCCAGTCATACTCGTTGGCCCAATAGCCGCAGATCTCCTTGATCCATGTCAGCGGCGCCCCCTGGCTCCAGTCGTCGACCAGCTCCGCCTCCGGCCAGCGCGTACGCACAAGGCGCGATTTGAGGTCGGTGAGGATGTCGTCGCTGACATTGATGCGGAACGGCTTGATCGCGCTGGTCATCGGCTGCCTCCCGATCTGTCTGTCGAGGAGACTAGACCGAATGGTCGCCACATCAAAGGTACCCCTTGTGGGAGAAGGTGGCGCGAAGCGCCGGATGAGGGGTTCTATCCGCAGAGAAAAATGCGAGAAGCTCAAGCGCCGAGAGAGACCCCTCACCCGGCTTCGCTTCGCGAAGCCACCCTCTCCCACAACAAGGGGAGAGGGAAAGAAAGCATTAGCCTGTCAACGCAGCCTTCACCAAACCACTGGCCTTCGCGAAATCCATCTGCCCGGTGTACTTCGCCTTTAATGCGGCGATCACCTTGCCCATGTCCTTCATGCCCGCCGCGCCCGTCTCAGTGATCGCGTCCGAAATCGCCTTCTTCACGTCATCATCCGACATCTGCTTGGGCAGATAGGCCGAGATGACGGCGATCTCCTCGCGCTCCTGGGCGGCGAGCTCGGCGCGGCCGCCCTTCTCGTAAAGTTCGACCGCCTCCTGACGCTGCTTGATCATCTTCTGGAGCACGCCGAGCAGCTCGGCATCGCTAAGCGGCGGCTTGCCGTTGCCACGCGCCTCGATGTCGGCGTTCTTGATGGTCGAATTGACCATGCGCAGCGTGCCGAGCTTGCGCTCGTCCTTGGCCTTCATGGCCTCTTTCACCGCAGCGTTGATGTCGTCACGCATCATGGTCCTGATCCTTTCGATGTATTGTGCCTGATCTAGGCCGTTCGCAGCCGGGAGGCCATAGCGTACCCGCGCCGGTCCGGGTCCATTATTTCCCCATCAGCCGTCCAAATTGCCCAAAATTGCCAATTTCAGCCAAAGTGCGTTCGAAGGTCTGTCAAATATGCAAAAACGCATGTGAATCCGCACTTCTCCGCTTTGACGGCAGCGCCGCGCCGGACTATGTAGCGGGCTCATGACACAATCCGCAAACGATCACGCCTGGCCGGACCATAAACCGACCGCGCTCTTGGTGCTTGCCGATGGCACGGTGCTCGAAGGCTTTGGCCTCGGCGCGGAAGGCCACGCCGTCGGCGAGGTCTGCTTCAACACCGCGATGACCGGCTATGAGGAGATCCTGACCGATCCGTCCTATGCCGGGCAGCTCATCACCTTCACCTTCCCGCATATCGGCAATGTCGGGACCAACGAGGAAGACATCGAGACGGTGAACATGGCCGCAACGCCCGGCGCGCGCGGAGTGATCCTGCGCACCGCCATCACCGATCCCTCGAACTACCGCGCCACCCGCCATCTCGACCAGTGGCTGAAGGCACGCGGCATCATCGGCCTGTCCGGCATCGATACGCGCGCGCTGACCGCGCTGATCCGCACCAAGGGCATGCCGAACGCCGTGATCGCTCACGCGAAGAACGGCGAGTTCGACCTGCACGGCCTGAAGGAAGAGGCGCGCGAATGGCCCGGCCTCGAGGGCATGGACCTCGTGCCCATGGTCACCTCGGGTCAGCGCTTCACCTGGGACGAGACGCCCTGGGAATGGAATCAGGGTTTCGGCCGCCTGGACAATCCTGCGTACAACGTTGTCGCCATCGACTACGGCATCAAGCGCAACATCCTGCGCCTGCTCGCTGGCGTCGGCTGCAAGGTGACGGTGGTGCCGGCGACGACATCGGCCGAGGACATTTTGGCGATGAAGCCGGATGGCGTGTTCCTGTCGAACGGCCCGGGCGATCCGGCCGCGACCGGCAAATATGCCGTGCCGGTGATCAAGGAAGTGATCAAGTCGGGCACGCCGACGTTCGGCATCTGCCTCGGCCACCAGATGCTCGGCCTCGCCGTCGGTGCCAAGACCAGGAAGATGCATCAGGGCCATCACGGTGCCAACCATCCCGTGAAGGACGAGACCACCGGCAAGGTCGAGATCACCTCGATGAACCACGGCTTTGCCGTGGACGAGAAGACGCTGCCGAAGGGCGCAACCCAGACCCATGTGTCGCTGTTCGACGGCTCCAATTGCGGCATCCAGCTCGACGGCAAGCCGGTGTTTTCGGTGCAGTATCACCCCGAGGCTTCGCCCGGCCCGCGCGACTCGCACTATCTGTTCCAGCGCTTTGCCGATCTGATGCGCGAGAGGAAGCGGGCGTAAGCTTTCGCGATCCTACTTTTCGAATTCGTCATGCCCGGGCCTCGCCCCGGGCATTTTTATTCGTCATTCCGGGGCGCGCGAAGCGCGAGCCCGGAATCTATTGCGCAACGAGCTCCGTGGGACGATGGATTCCGGGTTCGACGCTGACGCGTCGCCCCGGGATGGCGAGGGAACGTTGACTGACGCCCTTCGTTGAACCCTGCTAGTCTGCGTCCGGAGCCCACCATGGCCGTCGTCCACGACAATGCCGAGCCGCTTGCGATCGTCTTCGAAGACGATGGCGTCGTGCCGAACAATATCATGCCGTTCCTGGTCTATCAGGGCACCGTCAAGCTCGATCCGAAACGTCCCGAGGAAACCATCGAAGGCCTGTTCGCCGAGAACGGCTGGGGCGGCACGTGGCGCAACGGCGTCTACGATTATCTCCACTATCATTCGACCGTGCATGAGGTGCTCGGCGTCGCGCGCGGCCACGCCCGCGTGCGCTTCGGTGGCGATCACGGTCAGGAGCTCGACATCAAGGCGGGCGACGTCGCGATCCTCCCCGCTGGCACCGGACATCAGCGCATCAGCGCAAGCGACGATTTCTGCGTGATCGGCGCCTATCCGCCCGGATCGAAGATGGAAGTCACGCGCCCAACGCCAGGGAACCACGTCAAAGCGCTGAAGACTATACCGGCGGTGAAACTGCCACCGAGCGATCCCGTAATGGGCAAGCAGGGGCCGTTGATGCGGCTGTGGCGAGGTCCCTAGCGCTATTTCGGCAGCATACTCCGGCGCAATGCAGCCGATAGAGCGTCTGCAGCACTTCACCAGGTCGAGCGCGCATCTTGCCGAGATGCTGCGACATGCGGCCGAGGACAGCCCGACAAGGCCCGCGAGATCGCCGACCGACCGCTCCCCGTCGAGAAGGTTTCGAATATAATGAGCAACTATGTTTTTCTCTGAGGAGCATCCTCATGCCGACCACGTTCACACCGCTGGCCTCGCTTGCGGGCGGGGTCCTGATCGGGCTTTCCGCGGTGATGCTGATGGCTGTCAGCGGCCGGATCGCCGGCGTCAGCGGCATCGCCGCGCGTCTGCTGCCGCCCTTCGGCGATAACGCTACCGCGGGCCGCTTCGCCTTCATCGCCGGGCTCATCGCTGCGCCCGCGCTTGCGCGCCTCGTCACCGGCGAGTTTCCACCGCAAGCGATCGAGACCGGCGGCGTGCTTCTGGCCGTCGCCGGCGTGCTGGTCGGCTTCGGCTCGGTGTGGGGCAACGGCTGCACCTCCGGGCACGGCGTCTGCGGAATATCGCGCCTGTCGATCCGCTCGATTGTAGCCACCCTGATCTTCATGACCACCGGCTTCGTAACGACGTTCGTCGTCCGGCATCTCGTGTGAGGCCTGCCATGTCTGTCCTGATACAGTTTGCCATCGGCCTGATATTCGGAGCCGGGCTCTTGATCTCCGGCATGTCGAATCCCGCGAAGGTTCTCAATTTCCTCGATCTCGCCGCCATTCGCACGGGATCGTGGGACCCGAGCCTGATGTTCGTGATGCTGGGTGCCGTCGCCACCGCTTTCATCGGCTTCCGAATGGTACTGAAGCGACAACGACCGCTGCTCGGCGACACCTTCCATCTGCCGGCCAGGAACGATCTCGATCCACGCATCATTGTCGGGCCGGCGATTTTCGGCGTCGGCTGGGGTCTCGCCGGCTTCTGTCCGGGCCCTGCCTTTGTGGCCCTCGGCTACGGCACTTTGGCTTCGGTCCTGTTCGTGATCGCTATGATGGTCGGCATGGCCGCTGCCCGCGCGCTCACGGAGCGGCAACCGACGCTGGCGATGCCATCTTACGAGTAACGGAAGGCCGCAGGAGGCCCGGCGAGCTGCGCTCTACGCAGCCGCGGGGCTAACACCAACCTGCAGCAGTTGCGCCCTTACGCCGCGTTGCTGCCTTCCTGACGCGATGCCTCGAACAGGAACCAGGTCCGCCGCTCGGTCTCGTCGATGAAGGTTTCCAAAAGGCTCGCGCTCGCGACATCGCCGGCTTCGTCGCAGACCTCGTGCGCTTTGCGCATGGCGGCTGCGACGTGCTTGTTGTCCTGCATCAATTCGCGCAACATCTCGCGTGGCGGGACGTAATCCTCGTCATTGTCCTTGATGGTCTTGAGCTTGGCGACCTGGCCGATCGACTTCAGCGTGGCGCCGCCGATCTTGCGGACGCGCTCGGCGAGCTGGTCGGTGGTGGCGAAGATCGCTTCCGACTGCTCGTCCAGCAGCAGGTGGTAGTCGCGAAAGTGCCGGCCGCTGATGTGCCAGTGGAAATTCTTGGTCTTCAGGTACAGCGCAAAGGCATCGGCAAGCAACACGTTGAGCGCTTCCGAAACCTTGTCGACCGAGGCGGATGCCAAATCGGTCGGGGTGTCGAGATCGGATGAGATCTTGTGGTTATCTGGCTTTTTGCTCACGGGAGACCTTCCTGTTAGGACGCGGACATTGACGGCGTGCCGTCGCACCCCTAACGCAGGCGAGCAGCACCGGTTCCTGACCCGGAACCGCTTTGCCGGGACCCTCGAAGACCATGGACGATTGGATCGACTATTACGACTCCACGCACACGATCTATGTCAGCAAGCTGCATCGCGATTTGCACTTCCAGATCATCGCGCGGGACATCATCGGCTACATCTCCTCGCCCGACGCGACGGTGCTGGACTATGCCTGCGGCGAGGCGCTGTCGGCGAGCGAGGTGGCGAATGCCTGCGGGAAGCTGATCCTGGCGGAACCCGCGCCGGGCGTGCGTGGCCGGCTGATCGCGCGCTTTGCGCCGAACACCAGGATCCGTGTCCGCTCGCTTGAAGACGTGCGCAAGATGGCCGAGCAATCCATCGACCTCGTGGTGATGAACTCGGTCATTCAGTATATGACGTCGGCGGAGCTGGACTCCGCGCTCTCTGTGATCCGCCGGCTCCTGAAACCTTCAGGCAAGCTGGTGCTCGGCGACATCCTCCAGCCCGAGGTCGGCATGTTCAGGGACGTGATGGCGCTGCTCAGCTTTGGCGCACGTCACGGCTTTCTAAAGGATGCGCTGGTCGGACTAGTCTCGACCGCGCTGTCCGACTACCGCCACCTGCGCTCGCGCATCGGACTCCAGCGCTACAGCGAGGACGAGATCACCGCCAAGCTCGCGGCGGCGGGGTTTTCGGTGCAGCGCGCGCACACCAATATCGGACATAACCGCTGGCGCATGACCTTCATCGCGCGCCCGCCCTTTGCACGCGGTTAGGGTTAACGAGGAGTGGAAGTGGCCTGCCCGACCGCGATCGGTCATGATCCGGTTGGCCCGGTGGCGGAAGCGTCAACGCGAGGGCAGTGCATCGCTCTTTATCCTGGTTCAAATCCAGGCCGGGTCTCCACGCTTCGCCCCTGCGGGGCTACGCGTGGCGCAGCCACGCAAGGCCCGCAGCGGCGAAGCGTGGCGTAGCTGGAGCAGCGCGGAAGCGAAGACGGACTGCCCGCCCAAAAGCTCAATCCGCTTCCACGACTTCACACGCTGACAGCAGCTGAAGCCGATCGGCATCCTTGGCGGCCGAGCTGATCACGGCATCGAGCAGGCCCGGGAAACGCGCTTGCAAATCCTCGCGGCGCAGCCGCATGAATCGGCTGGTCCCCACCACTCGGGTCTGCATCAGCCCGCATTCGCGCAGTTTGCCGAAGTGATAGGCGAGGTTCGACTTAGCCCCGAGGCCGCTGAAGTCGCCACAGCGCAGTTCGCTGCTGACACGTTCCTGCTGGGCGAGTTGGTAGACGATCGCCAGCCGGATCGGATCGCTGAGGCAATCCAGAACCATTGGCAGCTCGATCTGCTCGCGGGTGGGGTGCAAGGGCGTGCGGCTCATAGGCCGGATTATAACCATGTGGCCGCTGTGTTCAATAGTTCTTGAACTAATTGACAACGGAACAAGGGCGGCGAATAGTTCAACAAACATTGAACTTAAAAGGAAGGCCTGGACATGCGCATCTTCTGGCTGGCGCTTGCCGCTTTTGCGATCGGGACGGAAGCCTTTGTCATTGCGGGTCTTTTGCCGACCATCGCGACGGACCTGTCGATCTCGGTATCGGCCGCCGGGCAGTTGGTCACTGTGTACGCCCTCACCTATGCCGTGGGATCGCCGATCCTGGCGGTGACGCTGAACAATATCGACCGCCGCACCGTGCTGACGGTGGCACTCGCGACCTTCATTGCCGGCAATCTGGTGGCGGTGGTCGCTGCCGGCTTCCCGCTGCTGCTGGCCTCGCGGATGCTGATGGCGTTCGGCGCCGGCCTTTGCATGCCTACCGCGCTCGGCGTTTCTGTCGCGGTTGCCTCTCCTGAGCGGCGCGGACGCGCGGTCGCGCTGGTCACCTCCGGCCTCACGGTTGCAACCGTGGTCGGTGTTCCCCTGGGTAATTTCATCGGCAGCCTGTACGGCTGGCGTGCGACCTTTGCCATGGTCGCCCTGCTCGGGGCCGTCGCGCTTGCGGGCCTGCTGTTCGGCCTGCCCCGTGGCCTGCCGCGCAACGCAGCCTCGCTGGCAGAACGGCTGGCCGTGGCCCGTCACCGCAATGTCCTGATCGCGCTTCTCATCACGACCCTGTGGGCGCTCGGCGGCTTCACCGTCTTCACCTATTTCGCGGTCCCGCTGAAAAGCCTCGGTTTCGACGCCTCCAGGATCAGCCTTGCACTGCTGGTCTTCGGCGGAGCGGCCGCGATCGGGAATATGCTCGGCGGCGTCCTCGCTGACCGGCTCGGGACGCTGGCCACAGCGGCGCTCGGCCTCGCCGGCATGGCTAGCGCGCTGATCCTGCATTCGCTGGTCCTGAAGCTAATGCCCGGCCAAGCCCATTACGCCGTGCTGGCCGCGATCTTCCTCTGGGGCATTTCGGGCTGGGCGTTCTATCCGGCGCAGGTTGCCAGCATCATCCGGATTGAGCCGCAAGCCTCGATGATCGCGCTTTCGCTCAACGCCTCCGCCATGTATCTCGGCTTCGCTATCGGTGGCGCCTTGGGCGGCGCGGTGCTGGCGGCGCTCTCGCCGACCGATCTCGGCTGGGTCGGCGGATCGAGCGTTGCGACCTCGCTTCTGGTGCATCTTGCCCGTGGCTGGCAGGCTCGGCCGAAACCCTTAAAAATTGCCGGTTGATGGGCGTTTTTCGGGGTTTCGCTGCCTCGGAATCTGGTCTAAGACCCACCCGCGCGCGAGGGAGACCCCCGCGCTGGCGCATGATCCGCCAAAGTGTGGGCGGTTTGGCGTGAAGATCATGCGCTTTTTTTAGAGTCGAAGCGCGATCGGACGCAAAACCGGCTACCACTTTTGCTGATCGCGCTTCGGCTTCAGGGGACGCGCGGCAAGCGCGCCCTTTTTTTGTGCCCAAATTCCAGTTCGCGAGTCTTATGCCCAAACGAACAGACATCTCGACCATCCTGATCATCGGCGCCGGTCCCATCGTGATCGGCCAGGCCTGCGAATTCGACTATTCCGGCACCCAGGCCTGCAAGACGCTGAAGGAAGAGGGTTATCGCATCGTCCTCGTCAATTCCAACCCGGCCACCATCATGACCGATCCGGAATTGGCCGATGCGACCTATATCGAGCCGATCACGCCCGAGATCGTCGCCAAGATCATCGAGAAGGAACGTCACGTCATTCCCGGCGGCTTCGCGCTGCTGCCGACCATGGGCGGCCAGACTGCGCTCAACTGCGCGCTGTCGCTGCGCCGGCAAGGCACGCTGGAAAAGTTCGACGTCGAGATGATCGGCGCGACCGCTGACGCCATCGACAAGGCCGAGGATCGCCAGCTTTTCCGCAACGCCATGGAGAAGATCGGGCTCCAGACACCGAAGTCGCGGCTTGCCAATGCCTCAGAACTGAAGAAGTCCTTCCGTGACAAATACCATGCCGAACGCGAGAAGCTGTCCGGCGAAGCGCTGGAAAAACTCGACCAGCAGTGGGTGCTCGGCGAGAACGAACGTCGCAAACGCTACCAGGAATATGCGCTGGGCCAGGCGATGATGGCGCTGTCTGAGATCGGCCTGCCCGCGATCATCCGGCCGTCCTTTACGCTCGGCGGTACCGGCGGCGGCATCGCCTACAACAAGGAAGAGTTCCTCGACATCATCGAGCGCGGCCTCGATGCATCCCCCACCAACGAGGTCCTCATCGAGGAATCCGTTCTCGGCTGGAAAGAGTTCGAGATGGAGGTGGTGCGCGACAAGAAGGACAATTGCATCATCGTCTGCTCGATCGAGAATTTCGATCCGATGGGCGTGCACACCGGCGACTCCATCACGGTGGCGCCCGCGCTGACGCTGACCGACAAGGAATACCAGATCATGCGCGACGCCTCGCTGGCGGTGCTGCGCGAGATCGGGGTCGAGACCGGCGGCTCGAACGTGCAGTTCGGCATCAACCCGGCCGACGGCCGCATGGTCGTGATCGAGATGAACCCGCGTGTTTCTCGTTCGTCGGCTTTGGCGTCGAAGGCGACGGGCTTCCCGATCGCCAAGGTCGCAGCCAAGCTCGCGATCGGCTACACGCTGGACGAGATCGCCAACGACATCACCGGCGGCGCGACGCCGGCCTCGTTCGAGCCGACCATCGACTACGTGGTGACCAAGATCCCGCGTTTCGCTTTCGAGAAATTCCCCGGCGCCTCCCACACGCTGACGACCTCGATGAAGTCGGTCGGCGAGGTCATGGCGATCGGCCGCACCTTCCAGGAAAGCCTGCAAAAGGCGCTGCGCGGGCTCGAGACCGGGCTGACCGGTCTCGACGAGATCGAGATCGAGGGCTTGGGCCAGGGCGACGACAAGAACGCGCTCCGCGCCGCGCTCGGCACGCCGACGCCGAACCGGCTGCTCCAGGTGGCGCAGGCGATGCGGCTCGGCTGGTCCAACGACGAGATCTTCAACTCCTGCAAGATCGACCCCTGGTTCCTCGCCGAGATGCGCTGCATCGTCGACATGGAGGACAAGGTCCGCAAGAACGGCCTGCCGCAAAATGCCTTCGGCATGCGCACGCTGAAAGCCATGGGCTTTTCGGACGCGCGACTCGCGGTGCTGTCGGAGAGCACGGAAGCCGATGTGACGGCAAAGCGCCACGCGCTCGGCGTCCGCCCCGTATTCAAGCGCATCGACACCTGCGCCGCCGAGTTCGCCTCGCCCACCGCCTATATGTATTCGACCTATGAGGCGCCGTTCGCAGGCGCAGTTGCGGACGAGAGCGAACCGTCGGACCGGAAGAAGGTCATCATCCTCGGCGGCGGCCCGAACCGCATCGGCCAGGGCATCGAGTTCGACTATTGCTGCTGTCACGCCTGCTTCGCGCTGCATGACGCCGGCTACGAGTCCATCATGGTCAACTGCAACCCGGAGACGGTGTCGACCGACTACGACACCGCCGACCGGCTGTATTTCGAGCCGCTCACGGCCGAGGACGTGCTCGAGATCATCGCGACCGAGCGCAGCAAGGGCACGCTGCATGGCGTGATCGTGCAGTTCGGCGGCCAGACCCCGCTGAAGCTCGCGCGTGCGCTGGAAGCTGCCGAAGTGCCGATCCTCGGCACCTCGCCCGACGCCATCGATCTCGCCGAAGACCGCGACCGCTTCAAGCGCGTGCTCGACAAGCTTCGTCTCAAGCAGCCGAAGAACGGCATTGCCTATTCGGTCGAGCAGGCGCGGCTCGTCTCCGCCGATCTCGGGCTGCCGTTGGTGGTGCGTCCGTCCTACGTGCTCGGCGGCCGCGCGATGCAGATCATCCGCGAGGAGAACCAGCTCAACGACTATCTGCTCGGCACGCTGCCGGAGCTCGTGCCCGCCGACGTCAAGGCGCGCTACCCCAACGACAAGACCGGGCAGATCAACACCGTGCTCGGCAAGAACCCACTGCTGTTCGATCGCTATCTCTCTGACGCCACCGAGGTCGACGTCGACTGCCTCTGCGACGGCAAGGACGTCTTCATCGTCGGTATCATGGAGCACATCGAGGAAGCCGGCATACACTCCGGCGACTCCGCCTGCTCGCTCCCGCCCTACTCGCTCGATGCCCAGATGATCGAGGAGCTGGAGCGGCAGACCCGCGAGCTCGCGCTCGGGCTCGACGTCGTCGGCCTGATGAACGTGCAATACGCCATCAAGGACGGCGAGATCTACGTGCTCGAGGTCAATCCGCGCGCCTCGCGCACGGTGCCGTTCGTCGCCAAGGTGATCGGCACGCCGGTCGCCAAGATTGCCGCCCGCATCATGGCCGGCGAGAAGCTCGCCGACTTCAAGCTGAAGAAGGCCCGGCTCAAGCATGTCGGCGTCAAGGAATCGGTGTTCCCCTTCGCCCGCTTCCCCGGCGTCGACACGGTGCTCGGTCCGGAGATGCGCTCGACCGGCGAGGTCATGGGCATCGACCGCTCCTTCGAGGTCGCGTTCGCCAAGAGCCAGCTCGGCGGCGGCACCCGCGTGCCACGCAAGGGCACGGTGTTCGTCTCGGTGCGCGACAGCGACAAGAACCGCATTGCGGACGCGGTGCGGTTGTTGCAATCCGTCGGCTTCAAGGTGCTGGCCACCTCGGGCACCCAGCGCTTCCTGGCCGACCAGGGCATTCCTACCGAGAAGGTGAACAAGGTGCTGGAGGGCCGGCCGCACATCGTCGACGCCATTACCAATGGCGACATCCAGCTCGTCTTCAACACCACGGAAGGCCCGCAGGCGCTTGCCGACAGCCGTTCGCTGCGGCGCGCAGCCCTCTTGCATAAAGTGCCGTATTACACCACTCTTTCCGGGGCCGTGGCGGCCGCGCAGGGCATCCGCGCTTATCTGGGCGGGGACCTTGAGGTTCGCACCCTGCAGAGCTACTTTTCGGAAACCTGATCGTTAGCGGGGGCCAAGCCCGCGCTAAGTGATTGGCAATGAAGCTACAATGGCCGGAGGAACTGTCCGGCCATGTGGTTGTTCTGTTCCGGCGCCAGCCCCACATAACGTTCCGGTGGCCGTGTGTTCAGCCCCGGGATCACCGACGAATCAAGGTTGCTGCGCCCTCCGTTTTTGTGGGCGCGGGGCCGAAGGACGAGAGAAGAGATGGAAAAGGTTCCGATGACTTCGGCCGGATTTGCCGCGCTCGGAGAAGAATTGAAGCATCGCCAGTCCGTGGATCGTCCGCGGATCATCGAGCATATCGCCGAGGCGCGCTCACACGGAGACCTGTCGGAGAACGCGGAATATCATGCCGCGAAGGAAGAGCAGTCCCACAATGAGGGCCGGATCGCCGAGCTCGAGGACAAGCTCGCGCGCGCCGACATCATCGACATCTCGAAACTGTCCGGCGACACCATCAAGTTCGGCGCCACCGTGACGCTGGTCGACGAGGACACCGAGAAGAAGACGGTGTGGCAGATCGTCGGCGAGGTCGAGGCCGACGCCAAGAAGGGCCGCATCTCCATCACCTCGCCGCTCGCCCGCGCGCTGATCGGCAAGAAGAAGGGCGCCTCCGTCGAGGTCAACACGCCCGGTGGCGCCAAGGCGTACGAGATCACCAAGGTCGAGTGGCGGTAATCCGTGCCGCGGTACCGAAGGGAAAAGCCGCGCGACCAGCGCGGCTTTTTTGTCTCTCGGTCGTTGCACGATTGTAAACGGCCGCGATTGTGAACCATGACATCCTCGGCCATGCTCTCTTGGCTGCATCAAGGGAGGACACGATGGACGTCGATCGTATCGCCGCGCAGAGCCAGCCCTATCTGCTCAGCTTGTTCCGCTTCATCACCGGACTTCTGCTGTTCCAGTTCGGCGTGGCAAAACTGTTCAAGTTTCCGCCGGTCGAGATGTTCGCGGACGTCACGCCGCTGTCGCTTTGGGGCATCGCCGGCATGATCGAGCTGGTGTTCGGCGGCCTGTTGATGCTGGGCCTGTTCACACGCCTCGTCGCCTTCATCCTGTCGGGCGAGATGGCGTTCGCCTATTTCATCGAGCATCTGCCGAACAGTTTCTTCCCGCTCGTCAACGAGGGGACGCTGGCGATCCTGTTCTGCTTTGCCTGCCTTTATCTTGCCTCCGCCGGCGGCGGTCCGATCAGCGTGGACGCCATGCGGCAAGGATGAGTCTTGCTTCAGCGCCGCCCCTTTACCTCGAGCGGCACGGCGGCTTCGTATTTCGAATTGTGCAGCACCAGCGAGGTCCGCACGTTGCGCACGTGCGGCGCGGCGGTCAGATGCGTGACGAAATCCTGGAACGTCGCCATGTCCGGCGCGACGCATTTCAGGATGAAATCGACCTCGCCCGACAGCATCCAGCATTCGCGCACCAGCGGTTCGGCGCGCACGAACTGCTCGAAGGCGCGCAAATCCGCCTCCGCCTGGCTCGACAAATGGACGGCGGCGAACACCGTGACGTCGAAGCCGAGCTTTCGCGAATCGAGCAGCCCGCGATAGCCGTGGATGAAACCTTCCTCCTCGAGCGCCCGAACACGGCGCAGGCAGGGCGGCGGCGAAATGCCGACGCGCTTGGCCAGCTCGACATTGGTGATTCGTCCGTCAGCCTGGATCTCGGCGAGAATTTTGAGATCGATCTCGTCTAGGTTCCGCGACACGTGATTGGAACTCCTGGCTTTAGGGCGGTATCGGGTGGCTTCGTCGCAATCCTCATAACCAGTCCCGCCAAGATGCGCAATTTTATTGCGCGTGCAGCGCAACGGTCTTTTGTTCCCGGGGGGAAAAATCCGCCGACATGGGCTGCAATTCTTGCATAGCTCGCCAGATGGCTTAGATTAGCAACTGACATTTCAGCGCCTCCGCGGCGCCTTCCCAGGCACTATCCGCGCCCGCGCTGCAACTCCCCCAAGAGAGAGGCACCGGTCCACATGCGCGCGCCCATCCATGCCAAGGTCGTCATCATCGGCTCCGGCCCCGCCGGCTACACCGCGGCGATCTATGCCGCGCGTGCGATGCTCGAGCCGATCTTGATCCAGGGCATCCAGCCGGGCGGCCAGCTCACCATCACCACCGACGTCGAGAACTATCCGGGCTTTGCCGACGTGATCCAGGGTCCCTGGCTCATGGAGCAGATGGAGAAGCAGGCGGTCCATGTCGGTACCAAGATCGTCACCGACCTCGTCACCAAGCTGGAGACCGCGCAGCGGCCGTTCCGCCTCACCTCCGACAGCGGCGACGTCTATCTCGCCGACACCGTGATCCTCGCCACAGGCGCGCAAGCGCGCTGGCTCGGGTTGCCGTCCGAAGGGAAATTCCAGGGCGGTGGCGTGTCGGCCTGCGCCACCTGCGACGGCTTCTTCTACCGCGGCAAGGAAGTCGTGGTGGTCGGCGGCGGCAATACCGCGGTCGAGGAAGCGCTGTACCTGACCAACCATGCCTCGCAGGTCACCATCGTGCATCGGCGCGATCACTTCCGCGCCGAGCGCATCCTGCAGGAGCGTCTGTTCAAGCACCCGAAGATCAAGGTGATCTGGGATTCAGCCGTCGACGAGATCTGCGGCACCGAGAACCCGAACAAGGTCACCCATGTGCGACTGAAGAACGTCAAGACCGGCACGCTCACCGAAGTGAAGGCCGACGGCGTCTTCATCGCCATCGGGCACGCGCCGGCGACCGAGCTCGTGAAGGGCCAGGTGAAACTCAAACCGTCGGGCTATGTCGAGGTCGCCCCGAACTCGACCGCCACCTCGGTGCCCGGCCTGTTCGCGGCCGGCGACGTCGCCGATGAAACCTATCGCCAGGCCGTGACGGCCGCAGGCCTCGGCTGTATGGCCGCACTCGAAGCCGAACGTTTCTTGGCCTTGCGCGCCAGCGAGCGCGCGGCAGCGGAATAGCGATCATGCCTCGAACACGCGACGGATTTACCGATATGGACTGGGACAAGCTGAAGGTGTTTCACGCGGCGGCGGAAGCGGGCAGCTTCACGCATGCGGGCGAGCAACTCGGCCTGTCGCAGTCGGCCGTGTCACGCCAGGTCTCGGCGCTGGAGCAGGAGCTCTCGGTCTCGCTCTTCCACCGCCATGCCCGCGGCCTGATCCTCACCGAGCAGGGCGACCTCTTGTTCCGCACCGCGCATGACGTGTTCATGCAGCTCCAGGCCGCGCGCGCCAAATTGACCGACAGCCGCGAGCGGCCGAGCGGCGACCTCAAGATCACGACCACGCCCGGCGTCGGCATCAACTGGCTGATCCCGCGGCTCGGCGAGTTCACGGCACTGTACCCGGAGATCCGCATTTCGCTGATCGTGACCGACGAGGAGCTCGACCTCTCGATGCGCGAAGCGGATGTTGCGATCCGCACCCGCAAGCCGACGCAGCCGGATCTCATCCAGCGCAAGCTCTTCGCGATG
Organism: Bradyrhizobium sp. UFLA05-125; assembly: GCF_059803515.1. Lineage (NCBI taxonomy): Bacteria > Pseudomonadati > Pseudomonadota > Alphaproteobacteria > Hyphomicrobiales > Nitrobacteraceae > Bradyrhizobium > Bradyrhizobium sp. UFLA05-125. Next base: position 86,303 of record NZ_JBANBJ010000009.1, on the reverse strand, counting down.
GGCTTCCATGCCTATTGCTCGCCGGAATACATCAAGCGTTTCGGCACGCCGCGCACGCTCGAGGAGCTCGATGCTCACCGCATCATCACGCTCGCCGACGGCAACTTCGCGCCGCATTTGCAGAACCGCAACTGGCTGGTCGAAGCGGCGCGCAACGGCTCGGGCCCGCGCGAGGCTTACTTCAAGGTCAACAACATCCTCGGTCTCGTACGCGCCTGTCAGCAGGGCCTTGGGATTGCGGCGCTGCCGGATTACCTCGTCGAAGAAAACAGCCGCCTCGTGCAACTGTTCGGCGAATCGGACTCGATTCAACTCGATACCTATTTCGTCTATCCCGAGGAGTTGAAGACGGTCGCGCGCGTGCAGGTGTTCCGCGATTTCGTGGTGAGCAAGGCGCAACGCTGGCCTTCCTGATTTCCGCATGACTGACATGCGACCTCGGCTGTTGCTGCAGGGCTCTAGCCGAGCCCATACTCTCTCCACGCTGAGCCTTCGCGTTGCGCATTTGTCCCCCTCCTCCAGTGGCGCGGGAGTTCAGTAATCCCTCTTGGAAGGTGATTGTGTCGGCCTCACGTGGCCAATACCTAAGCCGGGCCCTTCGGGTCCGGCTTTTTTTCTGCCAATTCGGCCTTCGCTTTCCGCGTGTATTGACAGTTCCACATATCCCCCGCATCATTTGCACACGATGATCACGAATTCGTGCGCAATTCTCTCGAAGGCGATCGCCTCGAAAAAAGCCCCCCATCCGGGGCTCAGGGATGTTTGCGCGCGCTAAACCTTCGTCATCGTCGCGATCCCGAAAACCCCGCCGTCTGGACGGGGTTTTTTCATGTGCCCTCCGTCTCAGACCTCAACTGAAAAGGAGATGGAACATGACCGATCTGAGACAACAATTGCAGGGCCTCTGGCTGCCTCTGGTGACACCGTTTCGCGACGGCCGTCTCGACGAGCGCTCGCTGCGGCAGCTCACGCGGCACTATGCGCGCGAGGCGGTCGACGGCTTTATCCTGGGCGCGACCTCCGGCGAGGGCATGACGCTGAAGGGCGCCGAGCTCGAGCGCCTCGTCGCAACCGTGCGCGAGGAGCTCGCCGCGCACCGCCGCAGCGTTCCCATCGTTCTTGGCCTCTCCGGCGCGGACACCGCGCGGCTGAAGGAAAGCCTGGATGAGACCGCAGACTGGCCGATCGACGGTTATCTGATCGCGAGCCCCTACTACCTGCGGCCATCGCAGCGCGGCCTCTTGGCGCATTTCGAGGCGCTCGCCGATCACGCCGCCTGGCCGATCGTGCTCTACAACATTCCCTATCGCACCGGCATCAATCTCACGAACCAGACGCTGCTCCGCCTCGCCGACCATCCCAACATCGTCGGCCTGAAGGATTGCAGCGCGAGCCGCGAGCAATCCGTCGCGCTGCTCCGCGACAAGCCGGATCACTTTCGTGTGCTGACCGGCGAGGACGCGCACACCCATGAGGCGCTGAGTGACGGCGCCGACGGCGCCATCCTGCTCTCCGCCCACATCGAGACCGCAACCTTTGCTGCGATCCAAACCGAGCTGAAGCGCGGCAATGCCGACACCGCGCTCGCGCGCTGGCAGCAGGTTTCGGAGCTGACGCGGCTGTTGTTCGCCGAGCCGAGCCCGGCGCCGGCGAAGTATTGGCTATGGCGAACAGGCCTCATCGAAAGTCCCGAGGTGCGCCTGCCGATGGTCGAGATCGGAAGCGAGCTCGCTGCTGCGCTCGATCGCGAGATCGCGCGGAGGTCGGAAAAATCGGCCTATGGGGAATCGTCGGTGGCTCCACGCCCTGACGGCGGCATGGCAACGCCTTTCATGCAGACCTGAGTGGGGCCGAGTCGAGACGTATCCGATGTCCGATTGGCTGCGCCGCGATATCGGCCTGACCGAAGACGTCATGACATCGGCATTGGAGCGGATTGACGACATCAGGCGGAGGCACGGCGAGTGGCTCTAGCAGCTGCGAGATCGTGAAGAAGATAAGTCGCTTTGCCTCTCCCCGCTTGCGGGGAGAGGCAGTGAAGCAGCCGCGCCTGTGGTTAACCGCGCCTCAACGGCCTTCGCAGGCGCCGCATGGCGCATCCACGGCTCGTTTACGCATCGCGCCCTATCGTTTCTCTCAAGGACCAATCCATAGGGGGAAACCATGGGACATCGTATCCGGCCGACGGCCGCGGAACACTTCGCGCCCGCCGATCTCATGCAAGGACTTCTGGTAATCTCGTCGTTCGGCTTCTGGGCCCTGATGCTCGGCCTGATGCCGGTGCTGCTGTTTCGCGTCTGGCTCGCGGGCTGACGCGAGGATAGTTAATCGGCGGTAGCGTCCGTGCTCGAATTGTCCGGGAACCAGCGAGGCGGATGTTAAAACGTTTCTAGTATCACTCGAGCCCGCAAGCGAAGAACTCGCGGGGGCGTTTAGTGAATACTCGAAATGACATGGCGCCTGGCTACCAGGCCGCCGAGCAGCAGGGCTTTACCACCGAGGACATCCTTTGGGCCGCCGGCATCTGGTCGGTCATCCTGACGCTGTCACCGGTGATCGTGTTCTACATGCTGATGGTGGCGTAGAGCATGATCCGGAAAAGTGGATACCGGTTTTCCGATCAGATCATGCTTACCTAAAGAGCTTCCACCGGCACCTGAAACGCAAAACGCGCGGGCCAACCGCGCGTTTTTCGTACCTAGAAAATGAATAATGAAAACTACGCGGCCTGCTTGTGCATTGCGCCGGATGCCGACGCCGTGCCTCGGATTGCCTTGACTGAACGCTCGATCGCAGCCCACAGCCTCGCGATCTCCTGCGCGGCGCGGCTCTCGGCCTGATATTCCCGTGCGCCCTCGCCGTGGCTCAGCGCCATCAGCAGGTCCGAGCGGTTGGTGATCTGGCCGCCCCAGACCGGCGCGCGAAACTTGGCGAGCGCCTCGCGGGCGATGGTGACGATCGGGCTTTCGGCTTCGTCGCGACGGGCGGGTGCGCCGTTGAGCACGACCGCGTAGGGCTTGCGCGCCGCGCGGCACATCTGGATGGTTTCCTGCACCGCGTTGACGTCGAACACGCCAGGCCGCGCCGGAATGACCACCATGGTTGCGTTCTTGATCGCGTCGTCGACGACGGCCGACAGGTTCGGCGGCGTGTCGATCAACACCCATTCATAGCCGTCGCGCTTGGCAGCGGAGACGATGCCGCTGACCGAGTTGACGGCAGCCTTGATCGGCGGTTCGTTGGTGCCACGCAGCTTGTGCCACAGCGTGAGCGAGCCCTGCGGATCCGCATCGACGAGCAGAACTTGTTTACTCGCCTTGATCTGCGCGGCGAGATGAGCAGCAAGGGTACTCTTGCCCGAGCCGCCTTTACGCGATGCAAAAACAATAACGTTCATACCCTTGGCCTCCAGATTGACCCCAGGTCGCGAAAATGAATCAGCACGCTGATTCGTGAAAGAAAAATTTACCGGGAGTTGCGTTGAAGCCACGAAATAAAAGGCGTGTTGGCTTTTGAGTCACACTGCACGCGGGGTCACGGACATGAATTGCCATGAATGACCGTTCGCGACGGCAAATCGTGCATTTTTCGAGCAATCGTTCGGGAAACGGCGGCACGCAACCTGCCCGAGCAAATCGATTCCCGACTCTTTGCAGTCGGGCGAGGGCAAATTGCTGCAACGAGTTCGCGGAGTGACGCGAACAAAAGGAGTCCTTCAGCTGACATCACACATCATCACTGAGTGATTTTTACTCAGAGGTGTAAGCCGTGGTCTCGGTAACCTCCCCCGCTTGCGGGGAAGCATAGGCCGCCCTTGGCGGCCGTCTCTGAAGAACGCCGAAGCGAAGCTTCGGCTATGGCGCTCGAAGAGCGCGGCGGGTGAGTGCTCTTTCCTCTCGGGGGTTCTCGATCGTGGAGACACCCTCTCCCCACCCTCTCCCGCAAGCGGGAGAGGGAGCGCAGCTTGCCTGATGCTGGAGTTCTTTCGCGAGGCGCTAGGTATCGTCGGCTTTCGGCTTCTTCTTGCCGGACTTGCTGCTCGCCGTGGTCTTCTTCGCCGCCGGCCTGCTCGAGGTCTTCTTCCTCGCCACCGGCTTGATGTTGACGGGCTGACCGGTTGCCTCGCCCGGTTCCGGCCCCTGGCGGAAGAACACCGCGCACTGCGGTGAGAGCTGCGACTTCTTCTGGATCATGCAGGCGGTGATGGCGTCGACGTTCGGAACGAACTCGCCGCACAGCCGCATCGCGTCGGGCGAGCAGGCCTGCTGCTGCTCGGGCGTATAGGCGAGGCTTGCGCGAGGCTGGACGATGACGGCCAGGGCGATCGCGGAGATCGCCGCGACCAGGAACTTCTCGAAACGAAACGCCAGCATGATCCCCCCTATCTTTCCAAGTCGGAGAGAATAGTGGGTGAAGCCTTCCGCGTTGGCAACCGAGCCGCGAAACGAAAACCGAAAGCTGTGCGCTCCGGGCAACAGGCATCTCGAGTGTGACGAGATCAGACTCGATTGTGGCCACGAGGGAGATCGGACCCCCTCGCCCGCTTGCGGGAGAGGGAGCGCCGCCTCCTCAAACAAAAAGCTCGAAAACAACCCCATGCAAAGTAGGAATTCTACGGATTTTACGAAATCAATTTGACACGTCGGGCAAATCAGCGGCAATATGCCAGCATCGAGGGTGTGTGGGGTGGTCAGCGGATATCCCCTCAAGGTGAGGGCCGCATGGCTACCGTGTTGATCGTCGCGCCGGTGTTTGCCCTGATCGCGGCCGGCTATGCGGCGGTGCTGTTTCGCTTCGTCTCCGAGAGCGCGCACAAGGGCATCTCCGAATTCGCCTTCAGCATCGCGATTCCCGCGCTGATGTTCCGCACCATCGTCGTGTCGGAATTCCCTCAGCTCAGCGCCTTTCGGATGTGGGGCGCCTATTACGGCGCGCTGGCCATCACCTGGATCGCGGCGCTCGCGCTGTCAGCCCTGCTGCGCGAGCGGCGCGACGACCGCGCGGACGGCGTCGTGTTCGCGATCGGCTCGGTCTACGGCAATATCGTGATGCTCGGCATTCCCCTGACGCTCTCGGCGCTGGGAAATGAGTCCGCAGGGCCGATGGCCCTGATCCTGTCGGTGAACACGCCGCTGCTCTGGCTCTGCGGCACGCTGCAGATGGAGCTCGTCGACCGCAAGCAGAAGGGCTCGGCCCTGTCGATCATCCTGCCGGTGATTCTGGATCTGGCGCGCAACCCGATCATGCTGGCGATCGGTTTTGGCCTCATCTGGCGTTTCACAGGGCTCGGCCTTCATCCCGTCGTCGACAGGACGATCGAGCTGCTCGCACAGGCGGGATCGCCGGCTGCGCTGATCGCGCTCGGCATCAACCTGTTCCGCTTCGAGGTCAAGGGCGAGAAACTCAGCATCGTCGTGATGAGCGCGCTCAAGCTGCTGGCGATGCCGGCGGCCGCGTTCGTGCTGGCAAAGCTGCTTAACCTTCCGCCGCTGGCGGCCGACGTGGTCGTGCTGTTCGCGGCGATGCCGACCGGCGCGAATGCCTACATCTTTGCGGTTCAGTATCAGCGGCTGGTGAACCCGGTATCGGGGGCTGTTGCGCTGGGGACGGTGCTGGCTGCGGTGACGCTGCCGGCCGTCGTGTTACTCGTCGCGCATCTGCAATAGCGGTCCGAACAAATTCCGTAAAAATCGAACGCTACAGATCCGGTGTGAGATATGTCACGCCCGTCAAGGTTGCCGGAGATTATGCTGCGCCGAACCTCATAGCAGGATGCGGCCCATGCAAATGCTCTTACACGATCATCTCGCACAGAACTGGCCCATGCTGGCCGAGCTATCCCCAACGCAGGAGCACCAGTGGGTCGCTCTTTTCAAGGCACTGATCGCCTTGCTAGGGGCATCGGGCGCCGCAGCCTCCATAACGACATACCTCACTAAGTTCCAGCACATGGATCTGATACTGGCTCCGACGGTGTTTGTCGGCATTTTTCTCGTTGCGCTCTCCGTCGGATTGATGGCTATCGAAAACCGAAGTCTTGGTCTTCATGCGGCGAGTGCAAAAGTTTCAAAGCAGCTCTCCCTGAGATTCCGTAGTCTAGCGGCGGCATCTATGATTGCCGGGTTGCTGATATTGCTGATGGCGTTCATCACGTGGACGTACATCTTAACGCATCCGCCAATGCCGCCGCATTGAACCAGCGCGTTGAGCTTGGTTCGAAGCATATCCGAGAGATCCGCAAGTCAGCGCCAGATCAGCCACAGCAGCCGCCAGCCGGATGACGAGTTACTTCCCGGGATCGGCCCGTGCTGGCGGGCCAAGCAGGCATCGATCAAGTTTGCGCCCAGCGTTATAGATTTTGCCTTTGCACGCGAAGGTAGCTACCCTGCGATGAGGCGTGTTGCAGGAGGCGGATATGGGACATCGCGAAGACATGCTCGAAGTCATTAGAAGCGCTTACGCGGCGCGCGGTAGCGGCGACGTGGAGGGCCTCGTGGGAGCTTTTCATCCCGAAGGTGTGTTCACTCTGGTCGGCGACAACAGCGCGCTCGAACTGACCGGGAGTGCTCAGGGCCACCCGACCTTGCGAGGGGCCTTCGGCCAGTTCATTGCCAATTTCGACTTCATAGAGCGCGAAATCCTGAGCGAGTTGGTCGAAGGGCAAAGTGCTGCGGTGCACTGCCGCATCGTCGTCCGATATCGCCCCACCGGGAAAACCTTCAGCACCGAGGTCATGGACCTGTTCAAATTTCAGGACGGCAAGATCGTCGAGCTGATTGAGTTTGCGGACACCGCGCAGATCAAAGCCGTGATCTCCTAGGGTGGCGAGTGATGTGCGCACTCAAGCTGCCGGCGGGCCGCATTCTTGCCGGCCAAGCTGTCCAGGCCGACGCGGTAGTCTACGTCGCGCAAACCAGGTTAAGCGACTGCCGTCAACCTGCTGTCCGCATCGGTGCTTGTGAAGAGTAGCCGCCTGCGGATGGCTTCCTCGACCAGCGCCAGTGTCTGCTTTGCTTCGCGGGCATCAGCCTCGGCCGCCTGAGCGCGAAACTCGATTGCCGTCAACTGATCTTGCTGAGCTTCGATGCGCTTCTGGGCTTCCTCGAGAGCCATAGAGGCTTCCCTTAGCTTGCGCTCTGTCGTGGCTATGAGTTCGCGTTGCGCCCGCTCAGCGGCCTCGGCTCGCGCTTCCGTCTCGCGAACACTCTCCTCCATGCTGCGGAATAAATCCGCTGCCTGATATACGAGCCCGAGAGCCCGAGCACCCGTGTTGGGCGAGGAGGACCTTGCAAGCCCAAGGACGTTCTCCCCATCCGGTATTGATCTGCTGAAACCGCGCTGCGCCATCCAAATCAGCTCCACCGCGAATAAAGTAAGGGGAGCACGATGACGCACTTATGGTAAACGCGCGGTTAAGGGAGCCGCTGTCTGGCGCGGCCGCCGTCGAGATTCACAGGGCTATGCGTTCGCTACAGGGAACGAGGCGGGACACCAGGCTCATTCGGGCAGCCCCGCTTTCCGAAGGCCCTCGATCTGCAGCTTTGCGTTTGATTGTCCACCCCGAGCGATCCATGCAGATATTGTAAAGCCGGGATCGACCTCAAGCAGACGCGCCGCCGCCTCACGCGCCTCAGCGTCACGTCCGAGATGGGCGAAAGCGGACGCAAGACAGCGATAAGCTGGCCCAAAAAAGGGGCTCTGACGTTGGGCTTTCTTCCCCGCCGCGATGGCCTCGTCAAAGCGACCAAGCTCAATCAAGGCAAGCCCCATCCCAGCAAACGTATGACGTAGCCGCGGGTCTACCGGGCTCACGCGCATGGCGCGTTCAAAGCTCCGGACCGCTTCCTCCGGCCGCCCCGCAATTCTATTGACATGGCCTCTGCTGCTCCATGCGGCAAATGAATTCGGGTTGAGCGCGACCGCCCGGTCAGCCATTTCGATCTCACTTTCACAATCGCCGATCATGAACGCCGAGATTAAGCAAGCGTATGCCAACGTTTCCGGATCACCATCGTCGACGCTTAAAGCCAAACGAAAGAGCCGGACTGCTTCCTTGCGCTCGAATTGAGCATCGGCCGCATAGCCAAAAAGGACCCTTTGCATGTGACCGAGACCTGCCAGAGCCGCGACGAAGCCGAACCGAGGGTCAAGCTCCAAAGCGCGATGAGCCAGCCTGATCGCCTCGGCCAAACCTTCGGCGGTGGTTAGGTAAAACTGCGGCAAGGCCCGGAGATAGAAATCATAGGCGGTAAGGTTCTCTGGCCGCCGCCGCATCGCCATTGCAATTTCCGTTTGAAGCAACTTTGGCCGAATGGCTGAGACAACGGCGACCGTGACTTCATCCTGGAGAGCGAAAACGTCCGTTAAGTCACGCTCGAACCTGTCCGCCCATAGATGTGCTCCCGTCACCGCATCAATCAACTGTCCTGTGATCCGAACCTTCCCCGATGCCTTGCGCACGGCCCCCTCAAGGACATAGCGCACGCCGAGCCTGCGTCCGACCTCCTTTATATCGACGGCTTTGCCTTTGAAGGTGAAGCTCGAATTGCGAGCGATCACGAACAACCATCTGAACCGCGAGAGCGCGGTAGTGATTTCCTCAACCATCCCATCCGCGAAGTATTCCTGTTCGGGGTCGCCGCTCATGTTCTCAAACGGCAGAACCGCAATGGAAGGCTTGTCGGGTAGCGGAGGCGGGCTCTCAGTCTCAGCAACACGCGCGGAAGCAGCCTCTCGCATTTCCCTCAGCGCACCCACCTGATAGGCCCTGATTGGCTCTTGGATGTTCTTCACCTGCTGAACACCAAGGTCCACAAAGGTCACCGGCAAGACCTTGCGCACCTGATCGTGCGTCACAGCGGAAATACACACGCCTCCCGGCTTCGCAATCGACTGTAGCCGCGCGGCAATGTTCACACCGTCGCCGAAGAGGTCCCCAGCGCGTATCATTACGTCACCGATGTGGATACCGATGCGGAAAAGTATGCAGCGATCAGGCGCGAGACTGGAGTTCGCTTCGGTCAAAGCAGTCTGTGCCTCCACCGCGCACTGCACGGCGTCCACGGCGCTTCCGAACTCCGCAAGGACACTGTCGCCCGCCGTGTTGGCTATGCGGCCCCTGTGTTCCCCAATGAGCCTGTCGAGGATTGCTCTCCGTTCGGTCAGGCCTTTGAGCGTGCCTACCTCGTCAGCGCCCATGAGGCGGCTGTAGCCTTCGACATCCGCTGCGAAGACTGCGACGAGCTTGCGGCTGACCTCGCCACGGTCTGACATTGCTATCCCGAGGAAGCCTGAGTTAAGCCAGTTATCATTCCGCAACCGGGATAATGCGGCAAGGTTGTACGGCGATTGGGGAGCGGGGGCAATTTGGATGGCGCTGGTACAGTTGGGTGGATACCACAGCCAGCCAGCTTCATCATTGATAAACCTAGGCTTTTCGCCCGCGTAGGGGCGGCGTTTGTAGCAGCATTTTGTATAAGCGCAAAGCCAGGTTTCCCGTTCGTCGCCGGTCGGTTCTCCTTTGGCTGCAGTGTCGCGCCGCTACGCCAACGGACGCGTGTTCGCCACAGAGAACGAGGAGAAGCACCGGTTTCATTCGGACACCTGTTTTCCGAAGACGCGGTCACACAAGAGCGCGTTCATCGACGCATAGGCTGCAGCGTTGGACGAAAAGTGTTCTGATCCGCCCGAACCTTTGCATGTTTTTCCCGACTTATAGTGAACAGGTTCACATAGCGCGTTTTTGACTACGGCTAAGGTGCGTATGGAATTCGTGGTGGGAATATCTCCAATCGAACAGGGGGAACCCCATGAAGAGGCAGTTCTTGATTGTGACCGCCGTCGCCGCCATCGGACTCGTGGCGACCAATCATGCGAATGCGTGCGCATTGCATCTTCCAACCTTTGAACTTACGGGCTTCCCGATCTCGCGGCATCAAGTGGCAGTGCTGGGTGCAGCCCAAGTGGAGGAGAGTTCGGTTACGCCAAACCTAATGTTGGCTGGTATGCCGGCTTCTCCCCATCAGATCGATGTTCTGAAGCCACGGGCGAACAGACTGAAAATAGCTCAGGCTGCGGACCATCCCAGTCTAGTCACCGTTGGCCTGGCGAGCCCCAGCTCGCAGCAAACCACTATTCAGGCGCCGTGCGCCTCCGAGTGATTCTTCTGAATGGGCTACGCGTGCCGTTTGCTGAGGCTGGCGAAGTACCCGGGCCGTTCGTTGTGCCAGTGGACTGATCCGGCGATATCTCCTCCCTTGACCTGCGCCGATTTGTTATCTGACGATTTGGATTGACGCCTATGTTCCGTATTCTGTTCGCCGTCGCGCTGATGGTATGGACCGGCGCCGTGCTCGCGCACGATCACAATCGGACTGATCTGTCGAAGTGGTTTGAGACGCTTCACGACCGAAAAGGGGATCTGTGCTGCGATGGTAGCGAAGCGATGCATTTGTCCGAGATAGATTGGGAGATTAGTGGCAACCGTTACCGCGTCCGCGTGCCGACAACGTCTGGGGGCTACCAGCGTGCGAAGGCCGGCGCCACCAACGTGGAAACCGAATGGGTTCACGTGCCCCACGATGCCGTGATCGACGAGCCGAACAGGGCTAGCGTGACGCTGGTCTGGCCGCTGTACGGCCCGATGGGTGTGAGTGTTCGCTGCTTCTTGCCGGGAACGATGATATGAAGCGCGCGGTTTGTGTTGCGACTAGATGGCGCTGGTACAGTTGGGTGGGCTCGAACCACCGACCTCCTGTTCCACAGACAGGCGCTCTAACCAACTGAGCTACAACTGCATTTTCGCGCGAGCCGCCCTTGAGGCTGCCTGAAAGGCTTGAAGCGCCGAGGGGGGCTGGACGGGCCGGAAACTAGGTGCAACGGCTCTGTTTGGCAAGGCCGCAGCTAAGCTAAAATCCGCCCCTAATCACCCTATTCCAAAACAAAACCCGGGCCGTGGGGCCCGGGTTTCTTATTCCTTGGGCATGATCTTATCGGAAAACCGCTTCACATTTTGCGCTAACGCGGCCCTTCGGGTCCGGATCATGCCTAACGGCGCCGATCGGCTCAGGCGGCGGGCTTGTAGAACTTCGCGGCGTTCGCCTTGATGGGTTCGACGGTCTCGCTGGCAACGCGCTGGCCGAGCTCGGCAAGCTCCTTGGCCTGGGTCTGGAAGGTCTCGAACTGCTTCTTGGTGTGGGTATTCCACAGCTCCATCGCTTCCGACGGCGACTTGAGGCCGAGCAGCTCCTGGGCGAAGTCCAGATGCGCGCTGGTGTTGGCCTTCGTGAATTCCATCAGCTTGGCGGTATACTCGCCAAAGCCCTTGTTGGCGGAGGCGAACACCGCCTCGATGGTGCCGTTCTGGCTTTCGGCAGCATCCTTGAACTTGGCGTAGCTTTCGCGGGCTTGTGACACGCCCTTTTCAGCAAACGCACGCATCTGCTCGGGGACCTCGAACGGAATGATCGAGGCGGAGAATGGATCAGTCGCACCTGTCATGGTTAACCCTCACAATGGTCGAAGAAACGAGTGAGCCGTCTGGCGCCCGCCGGCCATGATGGCGGGACGGGTACGGTCGAGATGGAAACGCTTAAAACGAGATGGCTCGCCCAGCGCCTCCGGTTATCTACGGATATCATGTCAACATTGTGCGTCGCAATGCGACATCAGGTGCGACGCCGCAATTTAATCCCGGCCAAGGGTAGTTCCTGGCCGGGGGAACCCACGGTTGCAGGTGCGTGATGCGTGCCACGAAGGAAGCGCGCGCCCCCTCTCCCGCTTGCGGGAGAGGGCTGGGGAGAGGGTGTTTCCGCGTCGGGATTGTCTGAGATTTGCGGAGAAAGCCCCTGGGTGGAGAGAGCCCCCACCCGGCGCTTCGCGCCGACCTCCCCCGCAAGCGGGAGAGGTTGAGTGAGCCCGCGGCGCGAGCGGAGCGACCATCGGGCCGCAACGTATGTGGGGCGATGGATTCCGGGCTCGATGCTTCGCATCGCCCCGGAATGACATCCACTTACGGCTTCAGTGCTTCGGCTTGGTCGCGTCGATGGCGGCGCGGCTGACGGCCTGGCCCATTTCGCTGGCCTGCTCGGCCAGTGCCTTCATCTGCGCCTGCACGTATTCGCCGTGTAGCCGCATGATCTCGGACAGGTCCTTGGCGTGGATCAGCGACTGGGCGTAGTCGAGCGAGGCCTGCACGTTCCTCTCGGCAAAGGCCAGCGCGCGGGCGTTGAGGTCCTTGGCGCCGGCGCGCATGGTTTCGCCGCGCTCCTCGATCGAGCCGGCCGCGGCCTGGGCGCCGCTGAGGAATTTCTCGAACGCATCGCGCGCCTGCTTGAAGCTCGTCTCCGCCATGGATCGCATCTCCGGCGGAATCTCAAAACGTTCACGGGCTGGTTCGCTCATGCTGCCACTCCTGTTGTTTTGGTTTCGGCTTGGCAACCCGTTTGGGCTGCCGTTTTCTGGAAGCGCCGCCAGCATCACCGGCGCGATGGCGGCCCGCTTCCCTCAGGGCCCCACAGCCTCTTACCCACATGCAACGCACGGGCGGGCTTGCGGGTTCAGCAACATTAAGGTTATCGCGGCTATGGTCGCTCTTCGGGGGCCGGGGCCCGTGGACCTGCCGGCGGGGGCGGGCGATACTAACCCTTTCTTAAGGCTGCCATTCCCGCAGGCCGCCTCGACGATGACGAGCAAGAGACGATCAAGAATTGCGTGACCACCAGAACAAGCCGGTTGGATGAATAGCTCGGATTTCCAGTTGCGAGGCGTGGACGATCCGCGGCTGGCCGTGCATGCGACCTCTCCCCTGCCCGCATGGCTGTGGTCGATCGACGGCGCGCGGGTGGTCTGGGCCAATCCGGTCGGCGCAAAACTGTTCGGCGCTGCCAATGCCGCCGAGCTCGCCAAAAAAACCTTCGGGCCGGCCGATCCGCACCGCCGCCAGGTCGCGCAGCTCGGCCGACGCCTGTTGCCCGGCGGCGCCGTGCGGCTGGAGCGGCTGCGCGGTTTTGGTAGCACGCTCGGCATGCTGATGACCTGCGCCTGCGCGCGGCTCGAATTTCCCGACGGCAGCCACGCCGTGCTGGTCGCCGCGATGTCATCGAGCGGCCGCGTCATGCCGCTGGTCGAACGGCTGCAGCGCCTTGTCGAAGGCGCTGATGTACCGATGGCGGCGTTTGCGCCGGACGGCCTGTTCGTCGGCGCGAGCGAGACCGCGCGCACCCTGCTCGGCATTCCCGATCTCAATCACGCAGGCCTTGCGCAGGCACGCAGCGATGCGCTCGCGCAAGGGCGGGCCAGGACGCCGCTCGGCATCGGCCACATGGTGCTGCAACGGGTCGGCGTAGGTGCCGATACCGGCCTCGTCGCGCTGTACGAACGCGGCGCATTCGAGGCCGCGCATGTGCCGCGAGATGTTGCGCCGGACGCGCCCGAGGCGCCGCCGGTCGAGGCTGTTCAATCTGCGGCGCCCATGGCACCGGCGGTACCGGACTACGAGCAGCCGGCGCTGGCCAACGAGGCGCCGGCCGAATTTGCGCTGTTCGATGCCTTCGCCGAACCACTCGACGCCGAGACGGTGGAGACGCCCGCGCCGGTTGAAGATGCGGTTGATAACCCGGACAAGGACATTGTCTCGCCCAAAGCCGAGCCGACCCATGCGGCGATGGACCAGCCGCCCCCAGCTGCGGATGCGCCTGCCACGCCGCGCAATCAGCCTTTGCGCTTCCTGTGGCAGATGGATGCCGTGGGGCGCTTCGTGCTCGGCTCGGACGATTTCATCCGCCTGATGGGCACGCACACCGCCGCCGGCTTCGGCCGGCTGTGGTCGGAGATCGCAGAAGAGTTTGCGCTCGATCCCGAGGGGCGCATCGCGAGGGCCCTCGCCAGGCGCGACACCTGGGCCGGCATCACCGTGAACTGGCCGGTCGATGGCGGCGAACGGCTGCCGGTCGAGCTCGCCGGCCTGCCGATCTATGACCGGCTGCGCAACTTCGCGGGCTTCAAGGGCTTTGGCGTCTGCCGCGATCTCGACGGCCTCAACCGGCTCGATGCGCTGAGGCGCTTCGAGCTGTTCACCGATCCGCCCGCAACGCCGCGCCCATCGGCCGACACCATCCCGCCCGTCACAGAGCCGGAGCCCGCACCGCCGCCGGCCGTATCAGATAGTCCAGAGCCCATTGCCGAACTGCCCGAACCCTTGATCGACGCGAATTCACAACAAGCCGATTTGGATAAGCAAGTGGAAACGCCCCCCAACGTCGTGCCATTCCGTCCGCTCGGCGACAACAAATCGCCGACGCTGACGCCAGTCGAGAACTCCGCCTTCAACGAACTCGCCCGGCAATTGTCCGAGCGGCTCGAGCGCGAGCGGGACGCGGCCGCAGCCTCCGTCGAGCCGCAAGAGACGACGCAGGCGACCATCGAGGAGCCACCGGCTGCGCCCGCAGAGGAGAGGCCGCGCGAACTGGCCGAATGGCTGATGACCGAGCCCGAGCCGCCGCCGCGCGGCGAGGCCGTGCGCGACCGCATGCTGCTCGATCTCATGCCGACCGGCATCCTGATCTACCGGCTCGACCGCCTGCTCTACGCCAACCCCGCTTTCCTCGCGCGCGTCGGCCATCCCAATCTGGGCGCGCTGGAGGAAGCCGGCGGGCTGGATGCGCTCTACGTCGCGCCGGGCGTGTCGTCGGAAAGCAGCACGTCGGAGGCCGGCACGCCGGTGACGATCAGCGCGACCGATGGCTCTGAGGCGACCGAGGCCCGCCTGCACACGATCATCTGGGACGGCGACACCGCGCATGCGCTGATCTGCGAGCTGCCGGCGCCAGCGCCCGTCATCGCCGAAGCCGTCACTGCTGCGGAAGAGCCCGAGCCCGCGTTCGAGGACGAGCTGGAGCTCGAACCCGGTCAGGCCAATGCGGAAGATCTCGCCGCGATCCTCGACACCACGGCCGAAGGCATCGTCATGTTCGATGCCGAAGGCAACATCCATGCCTGCAACCGCAGCGCCGAGGCGCTGTTCGGCTATGACGGCGAGACGTTGCTGCAGCAGAACCTCACGACGCTGTTCGCGCCGGAGAGCCAGCGCGTGGTCGTCGACTATCTCGACAGCATCAGGGGCGGCAACATCGCGAGCCTGCTCGACCATGGCCGCGAGGTGCTGGGCCGCGAGTGCAAGGGCGGCGTCATCCCGCTCGCCATGATCATGGGCCGCACCCAGCCCGACGGCCCGAACTTCTTCGCCGTGTTCCGCGACCTCTCGCAGACCAAGCAGGGCGAGAGCGAATTGAAGCAGGCGCAGCGCCTCGCCGACGGCGCGGCCAACGCCAAGGCCGACATGCTGGCGCGCATCAGCCACGAGATCCGCACCCCGCTCAACGCCATCATCGGTTTTGCCGAGGTGATGATCTCCGAGCGCTTCGGCGCGCTCGGCAACGAGCGCTACGGCGACTACATGAAGGACATCCGCGCCTCAGGCGAGCGCGTGATCGCGATCGTCGACGATCTCTCGGAGCTTTCGCGGATCGAGACCGGCAAGCTCGATCTCACCTTCGGCAATCTCAACCTCAACGACCTCGTCGAGGCCTGCGTCGTGGTGATGCAGCCGCAGGCCAACCGCGAGCGCATCATCATCCGCACCTCGCTCGCGCATGCGCTGCCGCAGGTCTCGGCCGATGCCCGCGCGCTGCGGCAGATCGCCGTGAACCTGATCGGCAATTCGATCCGGCTCGCCAGCGCCGGCGGCCAGGTCATCGTCTCGACCGCGCTCACCGACCGCGGCGAGGTCGCACTTCGCATCCGCGACACCGGCCATGGCCTTTCCGAGCAGGAAGTCGCCGCCGCCATGGAGCCGTTCCGCACCCCGCCGCCGCTCGATGCCTCGGAAAGCGCCGGCCTCAGCCTGTCCCTGATCAGGGCGCTGGTCGAAGCCAACCGCGCGCGCTTCAACATCAAGAGCGCGGTGAACACCGGCACGCTGATCGAGGTCGTGTTCGCCCCGTCGCTGGCGCGGGCGTAGAGCTGATCTCAGCGCGCCGCTACAGCCGCGCGCGGGATTGCCAGCGCGCGCCATTTGCTACCGACGAGCAGCGGGCCAAACGCGATTGCAAAACCTGCGAACGCCGCGACCCAGCCGAATGCTGCAACGTGCAGCAGCACCTCGCCGTGCGCGGGCGAGACCACGGCACAGATGCGCGCCAGCGCTGCCACGATGATCGCGGCGTAGATCGCTTGCGTCGCAACGGAGGCCGTCAGCGCCTGCCCGGTGTGGCCGAGTGTTGCACGCGTCATCACCGCGAGCGTCATGGTGCCGGCCGCCCCCGCCATCCAGGCGTGGATGCCCGCGCTTGGCGGCAGCGCGCCGAAAGCGGCCGCCGCGTGCAGGAGGAAGCCGAGCGGCACGAAGGCGTAGCCGACATGCAGGATCAGCAGCAGCCGCTCGCGCGTGGTGCGGTCGCCGGCCCAGCGCGCAAGGCGCACGATGTGCAGCACACCGACAAGCGCCATTGCAACACCCGTAAGCGCACTCAGCGGGCTCGCGATCCAGCACAGCAGCGCCAGCGCGCTTAGGGCGATCACGACGCCGTCGAAGCGGCCGAACGGCACCGGCAGGCGGCCGGGATTCATCTTGACCAGCCAGTTCCGTGTGAAGCTCGGGATGATGCGCCCCCCGATCAGCGAGATAAGCAGCACGACCACGGCGATGCCGACGCGGATGCTGTAGTCCGCCGCGCCTTCGATATGCGCCTCCAGATGGAACCCGACGTTGCCGGCGAGCAACAACAACACCAGCATCACCACCGGCAGATTGCGCCAGTTTTTCCCGGCGGCGATCTCACGCAAGGCGGCGGCGACGACCAGCGCCAGGAAGGCGGCATCGACCGCAAGCGCAACGGCCCAGCCGAGCCCGGCCGAGCACGTCACCGCGATGCGGCCCGCAAGCCACACGATGACCAGGGCCGCCAGCGGCGTGCCCTGGATCGGCAACCGTCCGGTCCAGTTCGGGATCGCCGTAAACAGGAACCCGGTGATTACAGCGGGCAGGAAGCCATAGAGCATCTCATGCACATGCCAGTCGCGCGGCGCGAACGCAGAACTCAGCGACAGCTCGCCATAGAACAGCGGCAGCCAGACCAGGATCGACGCGGCAGCCTGGATCGCGGCCAACAGGAAGAACGGGCGGAAGCTGTGCGCCAGCAGCGGCCAGCCTTGGTGGTTGCGGGTACGGGCGCCAGCCATATCGGTAAACTCCGGCTCAATCGGGCTTTGCACACAAAAATACCGGCGCCGGACCGGCATGTTTTGCGCTAACGCAAATTGCCGGCCGAATGGCGTGCGATCACAAAGTCCTGAAAGGTTCGCGCCATGGAGGCAGAATGGCCAAGGTCGACCCGTCACTGGTTGCGCATTTGCCGCTGTTTGCCGGCTTCACGAACGAGGAACTCGAGGAGATCCTGCGCGAGGCGCGCTCGTCGCGTCATCCGAAGAACAGTGCGGTCTTCGAGCAAGGCGAGGACGCGCATTCCTTCTTCCTGCTGCTGCATGGCCATGTCCGCGCCGCCAAAACCACGCCAACCGGCGAGCAGATCGTGGTGCGCTATGTGGCACCCGGCGAGACTTTTGGGCTCGCGATGGCGATCGGGCTCACGCAATATCCGGCGACCGCGACCGCGGTCGACGACAGCGTCGTGCTGGCCTGGCCGACCGGCAGCTGGCCGCGGCTGGTCGAGAGGTTCCCCCCACTCGCGACCAACACGCTGCTGACCGTCGGCGCGCGCTTGCAGGAGAGCCACACCCGCGTGCTGGAAATGTCGACCCAGCAGGTCGAGCAGCGCGTCGCGCATGCGCTGCTGCGGCTTGCGAAGCAATCCGGCAAGAAGCTCGATCACGGCATCGAGATCGACTTCCCGATCAGCCGCCAGGACATCGCGCAGATGACCGGCACCACGCTGCACACCGTGAGCCGCATCCTGAGCGGCTGGGAAAGCCAGGGCCTCGTCGAAAGTGGCCGCCAGCGCATCATCCTGCGCGAGCCGCACAGGATTTTCGTGCTGGCGGAACAGAGCGCCGACGGCGGGTCGGCAGGTTGATCACGCCGGCACGCTCTCGCACAGCGCGGCCAGGAACTCTTCGCGATCGATACCATGCTCGCGGCAGGCATCGTCGACGGTGTGGAAGCAGCCGATCGGACAGCCGACGCACGCCATCCGGAATTCCAGGAACACGCGGATCGTGTGCGGCGCCGAGCGCATGATGTCGTCGACGAGATCGTCAGATCGGAAGGACATGGGCAACTCCGTTCCGATGCGACGATAGCGGCGCTGTCAATGCCCTCTTTGCTGAAGCGCAAGCTTGCACCAGTTCCTCGATGAGTGGGAGAGACCTCACACCGCCCGGCTGTGCAGCTGCTTGGCGGCGTCCAGATGCGCATCAAAGGCGGCAGCGACGCTGCGAACGAGGAAGCGGGAATCCCTGGCGACCGCGAGCCAGTCGCCGTCGAGCCTGACCACGCCATCGGAGATCAGCGTCTTCAGCCGCGGCGCGGATTGCAGCATGCTATCAGCTCTCGCGCCGTGGCGGGCGCAGATCGCGCCGAGATCGGCGCCGTAGTCGCACATGATGCGCTCGATGATGTCGGCGCGCAGCCGATCGTCGCCGGTCAGCGCGTAGCCCTTGACGGTTGCAAGGCGACCAGCCTCGATGGCCTTCGCATAGGTAACGATCGACACTTCGTTCTGGACATAGCCCTGCGATACATGGCCGATGGCGCTGGCGCCGAAGCCGAGCAGCACGTCACTCACATCGGTCGTGTAGCCCTGGAAATTACGGCGCAACGTCTTGCTCTCGAAAGCAAGCGCCATGGCATCGTCCGGCCGTGCGAAATGGTCGAGCCCGATCTGCACATAGCCTTCGTCCTTCAGCGCGTTGGCGATCGCGCAGGCCTGGTCGTGACGCGCCGGGCCGTCGGGCAGAAAAGCCTCGTCGATCTTGCGCTGGTGCTTCTTGAAGGTCGGCACATGGGCATAGCCGAACACCGAGAAACGGTCGGGCTCGAGCTCCAGGCTGCGCCGCACGGTGTCGAGACAGGAGGCGATGGTCTGGTGCGGCAATCCGTAGATCAGGTCAAAATTGACGCCCTTGATGCCGGCGCGCCTTAAGCTCCGGGTGACGGCGGCGGTCTGTTCGAAGCTCTGCGCGCGGTTGATCGCAAGCTGCACGCGCGGATCAAAACTCTGCACGCCGAGGCTGGCGCGGTTGACGCCAGCAAGCGCCAGCGCGGCGGTCATCTCCGGCGTCAGCGCCCGCGGATCGATCTCGATCGCGATCTCGGCCGACGGCAGCACGAAGTACGCCTGCCGAATCGCCGCCATCAATTCCGTAAAAGCTTCGGGCGCCATGATCGTCGGCGTGCCGCCGCCGAAATGGATGTGCGCGACCTTGATGCGGCGATCGATGGTGTCGGCCACCAGGTCGACCTCGCGGCGCAGCGTCTGCTGATAGGCGGCGATCAGATCGTCGCGGCGGGCGATCTGGGTATGGCAGCCGCAGTACCAGCACATCTTGCGGCAGAACGGCACGTGCAGATAGAGCGAAGCGCTGACATTGGTGGGAAGCTCGGCGAGCCATCGGCCGTAGGTGTCGGCGCCGACCGCGGGCGAGAAATGCGGAGCTGTCGGGTAGCTCGTATAGCGCGGCAGACGTTCGTCGCCATAGCTCGCCGCGAGATCCGCTCTCATGTCCTGATCCATCCTGATTCAAGGGTTTGCGGACGCAACATCCTCGCCCGTGTGCCTTGGCTTATCCCGGATTTGAGCCGCCGACCTTGCGCTTGCTCAAAGTGCGGCGATGACTTGAGCATGCGAATGAGTTGCTCGCAGCCGCCCTGCTCCGGTTACCGACCTAAGTACTGCTCCGGAGGCAAATCAGGCGAAAGATTGTCGCAGCGCAAACTCTCTTGCACCAGGAAGCGCAGAGTAGGTCCCGTCATCAAAAACCATCTCAGATGAAGGATGCTTCCGATGTTCACCCGCAGAGCCGCATTGATCAGCGCCGCCGCGACCGCCCTGATGCTGGCGACCCCCGCTTTCGCCGCCGACGATCTCAAGCTGCCGCGGCAGAAGGTCGAGCTGGTCGCACCGCCCTTCGTGCATGCACACGAGCAGGCCACCAAGCAGGCACCCAAGATCATGGAGTTCACGCTCACGATCCAGGAGAAGAAGGTCGTCATCGACGACAAGGGCACCACCTTCCAGGCCATGACCTTCAACGGATCGATGCCCGGGCCGCTGATGGTCGTGCATGAAGGCGACTATGTCGAGCTGACGCTGGTCAATCCCGCGACCAACTCCATGCCGCACAACATCGACTTCCATTCCGCGACCGGTGCGCTCGGTGGCGCCGAGCTGACGCTGGTCAACCCCGGCGAACAGGTCGTGCTGCGCTGGAAGGCAACCCGCACCGGTGTGTTCGTCTATCACTGCGCTCCGGGCGGCCCGATGATCCCCTGGCACGTCGTCTCCGGCATGAACGGCGCGGTGATGGTGCTGCCGCGCGACGGGCTGAACGACGGCAAGGGCCACGCGCTGAAATACGACAAGATCTACTACATCGGCGAGCAGGACATGTATGTGCCGCGCGACGAGAAGGGCAACTTCAAGTCCTATGACTCGCCGGGCGAGGCCTACACCGATACCGAGGAGGTGATGAAGAAGCTCACTCCGAGCCACGTCGTGTTCAACGGCAAGGTTGGCGCACTCACCGGCAAGAATGCCCTCACCGCCAATGTCGGCGAGAACGTGCTGATCGTGCACTCGCAAGCCAATCGCGACAGCCGCCCGCATCTGATCGGTGGCCATGGCGACTATGTCTGGGAGACCGGCAAGTTCAGTAACGCACCGGAGACCGGGCTCGAGACCTGGTTCATCCGCGGCGGCTCGGCGGGAGCTGCGATGTACAAGTTCCTGCAGCCCGGCATTTACGCCTATGTCACGCATAACCTGATCGAGGCGGCCGATCTCGGTGCCACCGCCCACTTCAAGATCGAAGGCAAGTGGAACGACGATCTGATGACCCAGGTGAAAGCGCCTGCGGACATCCCGCCTTCCGGCACCAACTAGCGACGAAGGGGCCGGTGATCACCGGCCCCTTCTTCTTTCGGGGGTTCACCATGCTGGTCGCATTCAAACTCAAACTGGCGCTCGCCTGCCTCGCCGGATTCGCGACGCCGCTGGCCGTTGCGCCTCTGATGACTGATGTCGCCACGCACAGCGCGGCGAGCGATCCGGCGATCGTCGAGATCGCCGCCGGCAGTTTCAGCTATCGTGCCGCCGGCGATTTCACCCGCGCGGGCCAACAGGCGGAAGCGCCGCTGCGCAAGATACGCTTTGCAAGGCCGCTTGCGATCATGCAGCAGCAGGTGTCCTCCGCCGACTATCAGCTCTGCGCGAAGGACGGCGCGTGCCGCGCGCTCGACCGCGATGTCGTGGTCGCACCCGATCGCCCCGCAGTGCAGGTGAGCTGGCACGATGCGCAGGCCTATGCCGGCTGGCTGTCGCGCAAGACCGGCAGGAGCTGGCGCCTGCCGAGCGATGAGGAATGGGCCTTTGCCGCCGGCAGCAAGTTCAGGGATGACGGATCGCCGGTCGACGCCGCCGATCCCGCGAAGCGCTGGATCAACCGCTACGAGCGCGAATCCGAACGCGACCGGTCGGACTCCGCGACGCATCCGTTCGGCAAGTTTGGCCTGAATGAGCACGGCGTCTCAGATGTCGCCGGCAATGTCTGGGAATGGACCTCGACCTGCTTCGTGCGCGAGCGGGTCGACGAGAACGGCAATGCGGGCCGGCAGACCGTGAATTGCGGCGTGCGCGTCGCCGAAGGCGCTCACCGTGCCTACGTCACCGACTTCATCCGCGACGCCCGCGCCGGCGGCTGCGCCCAAGGCGTCCCGCCCGCCAATCTCGGCTTCCGCCTGGTGCGCGAGGAGACGTCGTGGGTGGCGAGCGTGTCGCAGCGGCTCGGCAGGGCGTTGTCGGCGAGGTTGTAGCTATCCACGCGCGCTGCGTTGGGGGAGCGCCGTAGCCCGGATGGAGCGCAGCGCAATCCGGGATAAGTCCATCCACTTGCACGCGCCCCGGATTTCGCTTCGCTCCATCCGGGCTACGACGACGCTTCGTGTTGCGCTGGAAAATTGGAAGAGTTAGGCCCCTCCTCACTCTCTGGCGCCGTAGGGTGGGCAAAGCGAAGCGTGCCCACCATGGCCCCGCGATCGCAGAGAGATGGTGGGCACGGCGCTTCGCGCCTTTGCCCACCCTACAAACTGAGACGGGCGATCCGGTATTCCAGAGGCGGTGATGGGATACGGATAAGCTGCGGCGTACTGGATTCCCCGCTTGCCGCCTTCGCTAAAGCTTCGGCGGGTCAAGACCTCACGCCTCGGCGAAGCCTTGGCGTAGCCGGGTCGCGGGGAATGACGGCGGTGACGTGGACGTGGAACCGCGCCAATGACGCAAAACGAAAATGGCCGGGACGAGCCCGGCCACGGCAACGATCAAATTCGACGCTCAGCTATTCTTCAGCGCGACACGAAACTCGGCTTCGGTCTTGGACTTGACCTCATCGAGCGTGACGCCGTCGGCGAGCTCGATCAGGGCCATGCCGCCGTCGCCGTGCTTGTCGATGGTGAAGACGGCGAGATCGGTGACGACCATGTCGACCACGCGCTCGCCGGTCAGCGGCAGGGTGCAGCTCTTCAGGAGCTTCGCGCCGTCCTTGGCGGAATGCTCCATCACCACCACGACGCGCTTGACGCCCGCGACGAGGTCCATCGCGCCGCCCATGCCCTTGACCATCTTGCCGGGGATCATCCAGTTGGCGAGGTCGCCGTTCTGGGCCACCTGCATGGCGCCGAGGATCGACAGGTCCATGTGGCCGCCGCGGATCATGCCGAAGGAATCGGCGCTCGAGAAATAGCTGGTCGACGGCAGCTCGCTCACGGTCTGCTTGCCGGCGTTGATGAGATCGGCGTCCTCTTCACCTTCATAGGGGAACGGGCCCATGCCGAGCATGCCGTTCTCGCTCTGGAGGCTGACGTCCATGCCGTCGGGGATGTAGTTCGATACCAGCGTCGGGATGCCGATGCCGAGGTTGACGTAGTAGCCGTCACGCAATTCCTTTGCGGCGCGCGCGGCCATCTGTTCACGGGTCCAGGCCATCTTATTCTCCTGTAGTCCTTAGTTGCGCATGATCTTGCCGGAAAAGCGGTGTCCACTTTTCCGGATATGCGCTCAAGCTGCCGGGCGCGGGCGGGTGTTGCGGAATTCGATGCGCTTGTTGGCGGTGCCGACCTCGACGATGCGCTTCACGAAAAGACCAGGCGTGTGGATGTGGTCGGGATTGAGTTCACCGGCCGGAACCAGATGCTCGACCTCGGCCACCGTGATCTTCGCGGCGGTCGCCATCATCGGGTTAAAGTTGCGCGCGGTCTTGCGGTAGATGAGGTTGCCGGCAGTGTCGCCCTTCCAGGCGTGGACGATGGCGAGGTCGGCGAACAGGCCGCGCTCCATCAGGTACTTCTGGCCGTCGAACTCCTTCACTTCCTTGCCTTCGGCGATCAGCGTGCCGACGCCGGTCTTGGTGTAGAAGGCCGGGATGCCCGCGCCGCCGGCGCGGATGCGCTCGGCGAGCGTGCCTTGCGGGTTGAATTCGAGTTCCAGCTCGCCCGCGAGATATTGCTGGGCGAACAGCTTGTTCTCGCCGACATAGGACGAGATCATCTTCTTGATCTGCCGGGTTTCCAGCAGGCGGCTGAGCCCGATGCCGTCGACGCCGGCATTGTTGGAGACCACCGTCAGGCCCTTGACGCCGGAGTCGCGGATCGCGTCCGAGAGCGCCTCGGCGATGCCGCAGAGGCCGAAACCGCCCGACATGATCATCATGCCGTCCTTGAGAATGCCATCGAGAGCCGACTTGGCGTCGGGATAGACCTTGTTCATGCGGAAAACCTTGGGGTGTGGGGCGTTAAGCCCGTTGTTGCTTGGATTATTAGGCGAAATGATCTTGAGCCGTCAATGATACGGGGTTTCCGGCGCGCGGGCGCGATGATAGAGGCTGCCCGTGCGGTGGGGGTAACCGCCTCCGCGGCCTTGAAAGCGACAAGAAAACCCATCAAATTGCGGGACTTGTACGTGGGGCGCGTGAGGCTCCCGGCTCGTCCCCGACAGCAACCCGATCAGGATATGCCATTGACGATGGCCCAAGGAATGAAGCGCCTGGGGACGCCGATTGCGGCGCTGCTCGGCATCGTGCTGATCGTCCTGGTTGGGACCTCCTGGCTGATCAACCGCGAGGCGCTGCGCAAGGCGGTGGAGGGCCAGATCCGTGCCGTCACCGGCCTCGAGCTCAATGTCGCTGGCGCCATCGACATCTCGGTGCTGCCGGCGAGCTACATTTCCTTCCATGACGTCAGCCTGAGGGGCCCCGGCGGGGACAGCGATCCTGCTCTGCGTGTCGACGTCCTCACCGCGAATCTGCGGCTGCTGCCCCTCCTGCTCCAGCGCTTCGAGATCGCCGACCTGATGCTGCTGCGGCCGCATATCCACGTCAGCCTCGAAGCCAATGGCGACAGCAACTGGACACCCTTCATCCAGACCATCGCGCGCACCATGAAGCCGGGCGCCGACAACCAGGTGTCGTTCTCCGAGATCCGGGTCCAGGACGGCGTGCTCGACTACGAGGACATGGCCAGCCACGGCACCGAAAAGTTCGAGGACATCGACCTGTCGCTGGCCTGGCCCTCGATCTCGCGTTCCTTTGCCGCCACCGGACAATTCGACTGGCGCGGCGAACGCGTCGACGGCTCGATCAGCTTCTCCGATTTCGTCGCGGCGCTCTCCGGCGACCGCTCGGGCCTGAAGGCGCGGATCACCAGCCCGCCCCTCAAGGTCGCCTTCGATGGCAGCGTCGCCAACCGCAGCAGCGCGATGATGGAAGGCACGCTCACCATCGACAGCCCGTCCCTGCGCAACGCGCTGCGCTGGACCGGCCAGCCGCAGCCGGGCAGCGGCGGCTTCGGCCGCTTCGCGCTCAAGGCGCGCGCCAATGTGGTTGGCGCCTCGATCGCGCTCACCAACGTCAATGTCGAGCTCGACGGCAACGTCGCCGAAGGCGTGATGACCTACGCCAATAACGGCCGGCAGACGCTGCAGGCAACGCTCGCCGCCGACGCGCTCGACTTCACGCCCTACATCTCGACCTTCCGCCTGCTCGCCAGCGGTGCACGCGACTGGAACAGGCAGCTGTTCGACCTCAACGGCCTGTCGACCACCGATCTCGACATGCGCCTGTCGGCGGCGCGGCTGACGGTCGGACCGTCGAGACTCGGCCGCACCGCCATCGGCGCGAATTTGCGCAATGGCACGCTGGCGCTCTCGGTCGGTGAGGCGCAGGTCTATGGCGGCATTGCCAGGGGCTCGTTCGGCATCGCGCGCTCCGACACGGTCGCCGACGTCAAGGCGCAATTCCAGTTCATCGACGTGGATTTGCAGGCCTGCACCTCCGAGCTGTTCGGCATCAACAAGCTGTCCGGCCGCGGCAACATCAACGTGTCGCTGGTCGCCTCCGGCTCGAGCCCGTTCGGCCTCATGCAATCGCTCGACGGCACCGCCTCGGTGACCGGGCACGATGGCGCGATCTCCGGCTTCAACGCCGAGCAGCTGTTGAAGCGGCTGGAGCGACGGCCGCTGTCGGGCGGCGGCAATTTCCGGAGTGGCTCGACGCCCTACAACAACATGACGTTGTCGGTGAAATTCGCCGACGGCATCGCGACCGCCGACGACATCCACATCGAGGGACCGACGGCGAAGATCACGCTGACCGGCACCGCCTCGGTGCCGACGCGCGAATACGACATGAAGGGCGTGGCGAGCCTGAACGGCGCGTCCGGCTTCGAGCTGCCCTTCGTGGTGCAGGGGCCCTGGGACGATCCGCTGATCTTCCCCGATCCGGAGAGCCTGATCCGCCGCTCGCCGGCGTCCGCGCCGCTGCTCGAATCCGTGCGCAATCCGAAGACGCGCGACGCCGTGCGCTCGGTGCTCGAGCGCTTCACCGGCGCCAAACCCGCCGCACCCGATGCCGCGGCCGCACCGACCACGGAGAACGCGAAGGAAAGCGCCAAGGACGGCGCCAAGGACGGCGCCAAGTCGAACTAGTTCTACTGCGTCACTAGTACTCCTTTCCTCATCCTGAGGAGCGCGGAACGCGCGTCTCGAAGGATGGCCGCGGGTAAGATCCGGGCCTTCATGGTTCGCCCGGCGATGCGCAGCATGGTCCGGAGACGCGCTCCGCGCTCCTCACCATGAGGGTCTTCGCAGCAAGACCGGCGGCGCGCAACCGACGCAGCGCGAATTGATTGCCGTGAATTGATGCGTCGATTGGATCGATGCGCGACGTTAAGACTGTTCGCGACCAAATCCCCCTCGACCTAGGTCTGACAAGATGCCGCTAGATCGGCCCCCGCCCATGCGCTAGTGTTTTCGCCGACCGGTTAAAACACCGGCGACTTGAGGGAGAAAAACGTGAAATCAAGGGTTATTGGCGCATTTTCACTTGCGGTTGCTGCGGTCGGGCTGTTCGCCGTTACTGCACCCGCATTTGCCCAGCAGAAGACCATCACGGTCTGGTGGGGCAAGGGATTTTATAAATCTGAAGACGACGCGCTGCTCGACACGATCAAGAAATTCGAGGCGAAGACCGGCATCAAGGTCGAATTGTCGCAGTATGCGATCCAGGACATGATTCCGAAGACGGTGGCCGCGCTCGATGCCGGCACCGTGCCGGATGTCGCCTATTCCGACACTTATGACGTGCAGGCGCAGGGCAAGTGGGCCTATGAGGGCAAGCTCGAGGACCTCTCGGACGTCATGACGCCGATCCAGGACCGGTTCGCGCCGAACACGCTGGAAGCGTCGAAGCTCTATGACGACGTCGCCAAGAAGAGATCCTATTACGGCTTCCCGCTGAAGCAGCAGAGCATGCACGTCCAGATCTGGAACGACATGCTCGAGAAGGCGGGCTTCAAGCAAAGCGACATTCCCAACGACTGGAGCGGCTATTGGACGTTCTGGTGCGACAAGGTGCAGCCGGCGATCCGCAAGGCGACCGGCCAGCGCATCTATGCGGTTGGCCAGCCGATGGGCGTGGAATCGACCGACGCGTTCCAGTCGTTCTACACCTTCATGGACGCCTATCACGTCAAGCTGGTCGACGACGAGGGCAAGCTGCTGGTCGACGACCCCAAGGTTCGCGACGGCCTGATCCACGCGCTGAAGGACTACACCGACACCTACATCAAGGGCTGCACACCGCCCTCGTCCACGACCTGGAAGGATCCGGACAACAACGTCGCCTTCCACAACAAGACGATCGTGATGACGCACAACTTCACGATCTCGATCGCGGCGAAGTGGTACGAGGACTCCCAGAACCAGGCGCTCACTCAGGAGCAGCGCGACGCCGGCAAGAAGGCCTATGAGCAGGACATCATCACCGCGTCCTTCCCCAAGGCGCCTGATGGTTCGACCATCCGCTACCGCTCCGACGTCAAGACCGGGCTGATCTTCAGCGCGGCCAAGAACAAGGCCGAGGCCAAGCAGTTCATCAGCTTCCTGCTCCAGGAAGACAACGTCCGGCCCTACATCGAGGGTGCGCTCGGCCGCTGGTTCCCGGTGACGAAGGAAAGTCAGGCAAGCCCGTTCTGGCAGGCCGACAAGCATCGCAAGGCGGTCTACAACCAGTTCATGGGCGGCACCGCGCCGTTCGATTTCACCAAGAACTGGAAGTTCACGATCCTCAATAACGAGAACGTCTGGGCCAAGGCGATGAACCGGGTGGTGAGCGAGAAGGTCCCGGTGGACAAGGCCGTCGACGAGCTCATTGCCCGCATCAAGCAGGTTGCGGGTTAAAACCGTTTTCCCCTCTCCCCACCCCGCGGGGAGAGGTGTAAGAACATTACCGGCCGCATTTTGCGGCCGGTAACTCGTTGAAGAGTTCGAAAAGAATGGCGATCACGCTCTCTGGCGATCAAGCGGTAGCCTCGCCGCCCCTGTCGGCGCGGCTGACCCCGGCACAGGTCTGGGGCATCGTGCTGCTCGCGCCCTATTTCCTGGTCTTCCTGGCCTTCGTCGTCTACCCCGTCTGTTACGGGCTGTGGCTGGCGCGCCATCCCGCGAGCTACGTCGCACTCTACAATGACCCGATCTTCGCGCGCGCCGCGGTCAACACACTGATCTTCCTGGTCATCGGCATCAACATCAAGATGCTGATCGCGCTGTTCCTGTCCGGCTTCTTCGCCCAGCAGCGCACCTGGATCAAATGGCTCTCGGTGATCTTCATCCTGCCCTGGGCGGTGCCGTCGATCCCGACCATCCTGTCGGTGCGCTTCATGCTCAATCCCGAATGGGGCATGGTCAACCACATCATCTTCAGCCTCACCGGCGATGACGGCCCGAACTGGCTGAACGATCCGACCGTCGCGCTGACCATGGCGATCGCCGTGCACATCTGGAAATCGCTGCCGTTCTGGACGCTGATCCTGATCACCGGACGCCTTGCGATCTCGCACGATCTGTTCGAGGCCGCCGAGGTCGACGGCGCGAGCTGGTGGCAGAAATTCCGCTACATCACCTGGCCGTCGATGCAGACGCTCTACATCACCTGCACGCTGCTCTCGATGATCTGGACGCTCGGCGACTTCAACAGCGTCTACCTCCTGACCGGCGGCGGCCCGGCCGACCTCACGCATGTGCTGTCGACGCTCGGCATTCGCTATCTCCGGCTCGACCAGCTCTCGCTCGCGATGGCCTCCATCGTCTGCGCGATGCCGTTCGTCCTGCCGCTCGTGTACTTCATGATGAAACGGTTGTCGCGATGAAGCTCCCTACCTTGCGCGAAGTCGCGACCGAAGCAAAGTTGCTGCTGATCGGAATCCCGGTGTTCATCTGGACGATGGTGCCGATCTATCACATGTTCCTGTTTGCGATCTCGCCGAAGGAGGACGCGTTCTCGGGCAAGCTGTGGCCAGACCATCCGACGCTGCACAACTTCTCGATCGTGTTCAACCAGCAGCACTATTTCCTGCGCGACTTCTATGTCCAGTTCTGGAATTCGGTGGTGATCGCGGCGGCCGTCGGCGCGCTGACGCTGTTCATAGCAACCGCGGCCGCGTTCTCGATCTCGCGGCTCAAGGTACCCGGCGGGCGCGTGGTGATGAACCTCGCACTCTTCACCTATTTCATTCCGGCGGCGTTCCTCGCCGTGCCGATGTACCGGACCATGGGCAATTACGGCCTCCTCAACAATCACTGGTCGCTGATTCTTGCGATGGTGACGATCGCCTCGCCCTACGCGATCTGGGTCTTGAAGCAGGCATCCGACAAGCTGCCGGTCGAGCTTGATGAGGCCGCAGTGATGGACGGTGCCACCACGCTGCAGATCTTCCGCCTGGTCTATCTGCCCCTGATGATGCCCTCGCTGGTCGCGATCGGCACCTACGCGGTGCTGCTGGCCTGGAATGAATATCTCTACGCGTTCCTGCTGCTGTCGAACGACCGCGAGATCACCCTCCCCGTCGCGCTCGGCAACTTCCTCGCCGCCGACGATTCACCGTGGGAGCTGTTGATGACGACCGGCTTCATCTACGCGCTGCCGCCGGCCGCGATCTACTACGCCTTCCGCCGCTACATGGTGGGCGGACTCACCGCAGGCGCGGTGAAGTCCTAGTCTTCCGCGCGCTTCCTGCGATAGGCAACCAGGAGCGCGATCGTCGAGCCGATGAAATAGCCCGCGGTTGCGCCCGAGATGGCGCGGCCGAGGATGATCGCGAGCGCGCGGTCACCGGCGTCGATCGCCGAAATCACGCCGACCATGTATTGCAGGCCGAATACGATGAGGTTGCGGACCAGGCCAAACGCGCTGCCCGGCCGGATGATCTCTCCGCTCTTGTGATCCACCTCGAACGGGCGCGGCGTCAGGATGCCGAGCGGCAGCAGCGCCAGCGCCGCCGCGATCCACGCAACGAGCGGCCACGCGCTGTCCTGATGCCCGAAGCCGATCCGCGAGACGCCCCAGACGATGAACACGACCGGTACGATCAGGGCGCGCCACATCGGCGTCGTGCGCGGCCGCATGGCCTTGATGCCCTGCCACACCAGGAAGGCGAGCAGCGCGAACACCCAGACCGGGGTATGGATCAGGATCTGATAGACGAAGGTCACGACTATTCCCTGCTCAAAGCGGCGCCGCGCTCTCGCCTTGCGAGCTCGACAGCTTTGAGGCGAGCGAGGCGATGACGATGACGATTGCGATCAGGCCTATCACCAACGTGCAGATCGCATTGATCTCGGGCTTCACCCCGAGCCGCACCTCGGAATAGATCCGGATCGGCAGCGTCGCCGAGCCGGGTCCAGTGGTGAAGCTCGCGATCACGAGATCGTCGAGCGAGAGCGTGAAGGCCAGCATCCAGCCGGCAATGATACTGGGCGCGATCAGCGGCAGCGTGACCAGAAGGAAGGCGCGGACGGGAGCGCAGCCGAGATCCATGGCGGCCTCCTCGAGCGACCGGTCGAGCGAGCCGAGGCGCGACTGCACTACGACAGCGACGAAGCACATCGTCAGCGTGGTGTGCGCGATCGTCACGGTCCAGAAGCCGCGCTCCGCATTCAAGGCGACGAACAGCAGCAAGAGCGACAGGCCGGTGATCACCTCCGGCATCACCAGCGGCGCATAGAGCATGCCGGAGAACAGCATGCGGCCGCGAAATCCTTCGCCGCGCGACAGCGCCACCGCGGCCATTGTTCCAAGCACGGTCGCAATGCTGGCCGAAGCGACCGCGACGCGCAGGCTCATCCAGGCCGCCTCGATCATGGCGCTGTCGTTGAAGAACTCGCGGTACCAGCGCAAAGACCAGCCGCCCCACACCGTCACCAGCCGCGAGGCATTGAAGGAATAGATGACGAGGATGAGGATCGGCAGATAAAGGAACGCCAGCCCGAGCGCGAGCGAGGCGACGTTGAAGCGGGAGAGGCGAGCGGCTTTACGCATCTCACCGCTCCTCCAACTGCCGCCGCTGGAGCCGCTCGTAGAGCAACAGCGGTGCGAGCAGCACGACCAGCAGGATGATGGCAGCCGCGGACGCGACCGGCCAATCCTTGTTGGTGAAGAATTCCAGCCACAGCGTCTGGCCGATCATCAGCGAGTTGGAGCCGGCGAGCAGATCCGGGATCACGAACTCGCCGACGATCGGAATGAAGCAGAGTAGCACGCCGGCGCCGACGCCGGGCAGCGACAGCGGAAAGGTGACGAGCCAGAATACCGCCCCCGGCGGCGCTCCGAGATCGGCGGCGGCCTCCTCCAGCGCCGGCTCCATCTTGGCCAGCGTCGCATAGAGCGGCAGGATCATGAACGGCAAATAGGAATAGACGATGCCGAGATACATCGCGCTGTCGGTGGAGAGCCACACCACCGGCTGGCTGACGAGATGCAGCGCGAGCAGGATCTGATTGAGCAGGCCGTCGTGCTGCAAGATGTTGATCCAGGCATAGATGCGGATCAGGAACGAGGTCCAGAACGGCACGATCACCAGCACCATCGCCACCGCCTGCCAGCGCGTCGGCAGCCGCGCCATGCCATAGGCGATGGGATAGCCGATCAGAAGCAGGATCGCGGTGGCCGTGATCGCGACGGAGAGGCTGTGCACATAGGCGAATACGTAGAGATCGTCGGAGACCAGCAGCTTGAAATTGTCGATCGACAGCGCGCCGAAGGCGGCCTTGATCGCCGCCCATCCAGCCGTCAGGTCGAACACTGGTTCATAAGGCGGCTGCGCGATTGCCGTCTGTGACAGGCTGATCTTCAGCACGAAGCCGAACGGCACCAGGAAGAACAGCGCCATCCAGAGGTAGGGCGCGATCGCGGCGAAGCGCGCGGGCCGCGCAAAGATTCGGCGTGCGCTCATTGCTCCAGCACCACGCAATCATTGGACGTGAACCAGGCCACCACGCGCTGATTCACGCTGTACGCATCGGTGTCGCGGCGCGCGGTATTTGCGATCGCGGACCGCACCGTGCCACCTGCATCGAGCTTCACCTTGTAGGCGGTGCTGCCGCCGAGATAGCAGACGTCGCTGACGGTGCCTTCCAGCCGGTTGATCGCCGGCCCCTGGTCCGCATCACCGCCGAGCCCACGGCGCGAAAGCTTGACCTTCTCGGGACGGATCGCGACGGTCAGGTTGGACTTGCCGAGCGGCGCGCTCGGCTCAGCCACCACGAGTGCTCCGGCATCGCGAGTCGCAATCATCAGGCGATGCGCCTCACGCGACTGCAGCTCGCCCTCGAACAGGTTGATGTCGCCGACGAACTGGGCGATCCAGCGCGAACGCGGAGCTTCATAGAGCTCGCGCGGCGATGCGACCTGGACGAGCCTGCCGGCGTCCATGACGCCGATTCTCGTCGCCATCGTCATCGCCTCCTCCTGATCGTGGGTGACGATGATGAAAGTCATGCCGAGCCGGCGCTGCAGCTCCATCAGCTCTGCTTGCGTGCTCTCGCGCAATTTCTTGTCGAGCGCGGCCAGCGGCTCGTCGAGCAGAAGGAGTTGAGGGCGGCGCGCCAGCGCACGCGCCAGCGCGACGCGCTGCCGCTGGCCGCCGGAGAGCTGGTCCGGTTTGCGCTTTTCCATTCCCTCCAACTTCACCATCGCGACCATCTCGGCCACGCGCGTGGCGATATCGGCGCGCGCCATGCCGGCGCGCTTCAGGCCGAACGCGATGTTGTCGCGCACAGACAGATGCGGAAACAGCGCGTAGCTCTGGAACATCATGTTGACGGGCCGCTCATGCGGCAGCGCCTGCGCGATGTCGTTGCCACCGAGCAAGACGCGCCCTTCGTCCGGCGCCTCGAAACCGGCCAGCATGCGGAGCAGCGTGGTCTTGCCGCAGCCGGAGGGACCGAGCAGCGCAAAGAACTCGCCGGCCCCGATGTCGAGCGACACGCCGTCGACCGCGCGGAAGGCGCCGAAATTCTTCACCACGCCGTCAATGCGCAGCAGCGGACGCTCTGTCGCCGGATGCGCGCCTGGCCTGGCCGCGGCGGCCGCCTTGATCCCCTCGAGTTCGTCAGCCATGTTCCCTGCCGGCCCCAATGCAGCCGCACGCTAGCGGCGGAACGCCGCCGGCTCAACCGGTTCGATGCCGATCATTCACACCGCATTCGCCATGAACGCCTCCAGCGCGTCGCGATCCGCGGGCGGCATGGTCAGGCCGAGCTTGGATCGGCGCCACAGGATGTCGTCGGGGAAGCGAGCCCATTCGGTTTGCATGAGGTAACGCACCTCGGCTCCCGTTAATTCGGGACCGAAAGCCGGCCCCAGCTCGGCCCGACTCGTCGCCTCGCCCAGCACGGCCGGCAACCGCGAGCCATAGGCACCGACCAGGCGCTGCGCCTGCGCCTCGGAGAGAAAGCGCCAACGGTCGCGCGCGGCATCGACTTCCGCTTCGAAGCTCTGCCAGGGAAAGTCCCCGCCCGGAAGCGCCGCACCCGCCGTCCAGGGCCGCGACATCGGATAGAACGGCGTCAGCCTGGTCACCGCGCGCTCCGCGCGCCATCGTGCGGTCGTGACATCGCCACCGAACATCGTGATCAGCGGCGCCTTGCGCCGCCGCGCATCGAATGCGAGCGCACCATCCCGCCGGCGCGCCGCTTCAGGCGCCAGATTGACGCCCGACATCGTCCGCACCACATCGACCGGCGCGACCACCTCGCGGAAATAGCGGTTGGCCGCCTCGCAGAGATAGCTCACGTCAGCGGCCGGCATGGCGACGATCGCGGGATCGCCCGTGAAGGCATGCGTCACGGCGCCGATCAGGGTGAAATCGCGCTCGAATGGGCTTGCGAAGATCAGCCGGCCATCGCTGTTCTGGAAGACGTAGACATTGTCGGGTTCGAACAGCCGCGGCACGACGATCTGGCTGATCTGCACGGCTGCGCCCGCGCGCGGTGGCGGCTGTCGGAGCACGGTCTCGGCGACGCTCACGCTCCATCCACCGCTGGTGTTCGCGAGCGCGCGGGTCGTGATGACCCTGCGATGGCCGCGATCGACGACGGCGAGCCGCCAGATCTCGGTGCGATCGGCCCGCACACAGCGCGCGCCGGTACGGATCACGGCACCACGCTCCGCCGCATCCAGCGCGGAGAGGACTGTGAGCCTGGAATCATCGACGACGCAGTCCGAATATTCAAAGGCGGTGCCGAACGGCCGTTTCAGGGCGTTGCCAACCGGATGATGCGTGATATCGATGGTCGCCGACGGCGGCAACCCGCCGCGCCCGGCAAGCCGGTCGTAGAGCAGGAGACCGGCGCGCAGCAGCCAAGGCGGACGTTCGTCGGAATGCGCAGGGATCACGAAACGCATCGGACGAACCAGATGCGGGGCGATCGCGAGCCACACCTTCCGCTCGGCCAGCGCCCGGCGCACGCGGCGGAAGCGGCGACGCTCCAGCACCGAGAGATCGCCATGGATCAAATGCGGCGTCGCCGAGGAGGCCGCGCCACCGAGATCGCCCTGCTCGAGCAGAACGACGCGAAGGCCGCGCCCGGCGGCGTCGCGCGCGATGCTGACGCCGTTCAGGCCACCGCCGATGATCGCGAGGTCGTAATCCGCCATGAAGCCGTCGTGAAGGAACGAAGCAGGGACTTCGTCATCACTAGCGCATGATCCGGAAAAGTGTGTAGCGGTTTTCCGCGCGACAAACGCGGAACGCGTTTGCGCGGAGATCATGCACAAACATATGGCTGGAGCGCGACCAGCGCTCTAGCCGGTCTTGAGCGCAAGCTCCATCGCCTCGGCGCGGCCGATGAGGCGGGCATATTGTCCGATCGGCAAGGGCTTGCCGAGCAGATAGCCCTGCACGCCGTCGCAGCCCTCCTTGGCGAGGAAAGCGAGCTGCTCGATCGTCTCGACGCCCTCGGCGATGATCGACATTTCCAGGCCGTGACCGAGATCGATCACGGCGCGCACGATCGCCGCCGATTGCGGGTTGCGGCCGAGATTGATCACGAAGGCGCGGTCGATCTTGATCTTGTCGAACGGGAATGCCTGGAGATAGCTCAGCGAAGAATAGCCGCTGCCGAAATCGTCCATCGAGATCCGCACGCCCAGTGCCTTCAGGCGGCGCAGCAGCGCGAGGCCGCGATCAAAATCCTCGATCAGCACGCCCTCGGTGATTTCGAGCTCGAGCCGGCCAGGCGAAAGCCCGGTCTCCAGCAGGATCGAGTGGACGAGGCCGACCACGTCGCCATGGGCAAACTGCGCCGGCGACAAGTTGACCGCGACCTGGAGCGGCTTGGCCCAGGAAGCCGCCTCGCGGCAGGCTTGGCGCAGGATCCACTCGCCCATCTCGACGATCAGGCCGCTCTCCTCCGCGATCGGAATGAACTCGGCCGGCGAGACCTGGCCGCGGACCGGATGCTGCCAGCGCGCCAGCGCCTCGAAGCCGATGATCTCGCTCTCGGCGACGGTTTGGCCGGCGACGCCCTGCGGCTGGAACGCGAGCGAGAGCTCGCCGTTCTTGATCGCTTTCGACAGATCCTGGTGCAGCACGCGGCGGTCGCGGATCTGCTGGTCCATCTCGGGCTGATAGAGGCTGATCGTGCCGCGCGACTTCTGCTTGGCGCGGAACAGCGCTGCCCCGGCATTGGCGAGCAGCGAAGCACCGTCCGCGCCATTGTGCGGGAAGACCGATATGCCGGTGGTGACCCCGGCGCGCACCGCGCGGCCGTCGATCTGGAATTCCTGGGAAAGGGCTTCACCAAGCTGGCGCGCCAGCGCGAGACCCGTGTCGGGCTGCTTGCCATCGATGATCAGGCCAAACTCGTCGCCGGACAGGCGCGCGACCACGCCGCCACGGGCGGCGTCCTGGAGCCGCTGGGCGACCTCGACCAGGAGCTTGTCACCGAGCGCATGGCCGAAGACGTCGTTGACCTCCTTCAGCCCGTCGAGATCGATGCAAAGCACGGCGAACTCCTCGCCGGTGCCCTCGCAGGCCTCGATCATCTGCGTCAGTGCCTGGAGGAAGGCAGAGCGATTAGGCAGGTCGGTCAGACCGTCGTGATAGGCCATGTGCGCCATGCGCGACTCGGTCTGGCGGCGGTCGGTGACGTCCTCGTGGGTCTTGATCAGATATTCCGGCTCGCCAGCATCGCTGAGCACGGTGGCGCGGCGGGTGAGGAACAGCCGCAGACCATCCTTGGTCGAGATCGGATGCTCCTCGGTAATCATCCCCCGCTTCTTGATCGCGGCCTCGTCGCGCGCGATGATCAGCTTGGCTTCCTTGACATTGAAGATGTCGGAAGCGGTGAGGCCCGTGGCATCCTCGCGTTTACGGTTGAGGATCGCCTCCGCGCTGCGATTGGCGAGCAGATAGCGGCCGTCCTTGACTTGCTCCACGATCAGCGCAACCGGAATGTTGTCGACCACGAGCTCGAGGAATTTCTTGGTGCTCTCCAACTCCTCCGAGAGCGAGCGCCGGTCGGTGATGTCTTCGAACACGAGCAGCAGGAATTCAGGCTGGTTGCGTTCGTTGCGGACCACGATCCGGACCGAAGCAACCATGCGCCGCGCGGATCCGCGCTCGACCTCGAATTCGTTGCGGAACTGCCCGTCGGGAGAGTTAAGCGCGGCCCGATCGGCGTCCTCGATCCTGGTCGCCGAGACTGTAGCAAACAGCTCCCGCGCATTTTTGCCAACAGCGTAGTCCCGCGACAATCCCCAGAAGCGCTCATAGGCAGTGTTCGCGAAGATGTAGCGGCCGTCCTCGATGTTCTTCGCGGCCACACAGACCGGGACGTTGTCGAGCACCGATTCCAGGAATTGCTTGGTGGAGGCAAGCTGCCGCGACAAGTTGCGCTGCTCGCTGACGTCGAGATGCGTCGCTACCGAACCGCCGTTCGGGAGCACGAAATATTTCACCAGGATGGCCCGCCCCTCCGGCAGCTCGGTGATCAGGCCATTCGAGCTGGCGGCCTTCTCGTAGAACTCGTCGTCGGTCACGCCGAGCACGCCGCGATCGCGGCGCAGCCTGAGCATGTCGGGCCCGGTCATATCGGTCCAGAGGTCCGAGCGCGCCAGCCCGTAGATTTCGAGATAGCGGTCGTTGCAGAAGATGATCCGTCGCTGAGCGTCGGTCATCACGATACCCTGGTTCAGATTGTTCATGGCGGACGAAACGAACGCATTGCGCCGCAACTGCATGCGCCTGGCTCGCCGTAACGCCGAGTGGATCCACAGCACGATGGCCGCCAGGAGCGAGCACACCGCGATGCCGCCGAGCAGCGCCTCCCAGACCAGATTGGGATCGAGCCTGCCCAGATAGCTCTGCGGGCCGAAATTGTCGGACAGCGCAAAGGCGCGCGCGGGCGCAACCGTGCAGGCAAGGCACAGCAGGGCCTGCACAGACGTCAAAATCGTGCCGCTCGCGTGCCAGTCCTTCTCAGCCATCAGCCACCCGCGATTTCAACTCCGGATTGTCTGGCCTCACGGGTTGGGATCGGGTAAACGCCTGTCAGCACGACAGAAAAATGTGACGCCAGATACGGCAATTGCCCTGACATGATAAATTCTTCCTTAATGGAGAGCCGCCTTGGATGCGGTTCCTTAAGTCTCTCGTTAAGCCCCTTGTTAGACTTCTTGGCCCTGCCGCTTACGGACCTCCTGCCCCACCATGGATAGAGTTGACTGCGTCGTCATCGGAGCGGGCGTGGTCGGGCTCGCGGTCGCCCGAAAGCTCGCCCAGGCCGGGCGCGAGGTGATCGTGCTGGAAGCTGCGGAGGCCATCGGCACCGTCACTTCCTCGCGCAACAGCGAGGTGATTCATGCCGGGATCTACTACCGGGCCGGGAGCTGGATGGCGCGGCTGTGTGTCAGCGGCAAGCATGCGCTCTACCGCTACTGCGCCGAGCGCGACATCCCGCACAAAAATTGCGGCAAGCTGATCGTCGCGACCAGTCCGTGGGAGACCGAGAAGCTGCAATCGATCAAGGCGCATGCCGAGGCCAATGGCGTGCTCGACATGCAGATGCTTGCAGGCGACGCCGCGCGCGCGCTGGAGCCGGCGCTCGCTTGCGATGCCGCGTTGCTCTCGCCCTCGACCGGCATCATCGACAGCCACGCCTACATGCTCTCGCTGCGCGGCGAGGCCGAAGCGGCGGGAGCTGCGTTCGCGTTTCACACGCCGTTGATCCGCGCCAAGGCGTCGGGCGGCGTCATCGAAATCGATGCCGGCGGCGAGGCGCCGATGACGCTGCAATGCAGCCTGCTGGTCAATGCGGCAGGTCTTTCGGCGACGACGGTGGCGCGCAGCATCGACGGCATGCCGCTCGACCGGATTCCGCCGGCCTATCTCGCCAAGGGCAACTATTTCAGCTGCAGCACCAAGGCGCCGTTCTCACGGCTGATCTATCCTGTGCCCGAGCCCGGCGGGCTCGGCGTGCACCTCACCCTGGACATGGCGGGCCAGGCACGCTTCGGTCCCGACGTGGAGTGGATCGAAACGATCGACTATGCCGTCGATCCCGCACGCGCAGAGCGTTTCTATCCG
Source organism: Bradyrhizobium sp. UFLA05-125 (assembly GCF_059803515.1). Taxonomy (NCBI): domain Bacteria; kingdom Pseudomonadati; phylum Pseudomonadota; class Alphaproteobacteria; order Hyphomicrobiales; family Nitrobacteraceae; genus Bradyrhizobium; species Bradyrhizobium sp. UFLA05-125. The sequence continues at coordinate 47,659 of NZ_JBANBJ010000009.1, read as the reverse complement.
GCGATCCGCAAATACTGGCCGGACCTGCCTGATGGTGCGTTGATGCCGAGCTATTCGGGCATACGGCCGAAAATCGTCCCGCCGGCGGTGGCCACACAGGATTTCCTGATGCAGGGCACGCGCGATCACGGCGTAAACGGCCTGATCAATCTCTTCGGTATCGAGTCGCCCGGCCTGACGTCATCGCTTGCGATCGCCGACCACGTCGCCGAGCTCGCAAACATCTAAAGCGCGATGAGATTGGGAGTGAATCGTCATCGCGCTCTAGGTTGTTGTATGAGCATGATCTCCGCGCAAACGCGTTCCGCGTTTGTCGCGAAGGAAAACCGCTTCACGCTTTGCGCTAACACGGCCCCTTCGGGTCCGGATCATGCTCTAGCCTTCGCACGAAGTTAACCGCACGACGCTTCGCACCTCGACGCAGGGATGAGCGCAACAGCTCTCATCCCTGCGTGAAGGATGCGTGATCAGGCTTACATGTGTACGGGGTTTACTAGTGGAGCGTGTCGTCCGTGCCGTGCCTCAACCGCTCGATCTGGTCCTTGACCATCAACTTCCGGCGCTTCAACTCAACAATTTGCAGGTCGTCTGTTGAAAGGTGCACAAGAGCTTCGTGCAATTCATTTTCGAGAAGTTTGTGTTTCCGCTCCAATTCAACAAGATGTGCCTGAATTGTCATTCGAAACCTCCTCGGTAGGGTTGAACCTCAGAATTCGATCCGGACGAAGAAGTGTACATCACCGATTCGTTCTGTCGATAAGTATCCGTAGTCTCCCTGTCATTTTTGAAACTTCATATGTAATGAACAGTGAGTAAGGAACCGCGGCAGGAATCATCCATGATTTCAATGCACCTGTGCGCTGGCGCCGCGATCCACTGAAATATCTTTGCGAGAGAACGTTGATAGGGGACCCAGATAGCTTGCGATCACGTCGCGCAAGGACGATACTTTCCACAGGCCTTCCACAGGCTTTCGCAACTTCATCGGGTTTTCCGGCTACCGCACATCATGACCAATGAAGACGAGCGCGAACTCGAAGCCGAGCTCGCCCGGTTGCAGCAGGAACACCGAGATCTCGATGCGGCGATCGATGCATTGCATCAATCGCCCGCCCCCGACCTGTTGCGGTTACAGCGCCTGAAGAAACGCAAGCTGTTGTTGCGCGACCGTATCGCCTTCATCGAAGACCAGATCACGCCCGACATCATCGCCTGATCCCCGCCGGTATGCCGGATGCGTTTTCCGCATACGGATTCCACTTGACTCAAAAAGAACAAAAGAAGAACATTCGGATCTCAACTGCTTCCGGGGAAATGCCATGTCCGCAGCCGCCTTCGACAACAGCCACTATGAGCAAGCCTGCGATCAAGCGATCGCGATGTGTGACGGCAATCTGCGCAGCACCATCAAGGCGCTGATCATGGCCAACGAATATCTGGAAGCGGAGCTCGAGGAATTGCAGGCGGCAATTTCGGCCGGCTGCATTCCCGAGACGTCGCGCAACAAGATGCGGAGCACCTCCAGCGCCGCGTGAGCCAAGGAGCACGAGGAGCCGACCATGTCCGATGTCACCTACTATGTCGCGCTGCCTTTCCTCATCGATGGAGATGGATCGCCGGTCGCGGGCGCCGCGGAGGAATGTCAGACCTCGGCCGCCGCGCTGCGGCGCGCCGAAATCCTGGCGCACGGCGACGGCCATATCGGCGCGATCGCGTTCAGCCGCAGCGGCGATCCCATGACCGGCGAGTTCGGCGACGCCAAGCTGCTGCGCAAGTTCGGCAACGTGCCGGACGATCTCAGCGCGCTTTAATCCAAAGCAGGATGAGTTTTGACTGAATCAACGCAAGCCGAGGGGGACACCTCTCCTCTCCCCGCTGGGGAGAGGTGAGCCAGATCATCGCATCCTAGCTGCTGATCAGCCTGATCCGCGGCTCGTGCCGCCGCTGCGCCTTGCGCACGTACATGGCTGCGTCGGCCTCCTCCAGCGCGCGGCCTGCCTCGGCATGAGATCCCAGCAGCGCGACACCGGCGGAGGCGCCTGCATTCACGCGCTGGCCGCGAAAGACAAAGGACAAGTCGTCGATAGCCTGCTCGAAGCCTGCGGCCTTGGCCTTGGCGTCCGTCTCGCTGAGGTTCCAGAGCAGCAGTGCGAACTCGTCGCCGCCAAGGCGGCCGACCACGTCAGAGGCGCGCACCTGCCGCGTCAGCGCGGCGGCGATCGCCTTCAGCACCTCGTCACCGGCGGCATGACCGAAGGAGTCGTTGATGGGCTTCAGACGATCGACGTCGAGCACGATCAACGCGCCGCGGGCGGCGTAGCGCGCCATGTAGGCGATCGCACGGTGCAGCTCGCGCTCGAAGCCGCGACGGTTCGGGATGCCGAGCAGGAAGTCGGTGTCGGCGGCAGCCTCGAGCTCGTCGATGCGCCTCTGGGCCCGGGCGAGCTTGGTGCGCAGGCTGCGGACGATCGCCTTGGCGTCGTTCTTGGCGTCGTTCTTGGCATCGTTTCTGGCATCGTTCCTGGCATTTTCCTTGGCCCGGCCGGTGGTCGCAGCGGGCCGGCCCGCCGACCGGGCCGTGCGCCTGGCCGCGGGTTTGGATCGGCTCCCGCTGCTTTTCCGGCGCTTTTTGGCCTTCGCAGCGATCGCCCTTTTTGGTTTCTTCATGGGCGTCCTGCTCAATGAAGGCTTGCGGGGATTCACCAAGACAGGATAGTGCATTCCCTTCTCCTTGCCACCGCCTTGCGAGCCGCCGGCCGGAACCGTTAATCTGGCCTATGTTTCTGTATTCCCGAGCACAATTGACGTCATGACCGCGCCGATCGCCATCATCATGGGAAGCCAGTCGGATTGGGACACCATGCGGCATGCTGCCGATACGCTCACAGCGCTCGGTGTCGCCTGCGAAAGCCGCATCGTCTCGGCCCACCGCACCCCGGAACGGCTGTTTACCTTTGCCAAGGGCGCCAAGGCCGAAGGCTTCAAGGTCATCATTGCGGGCGCCGGCGGCGCCGCGCATCTGCCCGGCATGACGGCGTCGCTGACCGAACTGCCGGTGTTCGGCGTTCCCGTCGAATCCAAGGCGCTGAAAGGCGTCGATTCGCTGCACTCGATCGTCCAGATGCCCGCCGGCATCCCGGTCGGCACGCTCGCCATCGGCAAGGCGGGCGCGATCAATGCAGCGCTGCTGGCGGCGGCCGTGCTGGCGCTGTCCGATCCGGCGCTGTCGGAACGCCTCGTGGCCTGGCGCAAGGCACAGACTGACGCCGTGGCCGAGCGCCCGGAGGACAAGGCGTGACTGGCACCAAACGGGTGAAGCTCAAGCCCGGCGACACCATCGGAATCCTCGGTGGCGGACAATTGGGGCGGATGCTTGCGATGGCCGCGGCGCGGCTCGGCCTGCGCTCCCAGGTGTTCTCGCCCGATCCGGACTCACCGGCCTTCGACGTCGTGCTGAACGCGACGTGCGCGGAATATGCCGACGTCGAAGCGCTCGAGCTGTTCGCGAATGACGTCAACGTCATCACCTACGAATTCGAGAACGTGCCGGCCGCGGCCGCGCTGGTGCTGGACGCGCGCCGCCCCGTGCTGCCCAACCGCAAGATCCTCGAGACCACCCAGGACCGGCTCGCCGAGAAGGATTTTATCACCCGGCTCGGGATCGGCACCGCCGCCTATGCCGATGTTACCTCGGTCGCATCGCTCCGCGAGGCGATCGTCAGGATCGGGCTTCCGGCCGTGCTGAAGACGCGCCGCTTCGGCTATGACGGCAAGGGCCAAGCGATCATCCGCGAGGGCGACGACATCGCGAAAGTGTGGACCGGCCTCGGCACCAAGTCGGCGATCCTCGAAGCCTTCGTGCCATTCGAGCGCGAGATCTCCGTGATCGCCGCGCGCTCGGCCGAAGGCCAGGTCGAATGTTTCGACGTCACCGAGAACGAACACCGCGATCACATCCTGAAGATCTCGCGCGCCCCGGCCGCGATTCCGGACGCGCTTGCCGAAGAGGCGCGCAACGTCGCCGGCAAGATCGCCGACGCGCTCGATTATGTCGGCGTGCTGGCGGTCGAGATGTTCGTGCTCGCCAACGGCACGGGACCGAAGGTGCTGGTGAACGAGATCGCGCCGCGCGTGCATAATTCCGGGCACTGGACGCTCGACGGCGCGTCCGTCTCGCAGTTCGAGCAGCACATCCGCGCCATCGCCGGCTGGCCGCTCGGCAAGCCCGTGCGGCACGGCGAGGTCGTCACCATGACCAATCTGATCGGCGACGAGATCAACCGCTACACGGAGTGGCTCACGGTCCCCGGAGCCACCGTGCACATCTACGGCAAGGGCACGCCCAAGCCGGGCCGCAAGATGGGCCACGTCACCGAGGTCGCGCCCGCCCGCGGTAAGTAAGGGGACCGCGGCGCTTCGCGATCCCCCTCTAAAGCGCGATCATCGTCGCGCCTTAGATTCTTGTTTGAGCATGATCTCCGCGCAAACGCGTTCCGCGCTTGTCGCGAGGAAAACCGCCGCACACTTTTCCGGATCATGCTGCGACGATCACGCGGTCTTCACACCGGCGACGACGCCGCCCGGCTCTTCGCTCAGCCAGCGATAGATCACGCCGCCGAGCGCGCCGCCGATCAGCGGTGCGACCCAGAACAGCCAGAGCTGTGCCAGCGCCCAGCCACCGACGAACAGCGCAGGGCCGGTGCTGCGCGCCGGGTTCACCGACGTGTTGGTGACGGGAATGCTGACGAGATGGATCATCACCAGCGTAAGCCCGATCGCGAGCGGCGCGAAGCCCGCAGGCGCCCTTCCGTGCGTCGCGCCCATGATGACGAACAGGAACATCATGGTCATCACCACCTCGGTGATGAAGCACACCACCATGCCGTACTGGCCGGGCGAGTGCGCACCGTACCCGTTCGACGCGAAGCCCTTGGCGACGTCGAATCCCGGGGCGCCGCTGGCGATCACATAGAGCAGCGTGGCCGCCACGATCGCGCCGATGACCTGCGCGACGATATAGGGCAGGATCTGTCCGGTCGGGAACCGACCGCCCGCCGCAAGACCGACCGTGACGGCCGGGTTGAGATGGCAGCCCGAGATGTGGCCGATGGCGTAGGCCATGGTGACGACGCTGAGGCCGAACGCCAGGGACACGCCGACCAGGCCGATACCGACCTGCGGAAAGCCGGCAGCGATCACCGCGCTCCCGCACCCCGCAAATGTCAGCCAAAAGGTGCCGATGGCCTCGGCGGCGTATTTCTTCATATCCATGAGGGACTCCCCTGATTTCCAAGACTTCCGGATCAAAATCCGGGAACGGCCCCGCGATTGGCACCAAACCACCCAAATCGCGGCCGCACGGGGGCATTTTTGCCCCATTTAATGGCTTATCTTGGCCCGAAAGCCCTCTTGGACAATGGACATCTCAGGTTTTGTCTGATACATCCGCGCGCTCAAGGTTAAGGGCTTGCGCTTTTTGCCATCCCCTTTGACTTACCAGAATTCAAATCCGATCCACTGAAGAGGATGCCGCGTGCAGGTTCTCGTTCGCGATAACAATGTCGATCAAGCCCTCAAGGCGCTGAAGAAGAAGATGCAGCGCGAGGGTATTTTCCGCGAGATGAAGCTCCGCGGTCATTACGAAAAGCCCTCCGAGAAGAAGGCCCGCGAAAAGGCCGAAGCCGTGCGCCGCGCGCGCAAGCTGGCCCGCAAGAAGCTGCAGCGTGAAGGCCTGCTGCCGATGAAGCCGAAGCCGGTGTTCGGCGCTGGCCCCGGTGGCGAGCGTGGCGCTGGCGGCCGTGGCGGCCCGGGCGCAGGTCCGCGCGGACCGCGCTGATTTTGCCGCTTCTGCAAAACTGAGTTTTCGATGACGCGGGCCCCGAGCCCGCGTTATTGTTTTGTGAGCGGTGCCTTTTCTGGGACGGGGCACTACCGATGCGGCACCAGCGCGAGCGAATCCGTAGATGGCCTCCCCTTTCCCCAAGCACAGCCCGGCACTGTCGTGCCGGCTCTGGCGGCGTTCCGTCACGCTCACATTGATCGCGATCGCACTGTCCGGCTGCTCGTTCGACCTGGGATCGCTGATGCCCGAGAAAGAGAAGCCGCAGGACGCGTCCAGGGCTGCTGCCGCGCCCGCCGAGAGCGCGGTCAGCGCCGGCAATGTCACTGAGGCCCAGAACCACACGGCAAAGGGCCAGGCGCTTGCGAAATCAGGAGAGACGGCAGCAGCGCTCGAGGAGTTCAACCGCGCCGTCGCGCTCGATCCCTACAATGCGCAGGCGCTCTATGGCCGCGCCCTGATCTATCAGGCGAGCAACGAGCACGAGTTCGCAATCGCGGATTTCAGCGCCGCGAGCGGGCTCAATCCGCAGAAGCCGGAGCCGCTGCTCGGCCGCGCCATCAGCTATCTCGCGGTCGGCAAGGTCAAGGAAGCCGCAGCCGACCTCGACGAGGCCTCCGAGGCTGATCCGCACAATGCGCAAGTCTGGACCACGCGGGGGCTCGCCTATGAGCGCCTCGGCGACAAGGCCAAGGCGGCGGCGTCCTACACCAAGGCGGTCGCGCTCCGTCCACGCGACGATGCTGCCCGCAGCGGGCTGGCCCGGGTCGGCGGCTGAGACGGGATCGAAGGCGCAGCGCCCCAGGTCAGTCTGGGGTCACGCTTTTCGGCAGGACCGCGTGGAACATCGACTTGACGCCTGACAGCATCTCGTCGGCGACGTTGGTCTTTGGCCGCGGCACGGGAGCGGCCGCATCGGCCCGCAGATCGAGCGGAGGCGCAACGACAACCGGGACCGGGATGTCGGCCGGTGGCGTCAGCCGGTTCGCATCATCCGAGCCAACGGACGCGGTGTAGGGCGGGTTCGACGTCGTGGGGGAGCCGTAGGCCTCCGGGCCCGGCGTCGACACCGTGATCGGCGGTGGCAACGGCTGCAAGGCGGACGGAGTTGCCGTCACGACCCGCGGGGCCTCATGAACACGCGGCGCTTCCACGGCATGGGCCGTCTCCTGAGGGGCAGCCTCGGGCGACTTGCGCAGCCGCTCGATCGCCGCGCGGGCAAGATCGTTGGCGTCAGGAGTCGCGGCATTCGATGCCGGGGCCTGAGTGGTCTCGGAGGCTGGCGCTGTGATGGCCGGAGCAGGCGTCGCCTTGGCCATGGCCTTGCTGTCGCGGGAAGCCGTCGGCCGGCCGCGCGGCGTGGCGGGAGCGGCGGCGGTCTCGGCGGGTGCAGTTTCGGCGGGCTTGTTCTCGGCCGGCTGGTCAGCAGCCTTGGTGTCAGCCGGCTTCTCGGCCGGCGTCTTGTCCGTCGCGGTCTTCTCGGAGACGCCCTTCTCGGCAATACCCTTCTCGGAAATACCCTTCTCGGAAATACCCTTGGCCTTCACTCCGGGCGCGGGGAGATTCGCGACCTCGGCAGGCTTGGCATCCTTCTTCGTCTGGGTGGTCTGAGCAGGCGCGACCGCGGCAGCGGGAGTGTCGGACGCCGGCCGGGCGTTGATGTAGTGATTAACGATGTACGCCCCGATGATCGTCGCGAGCACCGAGGGGAAGATGTCCATGGAGATTTTAGTCAGGTATTTCAGCATTCCGGCCACTCCCCACACGGTCTGATGCGGGAACTTTGAGGCAATAGTAAGGGGTCAACTGCGACGGATCGGTGGCCATTGGCAAGCCACTTTTACGGTTTCAGCTCGACTTCAAGGAACACGATCTCCGTTGCAGTTTCGTTAAGCACGTCGTGCGCGACACCTGCCTTGCGGAAGTAGGACTTGCCCGCCGAAAGCTGCGCTTTGGAACGCTCGCCATTGGGCGCCACGATGGTCATCTCGCCGGCCGTGACGGGAACGATCACATAGTCCATCCCGTGAATGTGATGGCCGGTGGCGCCGCCCGGCGGCAGCCGCCACTCGGTGACCCGGACCTCGTCGTTGTCGACCTGCACATCGGATTTTGCGGCCAGCATATCCATTCCTCTCGCTACGGCACAAAGACCATGAACACGTAGACCGCGAATACCACCATATGGACCAGCCCGAACAGGACGTTGGTCCTGCCGGTGCCGAATGTCAGCATGCTCAGCAAAAATGTCAGGAACATCAGCGCCGTATTCGGGGGGTTCAGGCCCAGCACAAGCGGCTGGTCGAGCGCATAGGTGGCGAGGCCGACGGCGGGAATCGTCAGGCCTATGGTGGCCAGCGAGGAGCCGAGGGCCAGGTTGATGCTCTTCTGGAGATCGTTCTTGCGCGCGGCGGCGATCGCCGAGACGCCCTCCGGCATCAGGATCAGCAGCGCGACCAGGAGCCCGGCAAAGGCCGGTGGGGCGCCAATCATGGCGGCAACGGCGTCGACCACCAGTGAGAACTTCTTGGCGAGCAAAACGACGGCAAGGAGCGAGATCAGGAGCAGGACCATGCTGAGAACCAGCATTGTGCCTGACAGATGGCTTTCGCCGCCCTTCCCGTCATCAGCCTGATTGATGAAATAGTCGCGGTGCAGCACGGTCTGCGTGTAGAGAAACACGCCATAGAGCACGATCGTCACGAGATCGACGAAGCCGAGCTGGAGCGACGAATAGATCGGGCCCGGCGTCGTCAGCGTATAGTTGGGCATGATCAGCGTGATGGTCGCCAGCGCGATCAGCGTGCTGAGATACACGTTGGAGCCCGAAACCTGGAAACCCTGCTCGCGATAGCGGAGGCCACCGATGAACACGCAGAGGCCGACGAGCCCGTTGCAGACGATCATCACCACGGCAAACACGGTGTCGCGCGCGAGCTCCGGTGCCGGCTTGTCGCCGAGCATGATGGTGGTGATCAGCGCGACCTCGATGATGGTCACCGCGAGCGTGAGCAGCAACGTGCCAAACGGCTCGCCGATCCGCTCCGCAATGACCTCGGAATGATGAACGGCAGCGAACACCGTTCCGAACAGGATCACCAGCAGGACGATCGCAAATCCAAGCCCCCCGACCGACAGGGTGAAGCCGTACCCCGTCGCGGTGACGATCAGGAACAGCAGCACCGCTAGGGCGGGAAATAGCCAAGACGACCGCGGCATCGGTCCGTGTGCGCTCATGCAGGCGATTCCTTCAAATAGGCGACCGATTATGCGCGAGAAGATCGCGCCCGTCAGCCCTCAGGAGCCATTGATGAAACGTCGGGCAATCTCCTGGGCACCAAAGCTGTCGAGATTGTCGTGCCCTCCGCCGGGAATGCGAACGAGCTGCCTTGATTGATTGGCGAGAGCGAACAGGCGCTCGCCGAACGCGATCGGGATCACCGTATCCTCCGTGCCGTGCATGATCAGGAGCGGAACGGTGACGCGAGCGATCCGCTCGTCCGAACGAAATTGATCGCGCATCAGGAAACGGACCGGAACGAAGCGAAAGAGCGAGGCCGCAACATCGACGGTCGAAGTGTAAGGCGCTTCCAGGATCAATTTGCCTATCGGATGCTCGGATGCGACCGCGACGGCCACACCGGTCCCGAGCGAAAAGCCCCAGACGACGATCCGTTCAGCCGCGTAGCGCGCGGTCGTGAAGGCGTAGGCGGCCGCAGCATCGCGCAGCAGGCCCTGTTCGCTCGGCGCGCCGCTCGAGCCGGCATAGCCGCGATAGGACAACGCGACGAGGCCGGTGCCGTCAGCCGTCATCGCCTTGAAGCGGCCGACGAGGCCGGCCAGATAATCACCATTGCCGGGAAAATGGAGGATCACGGGGCGGCCGGGCTTTGCCGGCACGTGCCAGATGATGATCTTCTCGCCGTCCGACGTGGTGAGCAGATGCTCTTCCGCCTCGGGGAGGCCTGCGGCTTCCGGTAGCGTTCGACCGACCGGGGGGATCGGAAACAGCATGTCGCGCTGTTTGACATAGAGCACGACGAGACCGGCGAGATAGCCGGTCACCAGCACGACGGCGACCCACTTCACGACGATCATGACGACGCCGCCAATCCAGAGCCCTATGGCTTGCGAGGGCTCTCGAGCATGTCGCGATCACATCGCCTTGACGATGTTCTCGGTGACCTTCTTGGCGTCGCCGAGCAGCATCATCGTGTTGTCGCGATAGAACAAGGGATTGTCGATGCCGGCATAACCCGAAGCCAGCGAGCGCTTGATGAACATCACGGTGCCGGCCTTCCAGACCTGGAGCACCGGCATGCCGTAGATCGGCGAGGTCTTGTCCTCTTCGGCCGCCGGGTTGGTGACGTCGTTGGCGCCGATCACGAAGGCGATGTCGGCCTGCGCGAATTCGGAGTTGATGTCCTCGAGCTCGAACACCTCGTCATAGGGCACGTTGGCTTCGGCCAGGAGCACGTTCATGTGGCCGGGCATGCGGCCTGCGACCGGGTGGATGGCGTATTTCACCTCGACGCCTTCCTTCTTCAGCATGTCGGCCATTTCGCGCAGCGCGTGCTGCGCCTGCGCCACCGCCATGCCATAGCCGGGCACGATGATGACCTTGGAGGCGTTCTTCATGATGAAGGCGGCATCGTCCGCCGAGCCGAGCTTTGCCGGCTTCTGCTCGCCAGTGCCCCCGCCGGCCGCCGCGGTCTCGCCGCCGAAGCCGCCGAGGATGACCGAGATGAAGGACCGGTTCATCGCGTGGCACATGATGTAGGACAGGATCGCACCGGATGAGCCGACCAGCGCGCCGGTGATGATCAGCGCGGAATTGCCGAGCGTGAAGCCGATGCCTGCCGCGGCCCATCCCGAATAGGAGTTCAGCATCGAGATCACGACCGGCATGTCGGCGCCACCGATCGGGATGATCATGAGCACGCCGAGCGCAAGCGCCAGGATGACGTTGAGCCAGAAGAACACCGGGCTGCCGGTGACGACGAGCCCGACGATGCAGGCGACCAGTGCGACCGCGAGCGCGATGTTGATGAGGTGCCGCGCCGGCAGGATGATCGGCGCACCGCTCATGCGGGCCGACAGCTTCAGGAACGCGATCACCGAGCCGGTGAAGGTCAGCGCGCCGATGGCGACGCCGAGCGACATTTCGACGAGGCTCTGGGTGTGGATGTTTCCGGGGGTGCCGATGTCGAAGGCTTCCGGCGCATAGAACGCGCCGGCTGCGACCAGCACCGCGGCCATGCCGACCAGCGAGTGGAAGGCGGCTACCAGTTCCGGCATCGAGGTCATCGGGACACGGCGCGCAACCACGGCGCCGATCGTACCACCGATGGCGATGCCGACGATGACGAGCAGCCAGGCAAGGCCGTCCGCCGGCGGGTGGTTGGCAAGCGTGGTGGCGACCGCGATCGCCATGCCGATCATGCCGAACAAATTGCCCTGGCGCGAAGAGGCCGGGCTCGACAGCCCGCGCAGCGACAGGATGAACAGCACCCCCGCCACGAGATACAACAATGCAGAGAGATTGGCGCTCATCTCAGGTCCCCATCTATCCCATCAGCCCGAGGTGGCCGCTTACTTGGCCTTCTTCTTGTACATCGCCAGCATGCGCTGGGTGACAAGGAAGCCGCCGAAGATATTAATGCAGGCAAAGATCAGTGCGATGAAGCCGAAGGCGCGCGCCCAGCCCGAACCGCTCGACACATTCGCAACGCCACCCGCGAGCAGCGCACCGACCACGATCACCGAGGAGATCGCGTTGGTGACGCTCATCAGCGGCGTATGCAGCGCCGGGGTCACCGACCACACCACGAAATAGCCGACGAACACCGCCAGCACGAAAATCGACAGCCGGAAAATGAAGGGATCGACGACCTGTGCGACATGCTCCATGGCTTCTCTCCTAGGCTTTCGGCTGGAAGTTCGGGTGGATGACTGCGCCGTCCTTGGTCAGCGCGGTCGCCTTCACGAGCTCGTCGTCCCAGTTCACGGCAAGCTTCTTCTCTTTCTTGTCGATCATGGTCTCGATGAAGGAGAACAGGTTGCGCGCGTAGAGGCCGGAGGCCGAGGCGGCGACGCGGCCGGCGACGTTGGTGTAGCCGACGATCTTGATGCCATCGAGATCGACGACCTCACCGGGCTTGGCACCCTCGACGTTGCCGCCACGCTCGACGGCGAGATCGACCAGCACCGAGCCCGGCTTCATCGACTTGACCATCTCGGCATTGACGAGCTTCGGCGCGGGCCGGCCCGGGATCAGCGCCGTCGTGATCACGATGTCCTGCTTCTTGATGTGCTCGGCGGTCAGCGCGGCCTGCTTGGCCTGGTACTCCTTGGACATTTCCTTGGCGTAACCGCCGGCGGTCTGCGCGTTCTTGAACTCCTCGTCCTCGACGGCGAGGAACTTGGCACCGAGCGATTCCACCTGTTCCTTGGTGGCGGGGCGCACGTCGGTCGCGGTGACGATGGCGCCGAGACGGCGCGCGGTCGCGATCGCCTGGAGGCCGGCGACGCCGACACCCATCACGAACACTTTGGCGGCGGGCACGGTGCCGGCCGCCGTCATCATCATCGGGAAGGCGCGGCCGAAGGCTTCGGCACCCTCGATCACGGCACGGTAGCCGGCAAGGTTCGCCTGCGACGACAGCACGTCCATCACCTGGGCGCGCGTGATGCGCGGCATCAGTTCCATGGCGAAGGCGGCGATACCGGCATCGGCCATCGTCTTCAGCGCGGAGTCATTGCCATAGGGGTCCATGATGGCAATGACCAGCGCGCCGCGCTTGTACTGGCCGAGCTCGGACGCCTCGGGGCGCTTCACCTTGATGATGATGTCGGCATCCCTGAGCGCATCGGCGCTGACGGTCGCGCCGGCGGCGGTGTAGTCGGAGTCGAGCAGGCCCGACTTCACGCCGGCACCGGGCTCGACGGCAATCTCGGCGCCCAGAGCCTTGAACTTCTTCACCGTGTCCGGCGAAGCGGCGACCCGCGGCTCGGATGGATCGATTTCCTTGGCAACGGCAATCTTCATGAGGCCTCCGGCGGCGCGGGACAGCGCGCACGCGAATTTAGCGTTACTCCCGCAACGTTGGATACCGGTTTTAGAACCGGTTTGGATGCAAATTTTCTGAGCAACCGCCGCCTTTGGCGGTGCAGCCGACGATGGATCAGGTCAGGAAGATCGCCATGAGGATGACGATGAGCGCGACCGTGGCTGTGCCGTACTTGACCAGCTTGATGAAGCCCTCGTAGGTCTGCTCGTGGGCAACGTAGTCGTTGCCGTCGGCGGTGCTGTACGCCACTTCGCTATGGTCAGCCATGGATGTCCCCAGTCGAAAGTCGAATTCCCGGCTGGCAATACCGCAATCCGCCGGGCAGGGCAACGGCACAGCTGCGCAGTTTTCCCGCAAATCGGCTCATTTGGAATCCGGATTGTCGGGGCGTGCGGTGCAGACGGCAACCAGCTAGCCCTGATCAAGCGCGCAAACCGTGACTGCCGCGGTCTGAGGTTGCTGCACCGGCAGACCAAGCGCTCCGCGCACGGCGTCGATCGCCGGCTGGCCTGCGTCGGTAAATCGAACCATGCGTGGATCGACGGCGGACCCGACCACCACAGGATTGTCACCGCACAGGAAGCCGTGAGTCGTGTGGAAGCCGAGGGCACGATAGACCTCGAACTGTTCCTCGGAGAAGAACTGGTCGCCCGTGGTCTCGTGCGGGAAAGTGGCGTGCCGCCGCGCATAGTCGCGAATGTAGTCGTTCTCGTCGCCGGTCAGGGACGACTTGATATAGACGAGGTAACCGTAGTCACCACCGCCATAGTCGATCGTGCCGATCGCGACGTGAGCGTGATCCTGCGGCCGATCGTCGTGCTGACACGGGGCCGACTCGTTGCTGGCATTGCGCGCCATCAATGCGCGCGTGCACTCGCGGATCGGCGTCCACGGCAGATCGATCCGGACGCCGAGATCGATGCGGGCATAACGCTGCAGCGTCATCAGCGAGGCGAAATTCATCGGCGTGTCCGCCTCCGCGTCCACGGCAACGATCACTCTGCAGCGCCTGCGCAACAGCTCGTAGACGCCGAGATTCTCGATGTGTCCGCCGTCGGTGAGGTAGACCCCCTCGCTGTTCTCGTAGAGCCGGCCGGATATTTCCGCCCAGAAATAGAGCGGCGAGAAGCGAGGGAACGAGAGCGCATTCACGTAACGCGGATTCCTGAGCCAATAGCCAAGCCGCACGTTGAGAAGGGCGAGCGTCGGCGTCAAAACCCTGATCGAGCTCGATCCCATGTTGGAGGAAGCTGCGGCTCCCGAGATCGCCATCGCGGTGGCGAGGTCGAGGCTCAGCTCGACTTTCTCGAGGGCCGAAGTCGCGGCGTATCCGGTCGCCTCGCTACCGACATTGCGCGGCGAAAACAGGAAAAAGTCCGCGTTGCGGCCGCGCCGGTTGGCAAAATCCGATCCCTGGATGTTTAACGCCGTGTTGATGAGGTGGTAGGGCGCGCTCAACTTCGGCCCGGCATTCGGGTCACCGGCGTTCGCGATGGCGTAGAGATCGCTCAGCTTCATGCGATCGAGCGGCTTGAAATCGCGGCCCTGGTCGAGGCTGGCTTCGGTGCGCGCGATATCACCGTCGGCAGGCAGGGTCGGATCGAACAGGAAGGCCTTGCTCAACCGGTCGCGGTAGAGCCTGTGAAGGGAATTCGCGTTCGGCGTCAGGAGCCACGACACGAGGAACAGAAAGACACCCGCCAGTGCATAGAGGATGACCACCGGCAGGCTGAAGGAATAGCCGAGTTCCGACGCCAGTCCCTGGAACATGCCTGGGAATCGCTTCTGCGCCTCGGCTCCGATCCACTGCGCTGCCGATTCGAGCCATGTCGGCGCGTGCCAGGTCGGTGTCAGCCGCTCCGTATCCGGAGCGTCGGGAAGTGCTGGTTTCGGCGTGATTTGCGCGGACAGGGTGCCCGCACTGGCGTCGAACTGAATCTTGCCCGCCAGGCTTCCCTGCGTTGAGGCGCTCGATTTTGCATTCGCCAGGCATTCTCTTTGCGTCGGAGACGGTGGGCACTGCTCGAACAGATCATTGGCGATGCCCCAATATGACAGATAGAGGTAGGCGATCCAGATGATCAGCGGCAATGCGAGACCCGCGACCCAGAGCGCGACCTTGGCAACCATGGCCAGCACCGCCGATCCCCATTGCGATGAGATGCCGTTGCCCTTGAGAAGCTCGGCGAACTGCTGCCGGAAGGCCGTGACGAACACGCCGATCGGCGCCGCGATCGCAGCGAGCGACTTGATCCAGGCCACCCCGACGCCGCCGACCGGCCCACCGATCACGCTGCTGTCGGCGACTTCGAACATCTGCCGCAGCACGAAGGGCTGAAATTCGAGGAAAGCGATGGTCGCCAGCATCACCAGGAAGGTTGCACCCGCTGTCGGAACATGGGAGCGAAATTCCTGTCGCTTCTTGGGGCTGGCAAAGGACCGGAAAATCGCCCACAGAAAGAACAGAACGACCCCGATGATGGCCATCGCCAGCGTCAACGCAAAGTTTTTCACCTGGAGCACGCGCGCGAAGTCGCAGCCGACGCCGACCACGAAGACAATGCCGGCAAGATAGGCGCACACAATGCTGGGACCGCTGCCCCTTTCCGATCGCGAGCCGAGGTAGGTCAATCCGCTGACGGCAAGCAGGATCACGGCGAGGATCGCTCCGACGGCGCTGAATCCATGCTGATTGACGAAGCTGAAATCTTGCAGCTCGCATTTCTTGAGGTCGCCGATGGCGACGCCGAACAGGTTTGCGACCGTCAGGCAGCTTCGCACGGGCGTCGACCAGATCGTGACCGCCGCGAGCATCAATATGATCGGCAGGGTGAGCCCGATATTTGCGATCAACCCGCGCACCACGATCGCTATCCCGGTCAGCAGATCGCGCACGCCGGCAGGGATCAGATAGTTGGAGTAGTTCCGGATGTGTCCGACCGACGGCGTGTCGCTGATCTCGCAGGCGGTCGCGGTGTCGCCTGCCGGCCTTTCGCCGAAGACGAAACGGCCCGCGACCGTCATGCTCGCGCTGAGCGAGGTACCGATATATCCGCCGCCCGACACCGTCGAAAGGTAGTCGATCCGCCCGAACAGATCGTGATGGTTCAGCCCCTGGAGAACGCCGAGACAGAAGGCCGAGGAGCGGATCCCGCCACCCGACAGCGCGAGCCCCGTGACGTCGAGCATCTGGCAGGGATGCAGATCGTCAATCCGGAGCTGGCGCGTCCCATCGCGACGCGTGTTGATTGCCTCGATCTCATCGCGAACGATCAGGTGGTGCTTTTCACACCAGGGCTTGTCGGCGGCGAAGGCGGCCTTCCGCGCTTCTGCGGCCGCTGTCGACGAGACTTGATTGAGCATGCGTGTCTCCCCCAACGGCAGAGCCACAAACAATCAATGGTTGCATAATAGGCTGGAGAATCTAATAGAGATTAGTCGCGCCGGGTTTCGCGAACGTTCAATCCCACGTAGCAGGAGCTCCGGACCCGTCGCGAAGGTGGCCCATCCAGCGGCTGGGAAAACGGGGGCCGAAGGCTGCAGGACGCGCCGAACTGCACGGCAATGACGTCGTTCGGGGCCGGTTCCATCAACAAGGGAGGCGCCTGCCGCACTGCGTCCACGAGCTCATAGCCGAGCTCGCGAAAAAATGTCGCAGCCGTGAGAGGCAGGGGCCAATCCCGTCGAGAGGCCGACGCGGCCAGGCCGCTTCAGCCCATCGCCTCCAGCTCGTCAATCATACCGGCGACGACGCTAAGGCCGCCGTCCCAGAATTTTGGGTCCTTGGCATTGAGACCGAACGGGCGCAGCAGCTCGGAATAATGCTTGGTGCCGCCGGCGGCGAGCATGTCGAGATAGCGCTCGGCAAAGCCCCCGGCGGCATTCTCGTAGACCGCATAGAGCGAATTCACGAGGCAATCGCCGAAGGCATAGGCGTAGACATAGAACGGCGAATGGATGAAGTGCGGGATGTACATCCAGTAGTTCTCATAGCCCGCCTTGATCTCGATCGCGGGCCCCAAGCTCTCGGCCTGCACCGAAAGCCAGATCTCGCCGAGCCGCGTCGCGGTGAGCTCGCCGTTCTTGCGCTCGCTGTGGACGGCGCGCTCGAAGGAATAGAACGCGATCTGCCGCACCACGGTGTTGATCATGTCCTCGACCTTGCCGGCGAGCAGCGCCTGGCGCTGTTTTGCATTTTTGGTCTGGGCAAGGAGCCGCTTGAAGGTGAGCATCTCGCCGAACACACTCGCGGTCTCGGCCAGCGTCAGCGGTGTCGGCGCCATCAACGCGCCGTTCCTGGCCGCCAGCACCTGGTGCACGCCGTGGCCGAGCTCGTGCGCTAGCGTCATCACGTCGCGCGGCTTGCCCTGATAATTCATCAGCACGTAAGGATGCGCCGACGGCGTGGTCGGATGCGAGAAGGCGCCCGGCGCCTTGCCGGGACGAACCGGGGCATCGATCCAGCGGTCACTGAAGAAGCGCTCGGCGATGTCGGCCATCTCAGGCGAGAAGCCGCGATAGGCCGTCAGCACCATGTTCCTCGCATCGGGCCAAGCGATGGTGTCGGTCGCGGCAAAGGGCAGCGGGGCATTGCGATCCCAATAAGCGAGCCGCTTCTTCTTGAACCAGCGTGCCTTCAGCGCGTAATAACGATGCGACAGTCTTGGATAGGCCGCGCGCACCGATGCGACCAGCGCATCCACCACCTCGCGCTCGACGCGGTTGTTCAGATGGCGGGAATCCGCGACGTCCTTGAAGCCGCGCCAGCGGTCGGAGATGTCCTTGTCCTTGGCGAGCGTGTTGGTGATGAGCGCGAAGGTGCGCTCATTGGCCTTGAAGGTTTTTGCCAAAGCTTCCGCCGCAGTCTTGCGCTTGGCGCCGTCGCGGTCCTGCAAGAGATTCAGCGTCGGCTCGATCGCGAGCTCCTTAGCCCCGACCTTGAAGCGCAGGCCGGAGATGGTCTGGTCGAACAGCCTGTTCCAGGCCGAATAGCCGGTCTGCGCCTTTTCCAGGAAGAGCTGCTCGAGCTTGTCGTCGAGCTGATACGGCTTCTCCTTGCGGAGGTCCTCGATCCAGGGGCGATAATGCGCGAGCTCGGAAGCCTGCATTGCGCGATTCAAAATTTCGTCATCGATCCGGTTGAGCTCGAGCGCGAAGAACAGAAGATGGGTCGAGGCGGCCGTCAGCCGCTCTGACACATCGCCGTAAAACTTTGAAATCTTGGGATCAACGCTGTCGCCGGCATGGACTAGCCCGGCATAGGACCCGAGCCGGCCGGCGAGATCGTCGATCGCCTCATAACGCCGCACGGCCTCCGCGAGCCATTTTCCGCCATCTTCATTTGCTGTCGCTGTCGCGAGCTTGCCCTTGTAGTCGGTCTCGAACGCGACGCAATCGGCATCCATCTTCTCGAGATCGCGCGCCACTTCCGGCGCGGTGATCCCGGAATAGAGATCGGCGAGGTTCCACTCCGGAAGCTTGCCGGCTTTGCTGGCGGCTTTGCCCGAGGACTTTGCTTTGGCGACGGCTTTTTTGGTATTCGGCTTGCGGAGAACGGACGTGCTGAGAGCGGACTTGGAGCGCGAAGTCATTGTGTTGGAAACCTGTGTTCAACGATCGCAATGGATGGGGTCAGCAAGGTTTAAGAGTGCGTTAATCGGCTTCGGCCAGATTGACCCGATTCGAGACAGATAGTTGTAGCGTGCGGGGATCACCATGGCTGCCAGTATTTTGATTGCCGATGACGACGCCGTCGCGCGCCGCCTGGTCGAGAACATGGTGCAGAAATGCGGCTATGAAACGATCATCGTCGATTCCGGCGATGCCGCGCTCGCCGCCCTCACCGCACCCGACGCACCGGCGGTCGACGCCGTCATCCTCGATCTCGTCATGCCCGGCCTCGACGGCATGGGCGTCCTGGCAAAAATCCGCGAGGCGGGCCTCAGCGTACCCGTCATCGTCCAGACCGCGCATGGCGGCATCGACAACGTGATCTCGGCGATGCGCGCAGGTGCGGCCGATTTCGTGGTCAAGCCGGTCGGCATGGAGCGGCTCCAGGTCTCCTTGCGCAACGCGCTCAACGCGTCCGCGCTCAAGGGCGAATTGCAGCGCATCCGGCACAGCCGCGAGGGCCGGCTGACGTTTTCCGACATCATCACGCGCAGCGACGCGATGGCGCATGTGATGCGCGCCGCGCAGAAGGCGGCAAACTCTTCGATCCCCGTCCTGATCGAAGGCGATTCCGGCGTCGGCAAGGAGATGTTCGCCCGCGCCATCCATGGCAGCGGCGAGCGCAAGGCAAAGCCGTTCGTCGCGGTCAATTGCGGCGCGATCCCCGACAATCTCGTCGAGTCGATCCTGTTCGGTCATGAGAAAGGCGCCTTCACCGGCGCGACCGAACGGCACGCCGGCAAATTCGTCGAGGCCCATGGCGGCACGCTGTTTCTGGACGAGGTCAGCGAGCTGCCGCTGACCGCGCAGGTCAAGCTGTTGCGCGCGCTCCAGGAGGGCGCAGTCGAGGCCGTCGGCGGACGCAAGCCGGTGAAGGTCGACGTCCGCATCATCTCCGCGACCAACCGCAAGCTCCTGGATCGGGTGAAGCAGGGCCACTTTCGCGAGGACCTGTTCTACCGCCTTCACGTGCTGCCGCTGACGATTCCAAGTCTGCGCGCGCGGCGCGAGGACATTCCGCATCTCTTGCGGCATTTCCTGGCGCGGTTCGCCGCCGAGGAGAATCGCCCGATCACTGGCATCAGCGGCGAGGCTATGGCGCATCTCTCGACGCTCGACTGGCCCGGCAACATCCGCCAGCTCGAGAACGCGGTCTATCGCGCGGTGGTCATGAGCGAGGGTGATCAGCTCGGCCTGGACGATTTCCCGCTGCTTGGCGGGCCCCCGCATCAGACGAGCGACGCTGCGACCGCGCCGCTGATCCTGGAGCCACTCGCGTCAATGGCCCCCGCGATGATCTCTGGTAACGAAATACCGATCGCTCCATTGGCCACCGCCGGGTCGCTCGCGATGCTGACCAGCACCGGAGAAGTACGGCCTCTGGAGGAAATGGAGAACGAAATCATCCGCTTCGCGATCTCGCATTATCGGGGGCAGATGTCGGAGGTCGCACGCCGCCTCAAAATTGGCCGCTCCACGCTCTACCGCAAACTCGACGAAGCCGGCGTCCAAGGACATGGCGGCAAAAGCGGTGAGGAGACGCACTGAGCACGGCTCGCGGAACGACGTTCCCTCTATGGCCCAAACGGGGCGCAAGTCCTTCGCATTGCGGACGATTTGAACCGTGACCGGGAAGTGACAGACAAAGGGAAAAGCGCGTGGCAGAGGCGCACAATCCGTTGCCAAGGGGTCTCCTTGAAGTCAGTTTGTCGTGAGTTGTCCCGGGTCGCGCTGGCTGCAAAAACGGGGCCTGTATATCGTCTGCGTAAGAATCGCTGCGTGCAGGCGTGCAACTTTCGAGAAGCCGGCGCGATTGGCCGAAGCTGTTAGACGATAACGAATCTGTTCCGCGAATCTGTTTCATGGGGACAGTTCACCCGAGGGGCGTGACACGATGCGAGACTGTTTGAACAACCGTGCAGGCTTTGACCGCGTGCTGATGACGGTCGCGGCGACCTTCCTCACGGTCTCGGCCACTTCGGCGCTCGCCCAGGACCAGGCGCGCAGCAGCGCCGCGGAGCTCGCGATCGAAGCCGCGATCCCGCGCCCCGAACCGGCCAACGTCCCGCCACCGACAGCCGCCGACATCAAGCTCGATACCACGGCCACGGTGCAGGAGCCGACCAAGGACGCAAGCAGCAAGGAGCCCGTGAAGGCGGAAGCCGCACCGGCGCCTGAGAATGTCGAAGCCAAGCCTTCCGAAGCCAAGCCTTCCGACGTCGCCACGACGCCCGCCACTGAGGCGCCGAAGAGCGAGACCGCGAAGACCGAGCCTGCCAAAACTGAAGCTGCCAAGACTGAAGCTGCCAAGACTGAGCCTTCCAAGACTGAACCGGCAAAGACCGAAGCTGCGACCGCTCCCGCTGCGCCCGCGACCGCTGCAGTGCCGGCCGAGCCGCCGAAGGATGTCGCGAAGGAGCCGGCCGCCGAGCCGGTGAAGGCCGCGAGCAACGTTCCCGCTGCCGACCAGCCGGTTGCCGACAAGATCAAGGACGCGCTCGGTGCCAAGAGCTCGCGTTATTTCGATCGCAAGAATGAGCGCGCTACCGTCGAGAAGTTTTACGGCGCACGCGACTTCGCGCCAGTCTGGACGCAAGGCGGGAGTCTCAGCGCTTCGGCGAAGGGCGTGATCGCACGACTGAAGGATGCCGCGTCCGACGGCCTCAACGCCGCCGACTATCCGGTGCCGGATTTCGCGGCAGCCACCACGCCCGATGCGCTCGCCGAAGCCGAGCTCAAGCTCACCGCCAGCATGCTGGACTATGCGCGCCAGGCGCAGAGCGGCCGCATGCACTGGTCGCAGGTCAGCGCCGATATCCTTTATCCCGAGCATCCGGTCGACCCGAGCGAGGTGCTGGCCAAGGTCACGACCGCGACTGATGCGTCCGCGGCGCTCGACAGCTACAACCCGCCGCAGAAGCTCTACAAAGAGCTCAAGGCGAAGCTCGCCCAGCTCCGCGGCCAGGGCGAAGGCCCGGTGATCGAGATCACCGACGGGCCGGCGCTGAAGTACACGCCGGCGCGCGGCAAGAAGCAGGCGGAAGTGGTCGTACAGGATCCGCGCGTGCCGCAGCTCCGCGCCAAGCTCGGCATCACCGAAAACGCCAACGACGACCACTATGACGCAACGGTTGCGGAAGCCGTGCGGAAATTCCAGGACGGCGCCGAGATGAAAGCGACCGGCGTCCTCGACGCGCCGACCGTAAGGGCGCTGAACAGCCCGAAGCGCGACAAGCAGATCGATACCGTGCTCGTGAACATGGAGCGCTGGCGCTGGCTGCCGCGCGACCTCGGCGCACCGTCTCTCGGCGATGCCTATGTCATCCTCAACATTCCCGACTACACGCTGAAGGTGATGCAGCGCGGCCAGCAGGTCTGGACCACACGCGTGGTCACGGGCAAGCCGGGCACGCACGCCACCCCGCTGCTCAGCGAGACGATGAAGTACATCACGGTCAATCCGACCTGGAATGTGCCGCCGTCGATCGTCTACAACGAATATCTGCCGGCGCTGCAGCAGGACCCGACCGTGCTCCAGCGCATGGGACTGCGCCTCGAGCAGAACCGCGACGGCTCCGTGCACATCTCGCAGCCGCCGGGTGAAGCCAACGCGCTCGGCCGCGTCCGCTTCAACTTCCCGAACAAGTTCCTGGTCTATCAGCACGACACGCCGGACAAGTACCTGTTCGCCAAGGAAGAGCGCGCCTTCAGCCATGGCTGCATGCGGGTGCAGAACCCGGATCAGTACGCCTCAGTGCTCCTCAACATCACCATGCCGAACGAGCACTACACACCGGAGCGGATCCGCGGCATGTACGGCTCGAGCGAGATCGACCTGAAATTCCCCACCCCGATCCCGGTCAACATCACCTACCAGACCGCGTTCGTGGACGACGGCGGCAAGCTGCAATTCCGCAGGGACGTGTATGGCCGCGATGCGACGATGCTCAGCATCCTGAAGAACGGCCGCGGCAAGGACCTCGAGAACGTCGTCGCGCATTCCCAGCCAAGCTACTCGCGGCCAGCCACGATCCTGCCCTCTGGCGTCGCGGTAGCCAATAGTGGCTTCGGCGGCGGCTTCTCCTCGTCGGGTCCGTCGTTCTTGGAGCGGCTGTTCGGCGCGCCTACCCCGCCGCCGGCTCCGGTCGGCCGGCGCCAGCAGCGCGTCTTTACCCGCTGATCGCCTCAGCGGACTCGCGTCGAAAGACAGATTCATCAATAAAATCAGCGATCCCGTCCCCGACGGGATCGCTTAACGTTAACCATTGTCCACCAGAGCCGCCGCTGGGGGCGTTTTTTCGCCACACTCGACCGGTTAGGTCTGTATCCTGACTTGGGTTTTCGGCTTGGGTTTTCGACTTGCTTGGAATCCCTCTCGGGATTTCGTTGGGGTTGGGGGCGGGAAGGTAAACCTCAAATTAACCTTCTCGCTTTAAGAAAGCGTTCATCCTCTTTCGCGCGCTAGCGGGGTTGGCGGGAGAGTCCATTTGAACGCTCGTCGACTGGGTGGGCTCATTCGTGCTGGCTGGTTTCGCACGCCAATTCGTTGCGGTGTCGTTGTCCCATGCGGGAGTCAGGGCTGGATCCCGGATCGCCCTGACCTCGCTGCTGTTGCTTGCCGGCGCCAGCTCCGTTCACGACGCGACCGCGTTGAACGAGACCCGCACCCTCTCCTTCCACCACACCCATTCCGGCGAAGACCTCACCGTCACCTTCAAGCGCGACGGGCGCTATGACGAGGCCGCGCTGAAGCAGCTCAATCACTATCTCCGTGACTGGCGCAGCCAGGACGAGACGGTGATGGACCGCCACCTCTTCGATATCCTCTGGGAGGTCTATCGCGACGTCGACGGCAAGCAGCCGATTCAGATCGTCTCGTCCTATCGCTCCCCCGCCACCAACGCCATGCTCCGCCGTCGCTCATCAGGTGTGGCGCGCTTCAGCCAGCACATGCTGGGCCATGCGATGGACTTCTACATTCCGGGCGTACCGCTGGAGCAGATCCGCTTCGCAGGACTCCGCCTGCAACGCGGCGGTGTCGGCTTCTACCCGACCTCCGGCTCGCCTTTCGTGCATCTGGACACCGGCAGCATCCGGCACTGGCCGCGCATGACGCATGACCAGCTCGCCCGTGTCTTCCCGGACGGCCGCACCGTGCACCTGCCGACCGATGGCACGCCGCTGAAAGGCTATGAGCTCGCCAAGGCCGATATCGAGCGGCGCGGCAATGGCGATGACGCCGCGACGATCGGCAAGCCGAGCTTCCTGGCGGCGCTCTTCAAAGGCAAATCGGCCCCCGCCAGCGACGAGGATGACGAGGGCGCGCCGGCCGTCAGTGCTAAACCGGCGGTACCGACCGTGGTTGCGGCAGCCGCGCCTGCCAAGACCGCTGAGAAGCCCACCGATCCAGTGCCGACGCCGCGCGCCAAGCCGCAAGTTGCGGCCGCGATCCAGCTTGCCGCGGCCGACATGCAGGTCGTGCAGCCTCCCAAGCCGAAGCCTGCTTCCGCCGCCGACAGATCGGCTGAGGCCAAAACAACTGAAGCGAAGCCGCAGACGCCCGCCGACATCATCAACGCCCGCGGTTTCTGGGATGCGCCGGCGGCTCCGCAGCAGGCTACGCCGGCCCAGGTCGCGGCGCTCAGGGCACGCCAGGCACTGGCCTCGGCGACCGATCCGCAGGCGACCGCAAGCGTTTCTTTCTCGGCCTACCAGGCGCTTGCCTATGCGCCGGCCGCCGCCTCGCCCGTCGACCATGCCAACGTCGTCGCCGCCTCCGCGCCGGTCCCGCGCGCAGCCCGTCCGCTTGCTGCGACTCGCAGCCTGGCCCAGGCCACCGAGATCAACACCGTCGTTGTGAAGGGCGCCCAGGGCATGGTCGCGACCTCGACGCGGCTCTCCGCCGCCAAGGGCGAGAGCATGTGGCTCAAGATCGTGATGCTGGCGCCGAGCGCCAGCCGCGCGATGTCGGTGACGCTGATGGGCGATATCGACATGACCGCGATGCGGGCCTATTTCGTCAAGCCGCAGGCGGTTATCGCAATGGGCTTCACCGATGATCCGATGCAGGGCATGTCCTGCGACAGCTTCTCGGGCTCGGCGACCACCAAGCTCGAGACGACGTCCTTCGTGGTCCGCACCGCAGCATTGCGCTAACGGCCCTTCCCTTCACATCGTGCCGTAGCCTGGATGGAGCGCAGCGCAATCCGGGTATCTTGCCGTGTACGCGAATCCCGGATTTCGCTGCGCTCCATCCGGGCTACAAGCTTATTTCCTGCTCCGGCGGTCGAGGTGATACGTCAGCGCCAGCGACAGGCAGACCGCGAGCGGCTGCTTCGCCAGCTTGCCCGACACCGGCAACAGCAGCGCCCGGTTCTGCCGGTATTCGAACGCGTCGGGAAAGCGCTCGCGAAAACTGTCGATCAGCGTTGTCTTGCAGTTGAACAGCACGGCTGCGTACGTCTCGGAGTCCTTCACGCGACCGAGCCGGATGGTGCTGCCGCTTCCGGTCTGTGCGGTGAGATAGGCGGGCTCGCCCCATTTCAACGTCTCAGTCAGCGCGCCGACGTCGTCATGTGCCCCGGCGGTCGCGAAGATCAGCTCGCGTACATCGAGAAGACGCCGGCGGATCTGCAACGGAAAGGCCTCGAAGGCTCGGCCCACCTCGCGCGGCAATGGTGGCTCAGTCACGCTCTCCCCCTTGATGGATCAGGCCGGCAGGCCGGCGCCGCGAAGGCCCGTCTCGTAGCGCTGCCGGTCGACCTCGCGCTTATAGTGCTGGGTGGAGAGGTGATTGGCTACCGAAAATGCAGGCTCACGCTTGAGAACCTCGGCCGCGTGAGCGCCGGCCGCAACCGCGTTGCCCATCTGCGCGAAGATCGCGGCGAGGAACGCGTGATGGGCGTGATCGGGCCGTGTGATCCGTGAGAAGGCTTCGGCGGCGTCGGCGTATTTCTCGGCACAGTAATAGGCGCGCCCGAGATGACTCCAGAAGCGTTCGGGGTGACAGGGGTTGAGCCGCATCGCCTTCTTGATCCAGTCGATGCCTTCCTCCGGCCGGCCGAGCCAGGTCAGCAGCTCACCCTGCTGCACTACCACGAGATCATAGTTCGGGTTGAGTGCGAGCGCCCGCTCCTGATGGTAGGCGGCCCTGTCATGGTCGTCGCGGTTCAGATTGAGCGCGGCGAGGATGCGGTGGACGTCGCTGTCATTGTCGTCGAGGGCCAGCGCGGTCTCCAGCTCCGAAGCCACCTGCCGGAAAGTCGCGTCGCGATCCTCACACCAGCTATAGACCCAGGTCTGGCCTAACACGCACGCCTTCCAGGCGTGTGCGTGGGCGTAGTTCGCATCGAGCGAAAGCGCCCGGTCGAGCAAGCGCTGCGCCTGCGCATTGTCGTCGTGGTTCGAGCGGTGGTGCAGGATCTTGGCGGCCAGCACGCATTCATAGGCCGCCATGTTGTCGGTCGGCTTGCGTTTCGCGCGATCGTGGCTCGCCGCCTCGACGCGGCCGGGCAGCGTCGAGGCGATCGCGCGGGTCATCTCATCCTGGATCGCGAAGATGTCCTCGAGTTCGCGGTCATAGCGATCGGCCCAGATGTGCCGGTCGGTCTCCGCGTCGATCAGCTGCACGGTGACGCGCACGCGCCCTCCCGCCTTTCGCACGCTCCCTTCGACAACATAGTCGACGCCGAACTCGCGGGCGACGTCCTGCACCTTCACCGCTTTGCCCTTGTACACGAAGGCCGAGTTGCGGGAGATCACCAGCAGATCGTGGAAGCGCGACAGCTCGGTGATGATGTCCTCGGTCAGCCCATCGGCAAAAAACTCCTGCTCCGGATCCCCGCTCATGTTGGCGAAGGGCAGCACGGCGATCGAAGGTTTCCTGGAAATGCCCGCCGCGGGCGCGGCGTCCGTCGCCCCGTCCGGCGCGCCCGCCATCTCCTCGTTCAGCCGGACGCGGAAGACGCGGATGGGTCGCGCGATGTTCTTGACGTTCTGCTCGCCCAGATCGTCGAAGTCGACGCCATCGAGACGCTGGCCGAGCTGGTCGCGAACCGCGCTCGAGATACAGATGCCGCCAGGCTCGGCCAGCGCCTCCAGCCGCGCCGCGACGTTGACGCCATCGCCGAAGATGTCGTTCTGGTCGACGATCACGTCGCCCAGATTGATGCCGATGCGAAACTGTATCCACCGTCCGGGCGCAACGTCGGCATTGCGCCGACCCATGCGGCGCTGAATCTCGGCCGCACACAGCACGGCATCGACGACGCTGTGGAATTCGACGAGCAGGCCGTCGCCCGTGGTCTTGATGATGCGTCCGCGATTGCGGCTGATGACCGGATCGATGAGCTCGATCCGGTGGGTCTTGAGGCGCGCAAGCGTTCCAGCCTCGTCGGCCTCCATGAGCCGACTAAAGCCGACCATGTCAGCGGCGAAGACCGCGGCGAGCCGGCGCTCTGGTCCAGGCGCATCCATGACTCGGTCCCTTCACCGAGCAGCTTAGCAGAGAAGCGGATTTTGCCTAGGTTTGGTGCGCCGCGATCGAAAGGCCGAAGCGGCCCGTCAGAGCATTCCGAGCGCCTGCATATACGTCTCGAGGATCGTTTCGGCCTCGGCGCGCTCATTGGGATCCTGCTTGCGCATCCGCACGATGGTGCGCAGCGCCTTCACGTCGAAGCCGTTGCCCTTGCTCTCGGCATAGACGTCGCGGATGTCGTCGGAGATCGCCTTCTTCTCTTCCTCCAGCCGCTCGATGCGTTCGATGATGGAGCGGAGCTGATCTTTGGCGAATTTCGTGGCGGGCGCTTCTTCGTCGACGGCGGTGGCAATGGCCATCTCGTACTCCTGATGGAACTGGCAAGGTGAGATAACGCCGGCGTCCTAGCACCGCGCGTGCTGGTTTGACCCTTAGGTTTGGCAGCCGTTACGTCAAGGCACCATCGCGCCCGTCCACAGCGCACCCACATCTTCGTGCCGCGGGGGTCAAAAACCGGTTGTGCTGCGAACGATTCGGTCCCTCGAGTCGGAGGTCAATGCCCGGGATGGACCTTCTTCATGGCCTCGAGCTGCTCTGGCGTGGCCGTGCCCTGGTACTTCGCCTTCCAGGTCTCATAGGGCATGCCGTAGACCGCTTCGCGGCTCTCGTCCTTGCTGAGAGGTACCCCTTGGGCGTCAGCGGCGTCCTTGAGCCAGTTCGACAGGCAATTGCGGCAGAAGCCGGCGAGATTCATCAGATCGATGTTCTGGACGTCGGTCCGCGTCTTCAGATGCTCGACCAGGCGCCGGAAGGCCGCTGCCTCGAGCTCTGTTCTGGTTTTGTCGTCGATTGCCATGACGATGACCTCACTGTCCGGACAGATCCTTTACGGGACCAAAGCGCGACGAGATTGGGATGAATCGTCATCGCGCTTTAGGCTATTGTTTGAGCATGATCTTTTCGGAGAAGCGCTGTGCACTTTTCCCGGATCATGCTCTAGGTAGGCCTTTGTCATAGATTTTGCCATATCCCGGTGCAAACGGGTCCCTTGGACGGTCCCTAGGCAGTTCCCGCGCTCTACGCCAAATCGTCAATGATCTGATATAGCTTCCCGCGACTATGATCGCCGAATCTCCCGCCTTCCAACGCCTCTCCACATGGCTCGTCCGCCTCGCCCCGGCGCTGGCGATCGCCTTGCTGTGCTTGTCCGCGAGCCCCGCCTCGGCCGACTTCCGCCTCTGCAACAACACCTCGAGCCGGGTCGGGATCGCGCTCGGCTACAAGGACGCGGACGGCTGGACGACGGAGGGCTGGTGGAACATCTCGTCCCGCGCCTGCGAGACGCTGCTGCGGGGCACGCTGGTCGCCCGCTACTACTATATCTACGCGATCGACTACGACCGCGGCGGTGAATGGTCGGGCCAGGCCTTCATGTGCTCGCGAGACAAGGAATTCACCATCCGCGGCACCGAGGATTGCCTCGCCCGCGGCTACGACCGGACCGGCTATTTCGAGGTCGATACCGGCGAGCAGCGCGCCTGGACCGTGCAGCTGACCGACGCCAACGAGCAGCCCTCGCAGCAGCGGGTACCTGGTCTGCCGGGCCCGGTTGGCCCGGGTGGTGGCGTTCCGGGTTTGCCCAATAGCCCGCCGGGTGCTACGCCCCCGGGCTCGCCTGGCCTTGCGCCAGCACCCCCGCCTGGAAATAAGCCATGAGGCGACTTCGCCGTATCAAGATTCTCGCGACCCTGGGACCTGCCTCTTCGGACCTCGCGACAATCCGCCGCCTGTTCGAGGCCGGAGCCGACATCTTTCGCATCAACATGAGCCACACCCCGCACGACAAGATGCGGGAGCTGGTGGCGACAATCCGTAACGTCGAGTCCAGCTACGGGCGGCCGATCGGCATCCTTGTCGACCTCCAGGGGCCGAAGCTCCGGCTCGGCTCTTTCGCCGAGGGGGCCGTGCAGCTCCAGAACGGGCAGACCTTCACGCTGGACTCCGACAAGGCGCCGGGCGACACGACCCGCGTCTACCTTCCACATCCGGAGATCCTCGCCGCTCTCCGGCCCGGCCATGCACTCTTGCTCGATGACGGCAAGGTGCGGCTGATCGCGGAGCAAACCACGAAAGAGCATGCCGTGACGCGTGTCGTGGTCGGCGGCAAGATGTCGGACCGCAAGGGCGTCAGCCTGCCCGATACCGACCTGCCGGTCTCGGCAATGACGCCGAAGGATCGCGCCGATCTCGAGGCTGCGGTGACCACTGGCATCGATTGGATCGCGCTGTCCTTCGTGCAGCGCGCCGACGACGTCATTGAAGCCAAGAAGATGATCCGCGGCCGTGCCGCCGTGATGGCCAAGATCGAGAAGCCGCAGGCGATCGATCGCCTCGCCGACATCATCGAGGCCTCCGACGCGCTGATGGTGGCGCGCGGCGATCTCGGCGTCGAGTTGCCGCTGGAGCGCGTGCCGAGCCTTCAGAAGCAGATGACGCGAATGGCACGCAGCGCCGGCAAGCCGGTGGTGATCGCCACCCAGATGCTGGAATCGATGATCCAGGCGCCGGTGCCGACCCGCGCTGAAGTCTCCGACGTCGCGACCGCCGTCTATGAGGGCGCCGACGCCATCATGCTGTCGGCCGAATCGGCTGCTGGCAAGTTCCCGGTCGAAGCGGTCTCGACCATGAATCGCATCGGCGAGGAGGTCGAACGTGACCCGACCTATCGATCCGTGATCATGGCCCAGCGGCCGGCCCCCGAAGCGACAGTAGGCGATGCGGTCGCGGACGCCGCGCGCGTGATGGCCGATACGCTCGACCTGCCGGCGCTGATCTGCTGGACCAGCTCCGGCTCGACCGCGATCCGGGTGGCGCGCGAACGTCCGAAGGCGCCGATCGTGGCGATCACGCCGAACATGACGACGGGACGCAAGCTCGCGGTGGTCTGGGGCGTGCATTGCGTGGTGGCGGAAGACGCGCGCGACCAGGACGACATGGTCAACCGCGCCGGCCAGATCGCATTTCGCGATGGCTTTGTCCGCGCCGGCCAGCGCGTGATCATCGTCGCCGGCGTGCCGCTCGGCATTCCCGGCACCACCAATATGGTGCGGATCGCCTCCGTCGGCCCCGAGGGCGACGCCAATATCTGACGTCAGTCATTCCGGGGCGCGCGCAGCGCGAACCCGGAATCTCGCGCCGCAATCTCTAGATTCCGGGTTCGTCCGCGCTTTGCGCGGCCGCCCCGGAATGACGTACCAACTTAAGCCCCCACCAACGCCTTCGCCGGCAACACCGTCTGCTGCACCACAAGGCCGCGGGCGCGGGCATCCATGACGCCGACCGCACGCAGCGCCAGCAGCGTGACCGTCTGCACGGCGTCGCGCAGCTTGACCGGATCCTCCAGATTGTCGGGTGCGAGCGGCCCGACCAGGGCCTCATGGAGCGCGCCGAGCAGCGCCGTTGCCGCAAGCGCAGTATCCTGCGCCGGCAGATGGCCGGCACGCACGGCGGCGTCGATCCGGGACGCGATTTCGCCCGCGATCTCGCGCCGGCTCGCAAGCCTGGAGGCACTGACATCGACGTCGACGGGCTCGGCCAGAATGCCCCAGGCGAGCTTGCGCTGGGAAAGGGTGTGCACCGCAACCGTGGTGACGGCCGCCGCCAGCGCCGAGGACGGACCGGGCGCGGCGTCAGCCGCCCGGCGGATCGCGGCGAGCTCGTCACGCGACACTTCGGCAATCAGTTCAGAGATCAGATCGGCTTTGGACGGGAAATAGCGGTAGACCGTTCCCGCCGCGACATTGGCCCTGATCGCGACCGGGGCGATCTGCACCGCGACCATGCCGCCTTCCGCCGCCGCCTCCCGCGCCGCCGCCAGAATGGCGCTGCGCCGGGCGGCTAGGCGTTTCACCACTTGATGGGTCCGCCGGTAAACCATGGCGCGCTTCCTGTCCCACGCGCCTGGCCGCGCGTATCGGCCGAACGCTTCTTCACTGTTTTCGCCGCAAATCGCCCGCAAGAACTGAACAACTATTCAGAGCGGATGACAAGACCTCAAATGCGCGAGGCTGATCTGTCAACGCAGGGCGAGGCTTGGGACGAGGCTTGGGACGAGGCCTGGGACGAGGCAAGGCCGGGCCGGGACGCCTGCAGCTCACGCCAATCGGCGAGCGCGCGGGCGACGATGAGCGCGGCGACGATCAGTGTCGCCACAAGCCCGACCGGAATTTTCAGAAACGGGAAGCTCGCAAGCAGCGCAAGCACGAAGCCGAGCGCACAGGGCTCGTAAGCACGGAAGCCATCATCGTATCCAGCGCGCACAAGCCAGGCGACGGGAATGGCCAGCACCGCGAAGTCATACATGTAGGTATAGGGCGAGCACAGCAGCGTACCGGTCGCAAGCGCAGCTGCCTTCAGCGCGTAAGGCAGCTTGCTGCGCCACATCAGCACGAGCCCGATCGCGACAGCAGAAGCCACCACGGTCTGCAACGCCCAACCGAGCGTCTCGCTACCGCCAAGACAGCGCACCATCGCGAACACGCTCTGGAGCCTCAGCCATGATTCCGACCCCTCAGATAAAACCGCCTTCGAGATCATCGGCATCCAATGGAAGAAGGCAACCCAACTCTCGACGCCAAACACGAGCATCGACGCGAGCGCAACGCCCAGCGCAGTGATGGCCGCCGAGACGAAGACTTTCCATTCTCCGGTCGCCATGAGGACAAGCGGAAACAAGAGCCCGTATTGCGGCTTGTAGGTGAGCAGGCCGAGACAGATTCCAGCAAGCAGCTGATGACGCGGCAATAGATATAGCGTGCCGCCGATCAGGCTGGCGGTCAGAAAGCCGTTCTGACCGATCGCAAGATTGTCGAAGGTCGCCGGAAACGAGATCGCAAGCATGACACCGAAGCTCCGTCCGACGATCGCGCGCATCAGCGCGACATAGGGCAGCATGCTGGCGAAGGCCCAGCCCGCGAAAGCTGCGGCATAAGGAAATTGCGCGAGGAAGGCGGCGACGAACAGGAACGGCGGCGGATAATGCCAGGCGAAATAGCCGGAGAAATCCTGCCCCAGCACGGCGACCTCGACCTGCTTCTGCACCTGCCAGTCCCACGCCTGTATCGCGTGGCCGTCGAGCGCCAGCCTGCCGGCGGCCCACACGTTCACGAAATCGGTGGGGTTACCGAGCCCATTCGCGTCATAGATCCAGGAATGCGAGATATAGGCGAGCGGGAAATGCAGCAGCGTGAGGACGAGCAGTACGAGGCAGACGTTGAACAGCACGGACGGCACCGAGCCTGGCCGCAGGCCTGATGGCGGACTCAAGGCGAGCTCGGCCATGCTGCATTCCTCTCAAGTCGTCGCGCGCAGCGGCTGAAATGAAAGAGCCCCGGAATCCCGGGGCTCTTCGAATTCACGTCGATCGTCCGAACTTACTTCAGGCTGGACGAGATCGAGCCGAACTTGGAGTTCAGCGAGGTGCCGAGGTTATTGACGACGGTGATGATGGCCAGCGCGATGCCGGCGGCGATCAGACCGTATTCAATAGCGGTGGCGCCGGATTCATCCTTCACGAAGCGCGCAACGAGGTTTTTCATAGACTGCTCCCAAGAGTACACAAGGCTACAACAACTAGTCTGGTCTGACCGGCTTCCCAGCGCCGCGCGACCATGGAACCGACCATAGCGACAAAGAATTGCACCGCAGTTAATTCGTCCGCGGAAACATGCAGCGGTTTGCGTGTATTCCGCGATGGTAAACCGAAATTGAAAACAACCAGTTAAATCGTCGGGAAACATGCTGGCCACATTCGCGCCGGTTTACTCGAAGTTATGACCGTCATGGTCCAATGCCGCCCGCTAAAGCGCGATGAATCCTCATCGCGCTTTGGGTTCTTGTTTGAGCATGACCTTTTCGGAAAACCGCTTCACACTTTTCCGGATCATGCTTTGGAAGCCGGCAGGATCAACGTCCGGCAGAACGACGAGGCGGAATGTCCCTCTCCTTTACCTACGGCATGGCGATGCAGAGCCGCGCGCGAGTCCTGGTGCCGCTTTGCCTCGGCGCGGGCGCATATCTCTGCTTCCTCTTCATCGGCGACACGCTGCTCCAGGATTCCGACTCGTTCTGGCAGATCAAGATCGGGCAATGGATCCTCGATCATCGCGCGCTGCCCTATACGGACATCTACTCCTTCACGCGGACAGGCCAACCCTGGATCTCTACCTCGTGGCTGTCGCAAGTCGCGTTCGCGAGCTCCTATGTGCAATGGGGCTGGGCGGGACCGGTGATCCTCACGACGGTTGCGATCGCGCTCACTGTCGCAATCTTCGTCTACCTGCTCGACGCGCATCTCGAGCTTCCGCGATCGGTGCTGTTTGCGATGCTGGCGCTGCTTTTGTCGCTGCACCACCTTCTGGCGCGTCCGCACATCCTGGCGCTGCCCGTCATGGTGCTGTGGGCTGGCGCGTTGATGGCGGCTGCCGATCGCCGGAGCGCGCCGTCATGGCTCTGGCTGCCATTGATGGCGTTGTGGGCGAACCTGCATGGCGGCTTCGCTCTTGGTCTGGCGTTGATCGGTCCGATCGCGCTCGAGGCGGTCGAGCATGCCGAGAAAGGACGACGACTTCAGCTATTCCTGCGCTGGGTGCTGTTCGGCATCGCCGCGCTGATCGCAAGCTGCGCCACGCCTTATGGCTGGCGGACGCTATGGGGCGCGACCAACATCCTCAACCTCGGCGAACTGCTGACGGTGATCTTCGAGTGGATGCCGGCGAATTTCGCCTCGTTCTCTGCGTTCGAAGGCGCGCTGCTCGGCCTTATCGCCATCGGCTTCTATCGCGGCCTCGTGCTCTCGGCGCCGCGAATTTTCCTGATCCTATTCCTGACCTGGAGCGCGCTGACGCATGTCAGGAGCATCGAGGCATTTGCGTTCCTGGTACCGCTGGTGCTGGCAAAGCCGCTCGGGCAATTATCGCCGCGCCCCACGCCGGACTCCGGCAATGACGAAATCTGGCCGGCCCGCTACGTCACTGTAATGGGCGCGCTGATGATCGTGGCGGCTGGCTGGACCTCGACGGCGATCTATATGGGACATCACCGCTTCGCGTTCACGATGTTTCAGACGCCCGTCGCCGCGGTCAACCTGCTCGAGCAACGCAAGGCGCAGCGGATCTTCAACGCCTACCAGTTCGGCGGCTATCTGATCTCGCGCGACGTCCCGGTCTTCGTCGACGGCCGCGCCGAACTCTATGGCGAGAAATTCGTGATGGATTTCTTCAAAGCGACCGAGGGCAAGCAGCCCGAGCTTCTGCCGCGCCTGCTCGACGAATACAAGATCGACACGACGCTGCTGGTTGCCGATGCCCCAGGCCCGCAGATCCTCGATCACCTCAAGGGCTGGAAGCGGATCTACGCGGACGACATCGCGGTGATCCATGTGCGGGAGAGCGCGGAAGATGGGGCGGTAACGCCGCCGAAGTGACGGCGCGGCTCAGGGGCGTGGCCTTGTGAATGGGCGGGGCACGAGGCCGGCCTGAGCTGGCATTCCGGCCATTTTGCCGTTTGGTCCGAGGCAGTTTGTAGGGTGGGCAAAGCGCGAGCGTGCCCACCGCTTCTGTCGCTATTGCCGAGAGATGGTGGGCACGGCGCGTGCGCGCCTTTGCCCACCCTACCCTGGCTCGCAATGACGGGGCGCCGAGTTGCCCGCTCGCAAATCACCATCGCCAACACAAAAAAACGCGGCGTTGCCGCCGCGTTTTTCAATTCGATCTGCCCGCTTGCGGTTACGCCTGCGGCTGCGGCTCCAGGCCGGGATCCGGATCGGGCCGCGGGCGCGACTTGCCGGCCGGCGGCACCGCCGAAGCGCGCGGCGTGCTCGGCTCGAGCACGGACTCGCGGTTCGGCTTCTTGCCCTTGAGGAGATCGACGATCTCATCTCCCGTCAGCGTCTCGAACTCGAGCAGGCCCTTGGCCAGCGTCTCGAGGTCGGCATGCTTCTCGGTGAGAATGCGGGTCGCCTCCTTGTAGCCTTCCTCGACCAGGCGCTTGATCTCGGAGTCGATCTTCTGGACCGTGGCCTCAGATGCGTTTTGCGTCCGCGACACCGACATGCCCAGGAACACCTCGTCCTGGTTCTCGCCGTAGGAGACCGTGCCGAGCTCTTCCGACAGACCCCAGCGCGTCACCATCATGCGGGCGAGGCGCGTGGCCTGCTCGATGTCGGATGCGGCACCCGAGGTCACCTTCTCCCGGCCGAAGATCAGCTCTTCGGCGACGCGGCCACCCATCATGATGGCGAGGCGCGAGGTCATCTGCTCCAAGGACATCGACAGCTTGTCGCGCTCGGGGAGCTGCATGACCATGCCGAGCGCACGGCCGCGTGGAATGATGGTCGCCTTGTGGATCGGGTCGGTCGCCGGGACGTTCAGGCCGACGATGGCGTGACCGCCCTCATGATAGGCCGTCAGCAGCTTCTCTTCCTCGGTCATGACGAGCGACTTGCGCTCCGCGCCCATCATCACCTTGTCCTTGGCTTCCTCGAACTCGGCCTGGGTCACCATGCGCTTGTTGCGGCGGGCGGCAGTGAGCGCAGCCTCGTTGACGAGGTTCATCAGGTCGGCACCGGAGAACCCGGGCGTGCCGCGCGCGATGGTCTTGAGGTTGATATCCGGCGCCAGCGGCACCTTGCGGACGTGAACCTTCAGAATCTGCTCGCGACCGACGACATCGGGATTGGGCACCACGACCTGGCGGTCGAAGCGGCCGGGACGCAGCAGCGCGGGATCGAGCACGTCGGGACGGTTGGTCGCGGCGATCAGGATCACGCCCTCGTTCGCCTCGAAGCCGTCCATCTCGACCAGCAACTGGTTCAGCGTCTGCTCGCGCTCGTCATTGCCGCCGCCGAGGCCGGCGCCACGGTGACGACCGACGGCGTCGATTTCGTCGATGAAGATGATGCAGGGCGCGTTCTTCTTCGCCTGCTCGAACATGTCGCGGACGCGCGAGGCACCGACGCCGACGAACATTTCGACGAAGTCGGAGCCGGAAATGGTGAAGAACGGCACATTGGCTTCGCCCGCGACCGCGCGCGCGATCAGCGTCTTACCGGTGCCGGGCGGGCCGACCAGCAGCACGCCGCGCGGAATGCGGCCCCCGAGCCGCTGGAATTTGCCGGGGTCGCGCAGGAATTCGACGATCTCCTGGAGGTCCTGCTTGGCTTCGTCGACGCCCGCGACGTCCTCGAAGGTGACGCGGCCATGCGCCTCGGTCAGCATCTTGGCGCGCGACTTGCCAAAGCCCATCGCCTTGCCTGCGCCGCCCTGCATCTGGCGCGACAGGAATATCCATACGCCGATCAGCGCGATGAACGGCAGCCAGGAGACCAGCAGCGAGACGAACCACGGCACGTTGTCGCCCGGCGGCTTCGCGGTGATCTGGACCTTGCTGTCATAGAGGCGCTTCACCAGCGTCGGATCGTTGGGCGCGTAGGTCTGGAAGCTCGAGCCGTTGGTGAACGTCCCGTGAATCTCCGGTCCCTGGATTACGACATCGCGCACATTGCCCCGATCGACCTCGCTCAGGAGCTGCGAGAAGGCGATGTCCTGGGAGGAGGCGCGCTGGCCGGGATTCTGGAAGAGCGTGAACAACGCCAATAGCAGCAAGACAATGATGACCCAGAGGGCGAAATTGCGCAGATTGGCGTTCATCGATCTTCCTTCGTGGTCGCGCGGATCGCGGCCCTATTCCTTGGGCAAGCTAGAGAAAATCCCCAAGGAATCCTCTCGGTTAGACGAATACAATTTAGGTGCCGCCCGGGTCGCTGCCAAGGGAACGAGATGGGACTATTTATCCCATCTTAGCCCGATTCCCGCTGAAATAATGGCGGGTCAGGCTGGGTTTTTCCGCCCTGGTTAAGGCGTCCTGAGGGACAGGGGCCGAACGCGCCGGTGTCATGATCCGCCCCTGACGCGCCGGGCCGGCGCCGGCGCGATCAGGATGCGCCCCCGCGACAGGCTGATGAGGGCCCCCGCCAGCGTCTGCTTGATCTGAGGCCGACTGGTTCCGACATTGCGCCGGCCCGTGCCCTCGGCGATGCCGCGGTCAAGAACCGCCAAGAGAGCCTCGACCTTCCCCAGTTCCGCCGGCCCCTCGTGCCCGACGGCGTCGATCGCCCGCATCAGGAGCCGCACGCGCACCTCCTCGGGCAGTGTGACGAAGGCCGATGCTTCGAAGCTTCGCGCTGGCGCATCGGGCGGTGGGCGATCGCGATCCCTCAGAGCGAGGAAGCGCTCGGCGCCGTCGGCCAGCACGTCGATGGCGGCATTGGCGCGGGCGAGCCGCGCCGCGAGCCGCGCCAGGTTGCGCGCGGTGCCGCCTTCGGCAGCAAGCTGCGGCAAAAGCGCCCGCAGCCGCGGACGCGTGAAGGCGCCGTCACGGTTGGTCGGATCGTCGGCGAAACCGATATTGGCGCGCTTCAAGGTCGCGATCAGCTGCGCCTTCGGCACGTCGAGCAGCGGACGCGCCAGCGCGATCCCGTCCCG
This sequence comes from Bradyrhizobium sp. UFLA05-125, assembly GCF_059803515.1. NCBI lineage: Bacteria > Pseudomonadati > Pseudomonadota > Alphaproteobacteria > Hyphomicrobiales > Nitrobacteraceae > Bradyrhizobium > Bradyrhizobium sp. UFLA05-125. Next base: position 10,063 of record NZ_JBANBJ010000009.1, on the reverse strand, counting down.
CTCCGTGACGGGCGCCATCGCGGACAGACCGGCGATGCCGCTGCCGCGCAACAATCGCATCAGCAACGTCTCGGCCTGGTCGTCACGGGTGTGCGCGGTGAGCACATGGGTCGCTCCGATCGCGCGCGCCGCCTGCGTCAGCAGGCGGTAGCGTGCGTCCCGCGCAGCGGCGGGCAGACCGGTCTTCGGCTTGGCGCCGGTCCAGCGCATCGTCCGATGCGGCAGATCGAGCGAACGCGCCAGCTGCTTGACGTCGCGAGCCTCGCGCGCCGCTTCCGGTCGGAGGCCATGATCGACGGTGACAGCGATGAGCTGGGGGCCGCGCGTGAGGTTCTTGCGCCAGCGCGCGGCAAGCCACATCAGCGCGACGGAATCGGGCCCGCCTGAAACAGCGAGCACGAGCGCCGGCGCGCGTCTCAGATCGGCGAAAAGCAGCTTCGCCTCGCGCGCCGAGATCGGAGAATTGTCGTCGTCTGACATGACGCTGCCCGCAGGATGGCGCGCCTATTTAGCGCAGCGCCATCCGCATTGTCAGCGCTCCAGAGCCGTTTCCGTTCAGATTGAATCGGAATGGGGCTCTAGACTCTAGTCTTGACGCGTTTTCTTCACGCACTTCGCTGGAAAACGCTCTCATGAGGCCAAGCGGTCAGCACTTCACCCGCTTCTGCTCGCGATCGACGGCGGCCTTGACGCCGGCGGAGGCACGCGGGAATTTGCGGCCGACCTCGCCGAAGGCGGCGCAGGCAGCTTCCTTCTCCTTCAGCGCGGCCAGCGACTGGCCGAGCCGCAGCAGGGAGTCCGGGGCCTTTGCGGACTTGTCATATTTCGTCGTGACGGCGAGGAAGGCCTCTGCGGCATCACGATATTGCTGACGCTGGAAGTAGCTCTCGCCGAGCCAGTATTGGGCGTCGCCGAGCAGGGGATCGCTCGGATATTTCTGCGTGAAGTTCTTCATGGTCTGCTCGGCGAGCGCATAGTCCTTGCGCTGCATGTAGCCGATGCCGAGGTCGAACTCGTCGCGCGGCGATTGCGAGGGCGGCTGGGTCGCCAGACCGCCGCCTGCGGCCGGCGCGGGATAACCGGGCTGCGCCGCCGGATAGCCGGACTGCGTGGACGGAGCCGCAGCCTGCGGATAGCGGCCGCCGGTGTTGCCGAGGTCGAGCGGCTCACCGGCGCCGCGGCCACCTGGTGCACCGACCGGCGCTCCCGCCGTCATCGGCTGCTGACCGCCGCCGAGCGCGCGCGGCGCACCGGGAGCATTGGGATTTTGATTCGGATCGAACGCATCACCGCGGCGGCGGCTGCCGGGCGCACCGGGCCCCGGCTGCTCCTGCACGATCGGCGCGGGCGCCGCGATCTGCGGCTCATAGGCTGGCTGCTGCACCGGCTGCTGCTGCCGATAGCCCGGCGCTGGTGGCGCCGCCGCGACATTGGGCTGCTGTGCCGGCGTCTGCCCGGGGACTCCCTGCGCGCCACCCTCGAGCTGACGGAGGCGTTCCTCGAGCTGGCGGTTGCGGTATTGCAGCTCTTCGTTCTGGCCAGTCAGCTGTCGCAGCTGATTCTCAAGCCGCTCGATCCGCATCTCCGGATCGGCATCGTCCGACTGCGCGAAGACGGGCGAGCACAGCGAAAGCAGCGCGGCGATCGCCACAGTGCCGGTAAAAGCCTGGAATCTGGATGACATCTTGCCCTGACGACGAAAGCGACGTGGCGCGCGGCGGACAACTCGCTGCGCGAGACATTGAGAGACGGAGTACGCCAAAAATGTGACTGGTACCAAGGGCTTTCTATGACTTGATCCAGTAAACGAAACCGGCGCCCGAGTGGGCGCCGGCAAATCAGGTTTCCGTGGTCAGGTTTCCGTGGTCAGGTTTCCTTGGTCAGGTTTCCTTGGCGGAACGGCCGCCGTTCAGGAGCTCGCGTTCAGCACCGTGACGGCGCGACGGTTCTGCGACCAGCAGGAGATGTCGTTACAGACCGCGACCGGCCGCTCCTTGCCGTAGGAGATGGTGCGCATGCGATTCGGGTCGATACCGCGCGAAGCCAGGAACGAGCGCACCGATTGGGCACGCCGCGCGCCGAGCGCGATGTTGTATTCGCGGGTTCCGCGTTCATCCGCGTGACCTTCGATGGTGAAGGTGTAGCGCGGATAGCTCTGGAGCCACTGCGCCTGCTTCTCCAGCGTGACGATCGCCTGCGGCGTCAGATCGGTCTGATCGCTCTCGAAGAACACGCGGTCGCCCACGTTCACGACGAAATCCTGTTGGCTGCCGGGCGTCGCCGCGTTGGCCATCGCATCCGCAGCAAGGTTCTTGTTGGCGCAGGCGCCCATCGACAGCGCGACGGCAAGCACCGCGACCAGCTTCAATCCCTGGAGGATACGCATAGGATGTTTCATTCCGGAGCCTCCATGCTCACGTTAGTCCACTGCTGTCCGGTCTACAGGGGGTTGGTTAAGCGAACGTTCCGTCAACCTTGATGGGACGTTGCCACGGCCGGTCAAATGCCCCCGATCAGCGAAAAGCAACCGCGATGGTTAATGGTTTGTAAATGTGGCGCGACGGTGAAGGCAAGCCGCGTTGGCGGCCGAAACGCCTGTTTTGCCCGAATTTTGGGCCTGCCGCCCCAAGATGAACAGGGAAATGCCGACGGAGCGGAGCGGTGGCTCACCCGCCAGCCGGGAATCAGGCGTGGGCGGCGTCCGCCACCAGCACCCGTCGTTGCGCGACCTGGCGCTCACCGCGGCGCCCAAACAGCATCCGCCGCTCGAAGGCGGTCGAACGCATTACCGGATAGCGTTCAAAGACTCTTTTCCGGAAAGTCGGGAAATCCGCCGCCATGAGCCCGAACGGCTTGGTGAGGCCGGGGACCAGCCGGGGCTCGGCGATGGTCGCATGCAGAAAAACCCGCCGATAGAAGGCTTGATGCTCGGCACGCACGATCGCGAGGCCGAGATCGGCTTTGAAATGCTCGCAGGCCATATAAGCGATGCGCAGCGTCAGATAGGGCAATTCCGGAACCCGCTTCGCCTTGTCGGGATCAGCGACAAAACGCGTCGGATCGATCATGACCTCGCCGCGGTCAAGTCTCGGAAGCAGGATGTCGGGAAATACGTCAGTTGAGGTGGACTCGCGCCATTCCGCGGTCAGCACACTAATGCGCACGGAGCTGCAGAGTTCGCCCTGGAGATAGACACCGAAGGTCCACGAGTTGGGCAGATCGTCATACCGGTCGGTGACCCGGCCGTCCGGGCTCTCCTTGACGGCCTGCTCCCGCAGATATGCGCGGTAACGGAGGTTGTAGATCTCCTCCTTCTCGTCGTGGGTTTCAGCAAGCCGGTAGTCGACGTCGGTCAGGAGTTCTGCTCCCGGTCCAACAGCCGAAATGATCGATCGGGCTGAGGACTGCATCCAAACTCCTTACGCACCACCCACCACGACGCACGAAAACAACTTCAGCGCGCGTGACAATTCATTAACACCTTCTTAACCGCGACGCAAAGCAATCGATTAATTAGGGTTAACCCGCACGAGTACGGAGTCCGCGGCAACACACTGCCGCTATTGGAAATCTCAAGAAATCGATTACGCGAAGGAGCGCGATCCGACAACCTGGAGCCCGTCTTCGCCACGGCGGCCATGCGAGGCGTTGAGAAGCTGGCGCATTCGTACCGCAGGGACCGGGCGACTGAACAGATAACCTTGAGCTTCCGTGACGGTGCCGTCGGCGCTGATCAGCTCAAGCTGCTCGTTGGTCTCGATGCCCTCGACCACGACCGCCATGCCGAGATCGGCCGACAGCCGCGCCACGCCGCGCAGCAGCGTGAGCGGCCGGTCGGTGTCGATGCCTTCGAGGAAGGAGCGGTCGATCTTCACCTTCTGCATCGGGAAGTTATGCAGGTAGCTGAGGCTCGAATAGCCGGTGCCGAAATCATCGAGCGAGATGCTGACCCCCAGCGTGTGAAGCTGCGACAGGATGTCGTGGGTGAGCTGGGTGTTGCGCAAGAGCGAGGATTCGGTGATCTCGATCTCCAGCCGATGCGCCGGAAGTCCGGAGACCTCCAGCGCGTAACGGATTTCGCTGAGCACGTCGCGCTGGTGGAATTGCTGCGGCGAGAAGTTGACGGCGACGCTAACGCCTTCGGGCCACTTCATGCATTCCATGCAGGCCCGGCGCAGGATCCAGCGGCCGAGATCGACGATCAGGCCCATGTCCTCGGCAACCGGGATGATGTCGACCGGCGAGACCGTGCCGCGCACCGGATGATTCCAGCGCAGCAGCGCCTCGCAGGTGGTGATCTTGCCGGTCTTCAGATTGACCAGCGGCTGATAGAACAGCTCGAACTCCTCGTTGGCGAGCGCCTTGCGCAGATCGAGCTCGAGGATGCGGCGTGCCTCGACGGTCGCAGCCATCTCGTCGCGGAAGAAGCAGAAGGTGCCGCGGCCGTCGGCCTTGGCGCGGTAGAGCGCCATGTCGGCGTTCTTGAGCAGCGTGTCGGCGCTGAGGCCTTCGGGAGACGTCAGCGCGATGCCGACGCTGGCGCCGATCTCCACCAGATGATTGTCGATGCGGTAGCGCTCGCTGAGCCGCTCGACGATGCGGCGGGCGAGCGCCGCGGCATCCTCGGGTGAATTGAGGTTCTGCTGGAACACGACGAACTCGTCGCCGCCGAAGCGGGCGACGAAATCTTCGGGGCGGAGCATCTCGCGCAGGCGGTTCGCCACCGCACACAGGAGCTGGTCGCCGCAGGGGTGGCCAAGCGTGTCGTTGACCTGCTTGAACTGGTCGAGATCGACGAACAGCAGCGCGGACAGGCGCTCGGCATCGTGCGAGATCGCGAGCAGCCGCTCGATCTCGTCGCGGAAACTGACCCTGTTCGGCAGCGCCGTGAGCTCGTCATAGCGCGCGAGATGGCTGATCTTGGCTTCCGCATTGGTGCGCTCGGTGATGTCCTCGAGCAGAAGCACCGTGCCGCCGCCGGCCATCGGCTGGAACGTCCATGACAGCGTGCGGCAGCGCTTCAGATCGGGATCGGTGGTGACGATCTCCTTCATCTGTGCGCCCTTGATCTCGCCAAGGATCATGTCGCCGCTCTCCAGCGAGATCGAGTTCGAGGCCACGCAGGCCGCGACGACGTCGGCGGCGCTGGCGCCACGGGCGACGAAATTCTCCGGCAGCACCATCAAGTCGCTGAAGCGATGGTTCATCACCGCAAGCCGTCCGTCGGCGCGGAACATGCACAGGCCGTGCGGCATGTTGTTCAGCGCAGTATCGAACTGACCTGCCAGCGCGGATTCGCGGAAACTCGAAGTCAGAGCCTTGACGAAGATCGCGTGCAGGCTGAGGTTGATGTTCTTCAAGCCGATGAAGAACAAGACAAGCAGCACGGCGAGCCCGATGTAGTAGAATCCGCCATGCAGCAACAGGGCGAGCGACATTGGACCGCAGGCAAGCATGACGTGCCATTGGATCACCCTGGGCTGGCCGTAGTTCCGGGCCGCTCCGCCGGCGGTGTAGCCGACCGTGACGGCGACGCAGAGCATGTTCGCGACCGGATCGTCGTTATTGTAGATGACAACGAAGCACCACAGGCCGAGCACCCCTGCATAGGCGAGCGCGCCGAGCCAGTAGCGCGGCTCCAGATGCTTGGCCTGTTCGAACGTCAAAGCCAGTGTTTGGTCTTCGTACCCTCGCATCTGAAATGCGCGCGCAGTGCCAATGGCAATGATCAGGAACGCGATCGGCCAGAGCAAGACGTCGCCAGTCTTCAGCGCAGTCATGACCGCGGCCACGGCAGTACAGGCCGAGCCGATGAAGATCGCCCAGAAATTCTGCACCATGGAGTTGATGAGGGCGGCGTAGAGTATGGGCTCCAGCTCGTCTCGATCACTCTGCTTCTGGTCGGCCAGTTGCATTGGCTTGTTACGCATCCTGTTTGGAGCGTACTTTTACCCAGCCGAGATGAAGTCTTTCTGAGGGAATATCGTTAAAGACGCGTTGTTTTGAACCTTCAGCGAACGAATTTCTGCTGAGATATCAAGCAACTGGGCAAGCTTTGCCGGGCACAAGGTGAAGGAAAGCTTGCCGCAATCGAGGAAAGCGAAAAACTCGGCGCTGTTTTTCGAAAACTTCGCGCCGATGAACGCGCGACGCGGGCGATTTATTGGCCCGACGTCGAGGACAGTAGCGGCGACCAGGCGGGGTCGGATGCGTAGCCCGGTGTCGGCACCTTCTGCTCGTTGCGGCCGGAGATGTCGACGCTGAACAGCGACGGCCCACCATTGCCGCCGGGATCGCGGAAGAACATCACGACGCGGCCGTTCGGCGCGAACGTCGGGCCTTCATTGTGGAAGCCCGAGGTAAGGAGGCGCTCGCCCGAACCGTCCGGCTTGATGATGCCGATCGAGAACTGTCCGCCGCCCTGCCGGGTGAACGCGATGTAGTCGCCGCGCGGCGACCACACCGGCGTCGAGTAGCTCGCATTGGCGTCGTCCTTGGAGAAGGAGATGCGCTGCGCCTGGCCGCCGCCCGCAGGCATCACATAGATCTGCGGCCTGCCGCCGCGATCGGACTCGAAGCAGATGCGGGTGCCATCTGGTGAGTACGAAGGAGAAGTGTCGATCGCCGGCGTGTCGGTGAGCCGCGTGGTCGAGCGCGAGCGCAGGTCCATCACGAACAGGTTCGAATTACCGCCCTGCTGGAGGCTCATGATGACGCGCTGGCCGTCCGGCGAGAACCGCGGCGCAAACGTCATGCCCGGAAAATTGCCGACGATTTCGCGCTGGCCGGTCTCGATGTTGTAGAGATAGACCTTCGGATCGCCCTGGCCGAACTCCATGTAGGTGATCTCTTGCGAATTCGGGGAGAAGCGCGGCGTCAGCACGAGGTCCGAGCCGCGCGTCAGATAGCGCACGTTGGCGCCGTCCTGATCCATGATCGCGAGCTTCTTGACGCGGCGCTCCTTCGGCCCGCTCTCGTCGACGAAGACGACGCGGCTGTCGAAATAGCCCGTCTCGCCGGTGAGGCGCTGATAGATCTGGTCGGAGATGATGTGGGCGATGCGGCGCCAATATTCCGGCGAGGTGAAATATTGCTGGCCGGTGAGTTGCTGGCCCGAGACGACGTCCCACAGGCGGAATTCGGCCTTGAGGCGGCCGTCCGGCTGACGCGTCATGCGTCCGGTGACCAGTGCCTGGGCGTTGATCTGCTTCCAACTCTGGAATTGCGGCGCAACGTCGATGTTGCTGATGCGCTCCAGATAAGCGGCCTGGTCGATCGGATTGAACAGGCCCGAGCGCTTGAGGTTGTTGGTGATCACCTGCGTCACGCCGGCGCCGACCTCGCCGTCCGACGGCGAGCCCGCCACGAAATTCGGGATCGCGATCGGAATCGGCTGGAAATCGGTCGGGTTGACCTGGAGGCGTCCCTGCGCAAGCGCAGAGCGGCCGGCCAGCAATGCGGCAGTTGATCCTGCCGCCATCATGAATCCACGTCGTGTCAGCAATGGCATCTTATTCATCTGAGTTATGTCTTTTCACGCTTACAGCATATCTTTGAGGCCGAACGTCATCGGAATGTATTTCCACGTGTCGTATTGCGCCTTGGGCAGGAATGCATAGGCCTGACACTCCTCGACCGCCCGCTTCGCGCTCTCGGCCATCGCCGTGCCGACCGAGCGCGACGGGCCGCGCACGGCAACGATCACGGGCGAGGAGGCAACCGTGCCGTCCGGACGCATCTGGATGTCGATGTCGACCTCGAACTGATCGGCATCCTGGCCATTATAGGGGAATCTGAAGCAGCGCCTGACGGCGGCGACAAACGCGCCCTTCCAGGTCGCGACAATCGCAGTGTCCTTGCCGTTCTGCGTTCCCAGCGCACTGGTCGCATTCGGCGTCGCGCCGGTCATTTCATGCCGCGTCGGATCGCGCTTGTCCTCGAGCTTGGCCATGATGTCCATCGGATTGAACGGCCGGTCCTTCGGCTTCGGCGGCTGCGGCTTGGCCTCCTGCTGCTTGGGCGGCGGCGGCTTCTTCTCCTTCTCCGGCTTGTTCAAGGCGTCCGCGATCGGATCGATCTTGTCCTTCTCGGGCTTCTTCTCGGCCTGCTTGGTCTCGTCCGTGGGCTTGGTCTCCTGAACGGGCTTTGGCGGATCCGGCTTCTTCTCGACCGGCTTCTCCACCACCTTCGGCGGCGGCGGAGGCGTCGTGTTGGTCTGGATCAGCTCCTTCTTGGTGGTGATCTTGCCCTGGGACTCCTCGGGCGGCGTCACTTCGGGAGCGACCTTGTCGACCTTGGGTTTCTGCTTGTCCTTCTCCGCGGTCTGAATGCCGGCCGTCGCCTTGGCGGGCTGATCCAGAGAGATATCGACGGGAATGACGGATTCTTCCGGCACTTCGAGGGCGCGCGAGCTAAATGAGATCAGCCCCCAGCCGATCACGAGGACGTGGAGGACAATCGACGCAACAACAGTCTTGTCGACTTTGACCTTCATCCCTGCTCCGGGATAATCACGATGTTGGCCTTGAAGCCGGCGGCGCGCACCTGCCCAAGCAGCTTCATCATGTCGGTGTAGCAGACGTCCTTGTCACCGCGCAGATAGACGACCCGGTCGGCGTCGGATCGCGTGTCCTTGATTGCCTCGATCTTGGACTGAAGATCGCCAGCCGAGATCGGGCTGTCGCCGAGGTACAGCTCCACATTCGAATTGCAGCCGCCGGTCGTCCGCTTCACCGACAGCGTCAAGGGCGGCGCGTTCGAGGAGATCGACTTGCCGCCGTTCGCGACCGGCAGATCGATATCGATGTTCGATGTCATCAGCGGCGCTGCGACCATGAAGATGATGAGCAGCACCAGCATCACGTCGACCATCGGCGTGACGTTGATCTCGGCCATGACCGATTTGCGCCGGCTGCGGCGGCCGCCGCCACCGGACGAACTGGCTACGTTCATCGCCATGATCTAGAGCCCACGATCGTCTTCACTATAGCGTCCATCACCCACGCTCGTCGATCTGACGGGACAGGATGGCTGAAAATTCATCCGCAAAGCCCTCGAGCCGCTGGGCCTGCCGGTTCACCTCGGAGGTGAACTTATTGTAGAAAATAGTGGCAGGAATGGCGGCGATGAGGCCGATTGCGGTCGCAAACAGCGCCTCCGCGATGCCAGGCGCCACCACCGCCAGAGAGGTATTTTTCGAGGCCGCGATCGACTGAAAGCTCGACATGATGCCCCAGACGGTACCGAACAGGCCGACGAAGGGCCCGGCCGAGCCGACGGTCGCGAGCACCAGGAGCCGCCGCTCCAGCCGCTCGATCTCGCGCGCGATCGACACGTTCATCACCTTCTCGATGCGCATCTGAAGGCCGGCGACGGAACGCGCGTGGCTCTCGAAGGAGCGTTTCCATTCGCGCATCGCCGCCACGAAGCAGGCCGCCATCGAATGCGTCGGCTTGGCCGATAGCGTGCGATAGAGCTCCTCGATCGATTCGCCGGACCAGAACGCCTGCTCGAAACGGTCCATCGAGCGGCGGGTGCGGGCATAGAGGAAGACCTTGTCGATCGCGATCGCCCAGACCCAGACCGAGCAGGACAACAGCCCGAGCATGACCGCCTTCACGATCCAGTGAGCTTGCCAGAACAGCGCAACCAATGACACGTCGGCGGAAGCCGCAACCGGGAGGGCTGACTGAGCGACGTCGGCCGGGTTCATAAGCAGTATCCTCTCAAGCCGATCGTTCCATGTCCTCGGCGCGCAAAATGGCTGCCGGTTCCCCAAGCCGCGCGGGTCGCGCGTAGCTGCCAAGCCTGCGCAAAGCCTTGTCTTTTTTGGATTGCAGCGGCCCGTCCGAAGCCGGCCGACTGCTTTCCCTGCCAAGATGTCAAAACTAAGGGCCTCGACTAAGCCTTTGGGCGCGACTTGCCGACCTTACCAGACGCCGACGATGGTTAATGCGGGGTTAGCGCGGGCACTTTTGGCTGCCGGAATGGTAGTCCGTACAGGCGGTTGGCGGTGCGTTCCCGCGTCGCAGCGAGTTGCCGGCCTAGAGCGAGCACGGTCCCC
>NZ_JBANBJ010000099.1:0-25721 GCF_059803515.1 Bradyrhizobium sp. UFLA05-125 | reverse complement strand
GCATCCGAGGTTGCGGTGGCTTCCGTGGTTGCCGTGGCTTCCGTGGTTGCGGTTGCGGCGGCTGCGGGTTCGACATCGGGTTCGATGACGACATCGGGTTCGATGGCTGGGGGTATGGTGGCTGGGGGTTCGGTGGTTGCGCGGGTTGCTGCGCATCCTGGGGGGCGTGCCGCTTGTGCTAAGTCCCACCAAGGACTCTGCTAAGCTGCGATCAGCCTCTCGCTTGAACGCAAGCTTGTTATTCTCTTTGGTAGCCACCACACTGCGGACGTTCCGACCCGGCGCGCCAACATCTGTGCGGCCGACACTCGTTATGATGCTCTTGATTGCAATCGGTGTCGGGCTGTCTCTGCTGGCACGCTAGCCTCTATGCGCGTCTCGGTTGGGAGACGTTCGAGCAGGCTGCGATCAACGGTGTCCCGGTTTGTCTGATGGCGAGAGCTACGCGATGAACTGAAGCAGCCGGGGCAAAGCGGACATAGGCTTCGCCGTGCGACCCAGACGGGCTTATGAGTACACGGCCTGCGATCATGACATTATGCCCCTGATTTGCCCGACGTGTCAACGTAATTTCGTAAAATACGAAGATACTCCGTCAGCAGCGGTCGGCTACTTTGCATGGGGTTGTTTTCGACATATTTGGTGGCGCGTCCCCGAAAGCCTCAGGCCGCACCTGGTCTTCAGTGTCCGCCGAGATAGGCGGTGATCAGCCGGGGATCGTGGATCAGATCCTTGGCAGGGCCGGACTGCACGATCTCGCCGGTCTCCAGCACATAGCCGTAGTCGGCGGTCTCGAGCGCGGCGCGCGCGTTCTGCTCGACCAGCAGGATGGACACGCCGAGATCACGCAGCGAGGCGATGGTGCGAAAGATCTCGCGCACGATCAGCGGTGCGAGACCGAGGCTTGGCTCGTCGAGCATCAAGAGCTTCGGCTTCGCCATCAGGGCCCGGCCGAGCGCGAGCATCTGGCGCTCGCCGCCGGAGAGCGTGCCCGCGGCCTGTCGCTGCCGCTCCTTCAGCCGCGGGAAGCGATCATAGACCTCATCCAGTGTCTTCTGCACGCCCGAGCGGTCGCGCAGGCTATACGAGCCCAGGAGTAGGTTGTCGGCAACCGACATCTCGGAGAACAGCTCGCGCTTCTCCGGAACGAGGCATAGCCTGCGCTCGACGCGGTCCTCGACGGACATCCTGCCGATGTCGCCGCCTTGGAACATCATGCGGCCGCGCGACGCGAGCAGTCCGATCGCGGCCATCAGGAGCGTGGTCTTGCCGGCCCCGTTCGGGCCGATGACGGTGACGATCTGCCCTTCCTCGACCGACAGCGAGACGTTGCGGACGGCTTCGACGTTGTCGTAGCAGACCGTTACATCGGTCATGGAAAACATCTCGCTCACGCGACGCCTCCGAGATAGGCCTCTTGCACCCGCTCGTCGTTGCGGATCGCGCTCGGTGCGCCCTCGCAAATTTTGGATCCGAAGTCGAGCACGACGATGCGGTCGACCAGCGACATCACGAATTCCATGTCGTGCTCGACGATGAGGATGGTGAGGTGATCCGCCCGCAGCGAGCGCAGGAGCTCTGCAAGCCTCAACTTTTCCTGCCGGCGCAGGCCGGCTGCCGGCTCGTCCAGCACCAGCAAGGAGGGGTCTGCGGCGAGCGCGCGCGCGATCTCCAGTATGCGCTGATTACCGAGGGGAAGATTGCCCGCGAGCTCGAACGGCTTGTCGCCAAGCCCGACGCGCTCGAGCTGCATCAAGGCCTCGTGCCGTGCACTGGCTTCCTCGCGCTGGTTTAGGCCGAAGGCACCGGAAAGCAGGCCGGTGCTGGTGCGGGCGTAGGTGCCGAGCATCACGTTCTCCAGGAGGCTCATGCGCGGCCTCAGCTTGACGTGCTGAAACGTCCTCGCGATGCCGGCCTTGGCGATGCGGGATTGCGCGTCGCGCGTAATCTGGCGCCCTGCAAAGACGATCTCGCCCTTGTTGACCCGGAGCGCGCCGGTCAGGCAGTTGAACATCGTGCTCTTGCCGGCGCCGTTCGGGCCAATGACGGCGAGAATTTCGCCTGACCGCACCTCGAAGCTGACTTTATTGACGGCGATCAGGCCGCCGAACCGGCGCTCGGCGCCATCGACTTTCAGCAGCAACTCGCCTGGCGTCGGCCGCATGCGGCGAGGCAGGGGCGGTGCCGGCGGCGGTCGCTCGCGCTGAATCTTCGGCAGGAAGCGCGCAACGAAGGGCACGATACCCTGCCGCGCCCATTGCAGGAACAGGATGAACAGTGCGGAGAAGGCGACGATCTCGAGCTGTCCGGACGCGCCCTTGGCGATCAGCGGCAGATAGTCCTGCACGCTGTTCTTGAGCAGCGTGACGATGGCAGCCCCCACGACGCCGCCGAGCAGGCTGCCGGCGCCGCCCACCATCGACATCATTAGATATTCGATGCCCATGCCGGCATCGAACGGACCCGGGCTGATGAAGCGGCTCATATGGGCATAGAGCCAGCCGGAGAGCGAGGCAAGGAAGGCCGCGATCACGAAGGTAACGAGCTTGATCTGGAAGGCATTGATGCCGAGGCTCTCGACCAGCGTGTTGCCGCCGCGCAGCGCCCGCATGGCGCGGCCGAGCCGCGAATCCAGGAGGTTGTAACCGAGGAAGAGGACCGCGGCGACAATCCCCCAGATCAAGAAGAAGATCTGGACGCTCGAAACCAGTGCGAACGAGCCGAAGTTGATCGGCGGGATCGACGAGATGCCGTTGAAGCGGCCAAGCCCCTCGACATTGCCAAACAGGAAGCCGATCGCAAGGCCCCATGCGACGGTCGAGAGCGAGAGGAAATGGCCCTGAAGCCGCAGGGTGACGACGCCGAGAACGGCTGCGACACCGCAGGTCAGCACAACGCTCAATACCAGGCCAAGCCAGGGCGAATGCCCGTTCAACGCGGAGACCCAGGCCGTGGCATAGGCCGCAACGCCCACGAAGGCCGCCTGCCCGAACGACACGATGCCGCCGACGCCGGTGAGCAGCGCAAGTCCAATGGCGACGAGCGAATAGATGCCGATGTAGTTCATCAGCGTAATGCTGAAGGGGCTGAGCACGAAGGGTGCGACCGCAAGGCACACCACCGCCGCCACTGCCGCGAGCTGAACTTGAAAGCGCGTCATTCCTCGATCTCCTCCTCGGAATGCAGCGAGGCGAGAGACCGCCAGATCAGGATCGGAATCAGCAGCGAGAACACGATGACGTCCTTCAGAGCACTACTCTGAAAGGATGCGAAGCTTTCGAGAATGCCGACGCCGACGGCGCCGATCGCGGCTCCGGGATAGCTGGTCATGCCGCCGACGATGGCGCCGACGAACGCTTTGAGGCCGATCAGGAAGCCGGAATCGTAGAACACAGTGTTCACCGGCGCGATCAGGATTCCCGATACGCCGGCCATCAGCGAGCCCAGGAGATAGGCGATGGTGCCGGCCCGCGCCGGGCGTATTCCCATCAGCCGGGAGCCGGTTCGGTTCACGGCCGTCGCGCGCAGGGATTTGCCGACCAGCGAGAAGTCGAAGAAGAGATAGAGCAGGCCGCTGAAGACGATTGCGGCGATCACGATCAGCATGGTCTGGCCCGAGATCAGGACGCCGGCGAATTCCGTCGAGAGCGAGGTCAGCGGCTCGGTTCGGACCCCTTCAGGGCCGAAGAACAGCAGGCCGAGACCGACCAGCGCGAAATGCAGCGCGACGGAGACCGTCAGTAGCAGAAGCACCGTTCCATCCGCGATCGGGCGGAACACGATCCGGTCAAGCAGCGGCGCGATCGGCGTGATCAGCATCAGCGCGAGCAGGAGCCGCACTGCAAGGGGCGGATCGATGCGCATCACCAGCCACACGGTACCAACTGCGGCCAATGGCAGCACGAGGTAGAAGAGTAGCGCGCGTGGCAGCATCCGGAGTTCGCCGGCGCGCAGCAACGAGAGAATCTCGATCAGGGTCGCAAGGCAGGCCAGTATCACGACGAGCGCCCCCGTGCCGGGAAAGCGCTTCGCGTCGAGCGCTGCAAGTGTCAGAGCGGTAAATGCGGCGATGTCGCCGAAGGGGATGAAGATGACCCGCGTCACCGTGAAGATGAGGACGGTCCCGATTGCCACCAGCGCATAGATTGCGCCGGTGGCGATCCCGTCGATCGCAAGAATGGCTGCGATGTCGCTCGTCATGTGAGACGCCGTTCTCCCGTTTTATCCGCCAGCCGCTTATCGACTACGGCGCGTACTTCCAGGCGCCGCCGGTCAGACGCACCACGACCAGGGAGCGCTCGTCGACGCCCGTCACCGCACCGGGCTTGAAATTGTAGACGGCGTGTACGCCCGGGAGCTCCTTGGTGCTCAGGATCGCATCTCGCAGCGCTGTGCGAAATTCAGCCGTCCCGGGCTTTGCGATCTTGAGCGCGCGCTCGGCGGCGTTGGCGAAGATCAGCCAGGCGTCAAATGAGTAGGCGGAGAAGCCGTCGGTGGTCGGAATGTTGTGGGTCTTCTGGTACACGGCGCGGAAATCGAGTGCGATCTTCTTGGCAAAGTGCTCGTCCGGAAGCTGCTCGGCTACGATCACTGGGCCGGCGGAGACCTGAATGCCCTCAGCGGCCTTGCCGCCCACATTGACGAAGTCCGGATTGACCAGCGCCACCGTGCCGTAGGTCTTGCCCTTGAAACCGCGCTCGGCAAGGCTCAGGAGGGGCAGCGCGCCCTGTGTACCCGACCCGCCGTCCAGTACAGCATCAGGCCGTGCGGCGAGCACTTTAAGGGTTTGCGCGGTCACCGAAGTGTCGGTCCGGGCATAGCGCTCGTTGGTTTGCACCTTGATGTCGTCAATCGCCTCGGCGGCCTTGGCTCCATTGTAGACGAGATCGCCCCACGCGTCCGAAAACCCGATGTAGCCGATGTTCTTCATGCCGTCGCGCTTCATGCGGTCGGCCACGATCTTGACGAGGAGGGACGCGGGCTGCGGCACTGAGACGACCCATTGCTCCGGCGATTCCGGTAGTCTGCCGATCGGCGAGACCGCGATCATCGGCACCTTCAGTTCGCTCGCTACCGCTGCCATGGCAATGGTCGACGGCGCCGTGGCGGTCCCGATCAAGAGGTCCACCTTCTCTTCTTCCACGAGCTTGCGCGCATTGCGCGTCGCGGCCGACGGATCGGAGCCGTCGTCAAGCTGGATCAGTCGAACGGTCTCGCCGTCGATCGTCTTCCTGTATTCATAGGCGGCGTTGATGCCCCGGCCGTAGGGAATGCCGATCGAGGAGCCGTTGCCGCTTAGCGAGGTGACAAAGCCGATGGTGATGTCGGCCCGCGCGGCTGGCGCCGCTAGGACGCCGACAGCAAGTGCGAGGAAGCTCAGAGTCTTGCGCATTCGCGTTCTCCTCCATGGGTGCAGGGCATCAATGCCTGAAAGCCGGTAAGGGGCTTCCGGTTGCAAAAGAACCGATTGAAAGGGATGTTGCGGCGCCCGAGCCGGGCGCGATGACGATGAGCTTGCTGGGCGGAAACGTCAGCAGCCATGGCGACGCAGGCCGCGCGAACGTTGGGCGCCTGGGCGGAGATCACTGGCCGACTGATGCAGAGATGAGCGATCGCGATGCGCGGCCGGCGATGCTGCTGCCGGCTGTTCAAGCCCGACGACTGTCCACGCGATCGAGATTCTCAAAATCGGTGCCCTGCAACATCGTTGCCTTGCCGCCGGCGCGGGCCGGTGGATTATTTAAAGCCTAAAGTATTCCCGGTGGGGCCGTCAACACGTGTCACGGGGCTGTCAGAAAAAAATGTTGCTGCATACAATTTTTGTCAGGCTCCGCCACTTCCAAGGCATCTTGGACCTCAGAAGAGGGCGACACTGCCGTTCGCGGCCGACCTGGTCCGTTGCCGTTGTCGCGCACATTTGACGGGTCAATTAGTTTATGGTTGAAATATATTGTCGACTACCGAAAACCGATCCTCCGATGAGCCACTCGAGGAGAAGGACGATGCGCATCTTCTGGCAAAGCTTCGTTGATGCGAGCGTCAACGCGCCCTACATGGCGCTGCTGTCGGAATACCTCAACACGATCGCAGCGCACGGCACGACGGTGCATGTCGAAGGGATTTCGCCGCCGGACCGCGAGTTCGGACGGCTCGCCGAATTGCGCTGCGGCGTTCAAGCGATCGACAACGGCATCGCGGCCGAGGAGGGCGGGTTCGACGCCTTCGTGATGGGTCATTTCCAGGATCCCGGACTTTACGAACTCCGCTCGACGCTCGACATTCCCGTGATCGGGACCGGCGAGGCGACGTTGCTTGCGGCCTCGCAACTCGGCCGGCGCCTCGGCCTCGTGACACTCGATCCCGTCTTCGAGGTCTGGCACTACGAGCAGGCTGAACGTTACGGCCTCGGTGATCGCGTCGTCCACGTGACGGGCCTTGGCTGCAAGCCCGAGGATTTCGCAGGCGCGTTCGCGGGCGATCAGGCCGCCCATGCCCGGATGATCGAGGATTTCATGACCTGCGCCCTTCCGCTGGTGGAGCGCGGTGCCGACGTGGTGATACCCGCGGGTGTGCTGCCGGGCCTGCTGATTGGGCGGGAGCACGGTCTGAAGGTCGGGCACGCGCCGGTGGTGAATTGCGCCGCGGTGGCGTTGAAGAGCGCCGAGATGTGGGTGCAACTCAGGCGGCTCAATGGCACCGAGCCGAGCCGCGGGCCGAGCTTCAAGCGTGCCAGCGCACTCGCTCGTGACGATTTTCGGGCGCTGCTTGCGCGCAACAAGCGTTAGCGCCGGAAGGGCCGGTCAAGTCTGGAGAGCAAGATATGATGAGACCCGAAAAGATCCTTTACGAGACCGAGGTGACGGCGATGGGGGGCCGCGACGGCAAGGCCGCGAGCGCGGATGGCTTGCTGTCGGTGTCGCTGTCCTTGCCGAAGTCGCTGGGCGGACCGGGCGGCGAGGGGACCAATCCGGAGCAACTCTTTGCGGCCGGCTATGCCGCGTGCTTCCTTGGCGCGGTCAAGCTCGTGGCGCGCACCCGGAAGATCGTTCCCTCTGCCGAGCCTTCGGTCACTGCGAAGGTTGCCATGGGACCGGTGCCTGTCGGGTATGCGCTCGCAGTCGAACTGAAGGTTTGCCTGCCCGGGATCGAGAAACCGGTGGCGGAGCAAATCGCCGCAGGAGCGCACGAGCGGTGTCCCTATTCGAACGCGACTCGCGGCAATATCGACGTCAAGCTGACGGTGATCTGAGGCGGGTCAAAGGCAGGCGGCAGGTGAAAAATTCGCTGCGCACACCCTACGACGGAATCGTGATGGCGGCGCCTGTCACGATACCCTATTTGCGCTATTCCATCGAGAGCGCGCAATGGTGGATCGGCCGCGCGCTGAGCGCGCTCGTCGCGCAGGCCGGCATCAAAGCCTCCGACATCGACGGTCTGTGCGTCTCGAGCTTCACCATGGGAACTGACAGCGGAATTGGACTGACGCAGCATTTCGGACTGTGCGTGCGATGGTTGGACACCATCCCGCTCGGCGGCGCCAGCGCCATCGCCGCATTGCGGAAGGCCGCACGCGCGGTGCAGGCGCGCGATGCCGACATCGTGGCTTGCGTGGCCGGCGACACCAACCACGTCGATTCCTTCCGCCTGACGCTCGAGAACTTCTCGCGGTTCAACCAGGATGCTGTCTATCCCTATGGTGCGGGCGGCGCCAATGCGAGCTTCGCGCTGATTGCGCGCAACTATATGCGGACGTTTGGCATCACGCGCGAGGATGTTGGCAGGATCGCGGTCGCCCAGCGCGCCAACGCGCTGCGCAACCCGCACGCGCTGATGAAGACGCCGCTGACGATCAAGCAATATCTGGCGGCCCGTCCGATTTCCGATCCCATTCATCTCTTTGATTGCGTCATGCCCTGCGCCGGTGCCGAGGCCTTCCTTGTGATGCGGGACGAGACCGCGGCATCGCTGGGATTGCCGGCCGCACGATTGCTGTCGACGATCGAGCGGCACAACGCCTTCGCCGACGACGAGATGCAGGTGAGGGGCGGCTGGGCAATGGACGTCGGTGAGCTCTACGCGATGGCCGGCGTTAGGCCTGACGATCTTGATATCGTCCAAACCTATGACGACTATCCGATCATCACGATGATGCAGTTCGAGGATCTCGGCTTCTGCGACAAGGGCGAGGGCGCAGAATTCGTGCGCCAGCACGATCTCACGATTGACGGCGACTTCCCGCACAATACCTCGGGTGGACAGCTGTCGGTCGGGCAGGCCGGCGCAGCCGGCGCCTATCTCGGTCTCGTCGAAGGGCTGCGGCAGGTCCTGGGAGCAGCGGGTCCCACACAAGTGAAGGATGCAAAGCTCGGTTTGGCCTCGGGATTCGGTATGATCAACTATGACCGCGGCCTGGCCTCGGGTGCCGCGATCTTTGCAGGGCCTTCGCGATGATCGATCCGATTGAGCCGCCCCGGCGCAAGAACCCGCTGCTGCGGACGCGGCTTCCTACATCGCCGCCGCGGCCGCGCAGCAGAACATCGCACGGGTTCACGCGCGCTGCCGCCGAAGGACGCTTCATGCTCCAGCGCTGCGAGGGCTGCGGTGCCTTCGCGTATCCGGCGCGCGAGGCGTGCCCCGCCTGCCTGTCGGCCGGTCTTGCGTTTGTCGATGCGCCGCGTCGCGGCACCCTGCTGGCAGAGACGACGGCGCGCGTGCCGAGCGACGTCTACTTCCGCGAGCGGGTGCCCTGGCGCATCGGCCTCGTCAAGATGGACGTCGGTCCGACGATGGTTGCGCATCTCCATGCCGGCTGCGTCGAGGGCGCCCCGGTGCGCATGTCGCTTCAAATCGACAAGAGCGGGCAGGCCGTGGCCTTTGCCCGACCCGAGGCAGAGACTCCCAATATGGCAGACGACAGACAGTGGCGGGAAATGACGGCCGATCCAAAATTCAGGCGGGTGCTCGTCACCAACGGCCGCAGCGTGATCGGCCAGGAAGCCGTCGCAGCCCTGAAGGTCTCGGGCGCGAAGACCGTGTTCGTTGGCGTAGCCGAACCCTGGCGGCCTTTCGCCGGTGAAAAACTGCTGCGCGAGCAGGATGGGGTCGAGGTCGTCACGCTCGATGCTGCCGACGAAAAATCTGCCGCCGATCTTGCCGCAGACATAGGCGGCAAGGTCGACATCCTCGTCAACACGACGGAACATGTGCGGCCGGGCGGCCTGCTCGACCGCAGGGGCACGAGCATCGCGCGGGACGAGATCGATCAGGCCTATCTCGGCTTCATCAATCTCGCACAGGCCTTTGGACCCGCCATGCGCATGCGCGGCGCCGACGGCATCAACAACAGCGTCGCATGGGTCAACATCCTGTCAGTCTATGCGCTCGCGAACTGGCCCGCCTTTGGAGCCTACTCGGCCTCACAGGCCGCGTGCCTGTCGCTGTCGCACTGCCTTCGTGCGGAGCTACGCCCCGGCGGCATCAAGGTTATGAACCTATTCACCGGGCCCGTCGACACCGAGTGGTTCCAGACCGTTCCACCGCCGAAGGTCGCGCCGCGAGCCGTCGCCCAGGCGATCGTGTCCGGGCTCCGGGGCGGACTCGAAGAGATGTATGTCGGGGATGTCGCCGAAGAGATTCGGCAACGTCTCGCAGCCAATCCGAAAGCGCTCGAGCGCGAGCTCGACAGGTGAACCGGGATTTCAACCAAGCCGGAGGACGTGACGATGGAAAGCAAAAATCTCCTTGAGCTGGCAGGTGCGATTTCTTCCGGCGCGGTGCGCGTCGTCGATCTGACCTTCACGCTAAGTCCGGATTTTCCGGTCATCGTGCTGCCGCCGGAATTTGGGCAGGCGGCACCAGTCCGCATCCAGGAGATTTCGCGTTACGATGGTCGCGGTCCGGCCTGGTACTGGAACAATGTGACGTTCGGCGAGCACACCGGCACGCATTTCGACGCGCCCATTCATTGGTTCACCGGCAAGGATCTGCCGAACAATGCCGTCGACACTATGCCGTCAAAGGACATGATCGCGCCGGCTTGCGTCATCGACTGCTCCGCAGAGGCGGCGAAGGATCCGGACTTCCTGCTGACGGTCCCGCTTGTCGAAGTCTGGGAGGCAAAGAACGGACGCATTCCCGAGCGTCACTGGGTTCTGCTACGCACCGACTGGTCGAAGAAGGGTTGGCGCGATTACTCCAGCCTCAGGGATGACGGCGCGCACACACCGGGCCCGAACCCGGCCGTCATGAAATGGCTGGTAGAGGAGCGCGGCATCATCGGCTTCGGCACCGAAACCATCGGCACCGATGCGGGGCAGGCCGGCCATTTCGAGCCGCCTTATCCGGCGCATCATTTCCTGCACGGCGCGGGGCGCTACGGTTTGCAGTGCCTCTGCAACCTGGACCAGCTTCCCGCCACCGGCGCTGTCATCGTGGCCTCACCGCTGAAGATACAAAACGGCTCCGGCAGCCCGCTTCGGGTCATCGCGCTGGTTGCGTCGAGCTGACGCGAGCAGATGGCGCTTGCATAAAAGAAGAAACCGCTCACGAAAGATAAGTGCATGAACGTCATCAAGAGCCTGCTCGCCACCACCGCGCTGCTCCTCGTTGTTCCCCAAGCCGTGCAGGCGGAGATCCTGGTCGGTTTCGTCACCGGCCTCAGCGGGCCAGTGTCGTCGATCGGGATTCCGAACGCGAAGGGAATCGCGGCTGGGGAGGCGTATGTCGACGAGGTCGGCGGCGAGAAGCTCCGTCTCATCCAGCTTGATGACGGCT
This sequence comes from Bradyrhizobium sp. UFLA05-125, assembly GCF_059803515.1. Taxonomy (NCBI): domain Bacteria; kingdom Pseudomonadati; phylum Pseudomonadota; class Alphaproteobacteria; order Hyphomicrobiales; family Nitrobacteraceae; genus Bradyrhizobium; species Bradyrhizobium sp. UFLA05-125. The sequence goes on along the minus strand of NZ_JBANBJ010000099.1, from coordinate 14,948 downwards.
CCGATCCGACGGCCTCGGCGCGCAACGCCCGCAAGCTGGTCGAGCAGGAGAAGGTCGATATCCTCATTGGCACGTCCGGCGCACCCCAGACGCTCGCGATGGCGACGGCGGCGATCGAGATGAAGATCCCGATGATCGCCGTGTCCCCGATCGCGCCGGTGCCGGCCGGCGACGGCGGTCCCTGGGTGGTGCAGACGCCACAACCGACGCCGCTCCTCGTCCAGGGCATCGTCGATCATATGAAGGCACGCGGGCTGAAGACCGTCGCCTTCATAGGGTTCTCCGACGCGTTCGGCGATCTCATGTACGACTCGCTCTCGCAAAGTGCCAAGGCGGCGGACATCAAGGTCATCGCGAACGAGCGATATGCACGATCCGATTCGTCGGTGACTGCCCAGGTATTGCGCGCGCTTGCCGCTCGCCCTGATGCGATTATGCTCGGCGGCACCGGAACGCCCGGTGCATTGCCGGTCATCGCTCTGTCGGAGCGCGGTTACAAGGGGCCTCTTTATGGCAATCACGGGCTCATAAGCGCTGATTTCCTGCGCCTGGCAGGCAAGGCCGCAAACGGCATCATCTGCCCGACCGGGCCGGTGACCGCTGCCGAGCAACTTCCGGCCAGCAATCCGATCCAAAAGGTTGCCCTGGATTTCCGGGCGGCCTTCGAGAAGGCGAATGGCGAGATGCCGACGGACTCATTCTCCTCTTATTCGTTCGATGGCTGGCTGGTCTTCGTCGATGCGGCCAAGCGGGCGGTCGCGACCGGCGCCAAGCCGGGCACGCCCGAATTCCGCACCGCGCTGCGCGAGGCTCTGTTCACGACCAAGAATGTGGTAGGGACGCAAGGCGTCTATACTTACATGCCGGCGGATCGGCACGGTGTCGACGATCGTGCGCGCATTTTGGTTCAGATCGAAGACGGAAAATATAAGCTGCTGCCCTGAGCGAGGCGCATATGACGGAGGGCAACGTGCAGGCAGGGGTCGGGCAGGGGGGCGAGGCGCCGGCCTGGGCTCGCGCGGTCGAACTGTTTCCATCGTCCGATCGGATACTCTCCACCATCCTTACGAGACAGGCCGAACGCTACGGCGACCATGTCCTGCTGGTCTCGGGGGAGACGCGCTGGACCTACGCACAGACCGCGGCGATTGCAGCAGCATCTGCCCAAATCCTCGCGGACGCCCGGATCAAGCCCGGCGATCGGGTCGCGCTGATGTGCTCAAACCGGCCGGAATTTCTTCAGATCTATCTCGGATGCGCCTGGCTCGGCGCGATCGTGGTGCCGATCAACACGGCGCTGCGCGGTTTCCAGCTCTCCCACATCCTCCGCAATTCGCGTCCCTCGCTCCTGGTGGTTGAAGCGCCGTTCCTTGCCGCGATCGACACGGTCGAAGCGGACGTCGAGCTTCCCTCTCAGGTCTGGATGATCGGGACCGCCGCCCAGACAAACAGCGCGAAGATCTCGCCAGTCCCGCTGCCCGTTCTCGGCGACCGAGCGACTGCCAGTATCGCACGTCCCGGCGACACCGTGGCCATTCTCTACACGTCCGGCACGACCGGCCCCGCCAAGGGCGTGTGCTGTCCGCAGGCGCAATTGTTCTGGTGGGGCATCTATTCGGCGCGGGCACTGGGCATCCGTGAGGGCGATGTGCTGTTCACGACGCTGCCGCTGTTCCACACCAACGCGCTGAATGCGTTCTATCAGGCCGTCCTGAACGGATGCACTTACGTGCTGGAGCCCAAATTCTCCGCCTCCGGGTTCTGGATTGCCGCGCGACGGCACGATGCGACCGTCGGCTATCTGCTCGGAGCCATGGCATCGATGCTGCTGGCGCAGCCGAGGACCGAAGGCGACGTAGCGCATCGGCTTCGCGTTGCGCTCGGCGGCGGCGTGCCCCCACAAATCCACGGGCCGTTTCTTGAACGGTTCGGCGTGCCCCTGGTCGATGGCTACGGATCGACGGAGACCAATTTCGTGTTCGCAGGCGTGATCCCGTCTGATCGCCCGGGGACGATGGGATATCTCGCCGAAGGTATCGAAGCCCGGATCGTCGATGCCGACGATTCCGAGTTTCCTGACGGGCAGGCGGGAGAGCTGCTGCTTCGCGCCAAAGAGCCTTTTGCATTCGCGACCGGGTATTTCGGCATGCCGGAGAAGACGGTCGAGGCTTGGCGAAACCTGTGGTTCCACTCGGGCGATCGAGTGGTCCGCGATCCGGACGGGCACTATCGCTTCATCGATCGCATGAAGGATTCGATCCGCAGGCGTGGTGAGAATATTTCTTCATGGGAGGTCGAGCAGGCCATCCAGTCCCATCCCGCGGTCGCAGCCTGCGCGATTTATCCGCTGCCGTCGGAGTTGGGCGAAGACGAGGTCGCCGCCGCTATTCTGCTTGAGCCCGATCAATCGCTCGAGCCGGTCGAGATCATCCACCATTGCGAAGGGCGGATCGCCTATTTTGCCATTCCCCGCTACGTGCGGATCGTGAGCCAGATGCCGCTGACGGAGAACGGCAAGATCAAGAAGGGCGTACTGAGCGACGCGGGTGTGACGACCGATACGTGGGATCGCGAGGCGGCAGGAGTCAAAGTGCGGCGTTAGCCACTGATGCCACGTGGCTTCACGGCTTTTCCAGCGAGTCTCTAACGACGCCCTTGAGTTTGTCGAGCTCCCCGATCAAGCCGTCGAGCCTGTCAGCTGGGAATCCCGCCAGCAGTTCCGCGAGCCATGAGCCATGGCTCTTCGCCATGCGCCTGAAAGCCTTTCGGCCCTCGACGGTCATGCAGACAATCTGCACGCGGCGATCAAGCGTCGATGGCGTGCGGGTGATGTACCCGTCCTCGGTCAGGCGTTCGACGATTGGCGTCAGGTTCCCGGCGGACACCATCAGCCGCTTGGGCAGCTCTCCGAGCACCAGTCCGCTCGGCTCGCGGTCGAGCTGGGCCAGAACATCGAAGCGAGGCATCGTGAAATCGAATTCCTCGCGAAACCGGCGTCGCAGCTCGCCCTCGATGAGGGTCGTGCACGCCAGCAGCCGGAGCCAGAGCCGTGTTTGGGCCCTGTAATCGGCCTCCGGATCGGCCCCGTTCTTGGTCGAAACGGGCGGGGACTCCTTTGCCAGTGCCAAATCGAATCTCCTGGGAGCTTTTGCCTGTCGAACGCTGACGGCTTCGTGAATGCTTGAGCAGAATAGTTTGTGCCAAAAGTAAATTCAAGGTTCAGGCGGACCGCCGCCGCTCGGGTCGCCCGTGGCCGGATTTGCGATCTTTAGCTAGAAATTCGCAACGAAGGTGGCCATCTCCGAAGAGCCGCCGAGAAACGCTTTGTATCCCGGGCCTGGCCAAATATTTTATGATTAAAATAACTGGACACAGTGCTCCCGTCGAGACCGAGGTGACTGCCGTCGTCTTACGCCGACGTGCGCGAGCTTCGATTCGATGTCGCGCCAGATGTCGTTGCAATTATTTGATCCGGTCAGCTGCGTGTCCAATTTGAAGCGGCGGTTGAGGTGTTGGACAAATATACGCCGACGCGCGATGCCGATCGATCTCGTCGCTAAACGTGTGATCAGCTTGGCTCTTGCTGGATCGACTCGATCCCTATTCCGGTTGAACGGGAAGCGCTTTTGCGCGATGGATGCGCACGAAGAGATTCCAATAGTCAGCTCCAAGCGAACACCTTCGTGGTTTCACTGACGGATTGGGAGGGCGAGTTAACCGGTTGAAGTCGCAAGATTATTATCGCTTTTCTGTGGCTCCCATGATGGATTGGACCGACCGGCATTGCCGGGTGTTTCACCGTCATCTGACGCGGCGCGCGCTGCTTTATACGGAGATGCTGACGACCGGCGCGGTCATTCATGGCGACCGGGCGCGGCTCTTGGCATTCGACGCCTCCGAGCATCCGGTGGCGCTCCAGCTTGGCGGGTCGGATCCGCGCGAGCTTGCGCTCGCGGCACAGATCGGTGCGGACTTCGGCTATGACGAGATCAACCTCAACGTCGGCTGCCCATCCGACCGGGTAAAGGACGGCCGCTTCGGTGCGTGCCTGATGGCCGAGCCGGAATTGGTGGCGACCTGCATCGATGCGATGAAGCGCGCCGTGCGCGTGCCCGTGACGGTGAAGTGCCGCATCGGCATCGACGATCAGGATCCGGAAGTTGCACTCGATCGGCTGGCGCGCGCGGTGGTCGCGGCAGGCTCTGACGCGCTGATCGTGCACGCCCGAAAAGCCTGGCTCAACGGCCTGTCGCCGAAAGAGAACCGCGACATCCCGCCGCTGAACTACGATCGCGTCTATCGCCTCAAGAGGGCAATGCCTAACGTGCCCATCATCATCAACGGCGGGATCTCCGGCATCGATGAGGCGAAAGCACATCTCGCCCACGTTGATGGCGTGATGCTGGGGCGCGGCGCCTATCACGATCCATGGCGGCTGCTTGCGGTCGATCCGGAGTTCTTCGGTGAGGTCGCGCCGCATGCGACGATGCAGGCTGCGTTTGAAGCCATGATGCCCTACATCGCGGAGCAGCTTGCGCGGGGCACACGACTGCACGCCATCACGCGCCATTTCGTCGGCGCGTTCCATGCCGTGCCTGGCGCGCGTGCCTTCCGCCGCCATCTCGCCGAGCATGGCGTGAGGCCAGGGGCCGGGCTCGACGTCCTTCGTGATGCGATCGCGCGCGTCAGCGATCGTGCGGTGGCGGAAGCTGCGGAATAGCGACACCCTCTGAATGTTGAAGGCTAGGAGCCGGATCGGCGATCCGGCTCCTCGTCGTTCGGTCAGCGGAACAGGTCGAAATGATAGTTCACGCCGACGCGGAAGCTGTGAAATTTTGCGGCATTCCAATCCTGCAGATCGTCGTGCTTGAACTCGGTGTAGAGATATTCGGCCTTGGCCGACCATTTGGGCAGAAAGGCCCATTCGACGCCGCCGCCCGCGGTCCAACCCATCTTCATCTTGTTGATCGGGCCGTCCTTCAATTCGCCGGTGGCAAGACCTGCAGTCCCGAAGAACAGCAGCCGCGAGTCCATCGTGGCGATGCCGGCGCGGGCACGACCCGTCATATACCAGGGCACGCTGACGGCGGCGCTGTTGAGCGCGTCGTGATTCTTGATGTCGCCGCCCTCGAAGTCGTTCTCGATACCGACCACGAACATCGGTGAGAGCTGGTAGTTGTAGCCGATCTGGACGCCGCCGACGGCGCCCTTGACCTTGCCGCCGCTCGTGCCGACGAGGTTGTTGTAGGCGTCATCGCCGCTCGTGGCGTAGCCGGCGTTGAAGCCGGCATAAAGGCCCGTCCACGAATAGGCCGGCGTAGGCGCCGTGTAGGCGGAAGCCGGCGCGGCATAGCGCGCCGAAAGATCAGCGGCGCTTGCGCCGCCTGCGGTCAGCGCGACGGCAAAGGGCAAGGCGCAAACCGTGCGACGTCGTGCGGCTCTGGCATTCATAACTCTCAATCTCCCACTGGGCCGCGTCGTGAACGCAGCGCTTGTCCAACCCCGATCCGGGATGAGACTTTGTTATAAACCGACTGGACGGTTTGTAAATAGATGGAAATGACACACCCGCGATCTTTCGGTGGTCGGGCCACGTCGTTTGTGCCTAGGGGTAGCCGTGCAGCATCAGGCGGTCGGCGCGGACTTCCCAGCGCTCGAGGCGGTCGAGGAAAGTCATGCCGAGCAGGTTGGTCTTCATCGTGCCGTGTGGCACCACCAGTGCGGGCACCGAGCGCTCGACGAGCTTGCCGATCGCGAGCCGATCCAGTGTCAGGCGCGCCGCTTTGGTGCGGCCGCCGGCAGTCTCGACGTCGACGTTATAGTCGAGCAGTTCCAGCGGGAGGCCCGCTGCCTTCGCTGTCTCATAGGTAAGCACGACGGAGGTCGCGCCGGTGTCGACCACCATGGGCGCAGGCACGCCGTTGATCCGCGCCTGCAGCGCGAATTCGCCGCCGCGGCCGCGTTGGACTTCGACGGCCCGCGTCTTCAGGCTGGTGCGGTGGCGCATGAGATCGGACACGGTGTCGCTGGCGCGAGCGACCTGCTCGGGGTCCCTGTAGGCGACCACGGCGCCGGCGGTCGCGGTCAACAGGAACAGCACCAGGAAGAGGCGGCTCATCGCGCACCTCCGTTTCCCGGCGTCAGGCGGATTTCGGCGCTGAACCGATCGGTGAAAGTCCAGCATTCGCCATGCGCGCCGGAAGCTGCGCCATGAGGGCAAGCCGTTCCGCACGCTCCATGGCGTGCCAGCGCGCGATCTCCGGCAGCGTGCGGCCGCAGCCGAAGCACAGCTTTGTCTTGGGATCGATCATGCATACGGCGACGCACGGAGTGTCTTTGCTCATTCCCGCATAATGAAGGATCGCTGGGCAGTTCTGCAAGCATCTCTCAGGAGCCCGTGCCTGCACTCATGATCGGCTTGTGGCGTGGCCGGCGTCTCTCGTCCGTGACACCGGAGCCGTCGGGCTGCAGCGGCGGAGCCTCTTCCGTCATCGGTGCAAGCGCGCTCATCACGCGCTCCGGCGGGAAGGTGACGATCACCTCGGTGCCGATGCGCAGTTTCGATTTAAGCGTGAACGTGCCGCCGTGCATGTCGATCAGGTTCTTGGCGATGGGAAGGCCGAGGCCTGCGCCCTGTTCGGCCGATTTGATCGAGTTCGAGCCTTGGCCGAAGGAGGCGAGAACGACCGGGATTTCGTCTTCGGGAATGCCCGAGCCGGTATCCTTCACCGAGAGGTATTGCCCACCCGAAGCGGTCCAGCCGACTTTCAACCAGATCTCGCCGCCCTGCGGGGTGAACTTTATCGAGTTGGACAAGAGGTTAAGCACGACCTGGCGGATGGCTCGCTCGTCGGCCCACAGCCGCGGCATCGCTTGCTCATAGACCTCGTGGATGGTGATGCCACGGCTCGATGCGCGCAGCTTCATCAGATGATGGCAGTCGGCGACGATGCCCACCAGCGACACCGCTTCCTCGTTCAGCTCGTAACGGCCGGCCTCGATCCGGGACAGGTCGAGGATCTCGTTGATGAGATTGAGCAGATGTACACCGGAATTATGGATGTCGGCGGAATATTCCTTGTAGACGGCGACCTGATGCGGGCCAAAAATCTCGCTCTTCATCACCTCTGAGAAACCGAGGATCGCGTTCAGCGGCGTGCGCAACTCGTGGCTCATCTGCGCGAGGAAGCGCGACTTGGCGACGTTGGCGGATTCGGCGCGGTGCCGCGCCTCGTCTGAAATTGCCTTGGCCTGTTCGAGTTCGCCGATCAGCGCGTCCTTCTCCGCGCGCGCTTCCAGCGTTGCGAAGGTCGAGGAGTGCAGCCGGTGCGCCAGAAGCACGAAATAGCCTTCGGCGCCGAGCGACAGCGCCGCCAGGATGTAATTGTCCAGCGAGCCGCTTATCGCAAAGCTCAACGCCATCGCGACTGCAACGGGCGCGGTGGCCGCAAGCGCGGCAATCGGCAAGTTAGCGGCCAGCATGCTCGACACTGCGATCACCAGCAGCATCAGGAACATCATCAGCGTTTCCGTGACGACGTCGAACACGGGATGGATCAGGATCGCCATCCAGCACAGGCCGTAGAGCAGGTCGAGCACGACGAATCGCGTGCGCCATTTGCGGGTGATCGTGGGTGAGGTAGGCTCGGCAAGATAGCGGCGGCAGCTCCGGATCATGGCAGCGTGGACGCAGAGCATACCGACCGTCCAGAGCGCCGCGGGAACCGGCTGCATCCAGAGCCCGAACAGCAGGCCGGTCGCGACCACGAGCAACATCACGACGTAAGAGGCCGACAGCCGCGTCTGCGCATATTGGCGCAGCATTTCGCTGTCGAAGGCGGGCCGTGTTCCGCTGGTCGACGTTAACTTGTCGCGTGCCTCGCGAACCCGCTGCGCCGCAGCCCGGCGACTACTCGCCGATGGCACGCTCGCCGGCTCGGCCGGAAGCTGTACGACCTCGGGCTTTTCAGCGGGGTTACTCATCAAGCAACACGAATTCCTGCCCACGCCGACGCGGGCCTTCTGCATTCTCTATCTCTGGCAACAAATCCTTAAGAGCTGACTTAAGGAGCTAAAGAATTGCGTTAACGGGGAGTTAATTCGACGTGTCGAGCTGCGGCGAATGGCCGGCTCAGTGCATTGCTGCGTGCTGCACGATATAGACCACGGCCCCGGCCAGATATCCGGCAAGCGCCGGTCCCGCGATACGGCGGGCGTACCAGAAGAACTCGATCTTCTCGAGCCCCATGGCGGCAACCCCGGCGGCCGAACCGATGATCAGGATCGAGCCGCCGGTGCCGGCGCAATAGGCGATGAACTCCCAGATGAAGGTGTCGGGCGGGTAGTGCGCGAGGTCGTACATGCCCATGGTCGCGGCGACCAGCGGCACGTTGTCGACGATGGCGCTGAGCAGGCCCAGCAGGACGACGATGATGTCCTGGCGGCCGATCGTGGTTTCAAGCCATCTCGCCAGCATCGTCAGGAGGCCGGCATGCTCGAGGCAGGCGACCGCGAGCAGGATGCCGACGAAGAACACGATCGAGCTCATGTCGATCCGGGTCAGCGCATGCGCGAGCGTAAGGGGCTTCCGCACGTGCTCGTCCTTGTCGCGATGGATGATCTCGCCGACCAGCCAGACGATGCCGAGCCCGAGCAGAACACCCATGAAGGGCGGCAGATGTGTGAGCGTCTTGAAGGCGGGCACGGCGATCAGCACGCCAAGCCCAAGGAAGAACATCAGGTTGCGCTCGAACAGCTCGATCCCTTGCAGCCGGTCTTCCTTCGGCGGCGGCGCAATCGCCTTGCCCCGCAGCGAAAAGCTGATGAATGCGAGCGGCACGAGCAGGTTGGCGATCGAAGCCGGAAACACCGCGCCCATGATGTTCACCGGCGAGACTTGTCCGCCGATCCACAGCATGGTCGTGGTCACGTCGCCGATCACCGTCCAGGCGCCGCCGGCATTCGCGGCGATTACGATGAGGGAGGCGAACAGCAGGCGGTCATCGCGCCTGGCGATCAGTCTCTGGATCAGCGAGACCATGACGATGGTGGTCGTCAGGTTGTCCAGAACCGCACTCAGGAAGAATGTCACGAATCCGACGAGCCACATGAGCTGAACCTGGCTCGTGGTGTGGATTCGCGAGGTGATGACCTCGAAGCCGTTGTGGGCGTCGATGACCTCGACGATCGTCATGGCGCCGATCAGGAAGAACACGATCTGCGCCGTCGCGGCGACGGATTCGTCGAGCTGATGTCCGACCAGGGTGTGGTCGCCGATCGTGACCGCGTACACCGTCCAGAGCAGAACCGCGCCGATCAGCGCGGCCGCACTCTTGTTGATGCCGAGCGGATGTTCGAGCGCGATCGCCACGTAGGCAATGACGAAGATGGCGGCGATCGCGATCAGCAAGACAGGTCTGCTTTAAACGGCCATCAGCGTTGCAGCCGCGCCAGCAGGCTCGACGTATCCCAGCGCTTGCCGCCCATCTTCTCGACTTCGGCGTAGAACTGATCGACCAGCGCGGTTACCGGGAGGTTGGCACCGTTGCGGCGGGCTTCCGCGATGCAGATCGAGAGGTCCTTGCGCATCCATTCGACGGCGAAGCCGAAATCGTACTTGTCGTCGTTCATGGTCTTGTAGCGGTTTTCCATCTGCCAGGACTGCGCGGCGCCCTTGGAAATGGTGTCGATCACGGCGGCAACGTCGAGGCCCGATTTCTTGGCGAAGTGAATGCCTTCGGAGAGGCCTTGGACGAGACCGGCGATGCAGATCTGGTTGACCATCTTGGTGAGCTGTCCGGAGCCCGCAGGCCCCAGCAGCTTGCACATCCGCGCATAGGCCGCGATGACCGGCTCGGCGCCGGCATAGGCGTCCGCGGAGCCGCCGCACATCACGGTCAGGACGCCGTTCTCGGCGCCGGCCTGTCCACCGGAGACGGGGGCGTCGACGAATTTGAAGCCGCCCTTGGTGGCAGCCGCGTCAAGCTCGCGCGCGACTTCGGCGGAGGCGGTGGTGTGGTCGACGAAGGTCGCGCCCTTCTTCATGCCGGCAAACGCGCCGTCGGGACCGATCGTCACCGCGCGCAGGTCATTGTCGTTGCCGACGCAGCACATCACGAAATCCTGGCCCTCGGCGGCCGCCTTCGGGGTCGGCGCGGTCTTGCCGCCGAACTTGTCTGCCCATTCCTTCGCCTTGGCCGCGGTGCGGTTGTAGACGGTGACCTCATGGCCACCTTTCTTGACGAGGTGGCCAGCCATGGGGAAGCCCATGACGCCGAGACCGAGGAAAGCGACTTTAGCCATATGGGTGACCTTGCTTGTGCTTGGGCGTTCTTGCGGTTGTGACCGGCCTTTGAGACAGCCGGCCCACACGATCGCGGGTTTTTGGCGGTTCCGCCCAAAAAGGGCGGATCGGGGGCGCACCATAAACCCTTGAGGCCGGAGGGCAACGGCTTCGTTTGAAGGTCTCCTGTGCTAGGATGAGCGGACAAGGACATAAAGAAAAAGGGAGTGAAGGCATGGCCGTGAGCGTCGGGGTGCTCGATCATTTCAACATCAGGACCCGGAAACTGGCCGAGACGATCCGCTTCTATTCGGACGTGCTGGGTCTCGAAAACGGCCCGCGGCCCAATTTCGCTTTCCCGGGTGCGTGGATGTACAGCGAGGGCAAGCCGGTGGTGCACCTCGTCGACATTTCCGTGACGGACGAGGCTCAAAAGCCCGATTCAGGCGTTGTCCATCACGTTGCCTTCGCCAGCCGCGGTTTCGACGGCATGAGGCAGCGGCTGAGCGGCAAGGGGATGAAATTCGATTCCCGGCAGGTGCCCGGCGGCGACCTCTGGCAGATCTTCGTGCACGACCCCAATGGGGTCATGATCGAGCTGAACTACGAGGCGGCCAAGGAGCAGGGGGCGGCGGCCCCGGTCGAGACGGCCGGCGATATCGGCAGGCAGTAGCCTTTTGGGCGTTTCCGCTCTAATGGGTCGCATCGTGACTTTAGGAGATGCGCTTTGAGCGTGACGCAGCAACAGGTTCTCGACAGCCTCAGCCGGATCAAGTCGCCGCGCGGGGTGGCGCTCACCAATGCCAATGTGCTGAGCGCGATCAGCGCCAGTGACGGCAAGGTGTTCTTTTCGATCAATGTCGATGCCGCGGAGGCACGGGCCTGGGAGCAGGTTCGGGCCGAGGCTGAGGCCGCCGTCCGTGCCATTCCCGGCGTCACCACGGCCATGGTGGCGCTGACCGCCGAGCGCAAGCCGGGGAGCGCACCACCGCCGCCGCCGAGCCGCGGTGCACCTGGGGTGCAGCCGGCCCATGCCCATCGGCCACCGCAGGGCGGCACCTCGCCGATGTCGCGGCAGTCCGAGATTCCCGGCATTTCCGCCGTCATCGCCGTGGCCTCGGGCAAGGGCGGGGTCGGCAAGTCGACCACCGCGCTCAACCTCGCGCTTGGTCTGCGCGACCTCGGCCTCAAGGTCGGGCTGCTCGATGCCGACATCTACGGTCCCTCGGTGCCGCGGCTGACGGGCCTGCACGAAAAGCCCGAGCTGAACGAGGAGCGGAAGATGATTCCGCTGAGGCGTTTTGGTCTGTCGATCATGTCGATCGGATTCCTGGTCGAGGAAGAGACCGCGATGATCTGGCGCGGTCCGATGGTGATGTCGGCGGTGACGCAGATGCTGCGCGACGTCGAGTGGGGCAAGCTCGACGTCCTGGTCGTCGACATGCCGCCGGGCACCGGCGATGCGCAGCTCACGCTCGCGCAGAATGTGCCGTTGAAGGGCGCGGTCATCGTCTCGACCCCGCAGGATTTGTCGCTGATCGACGCGCGTCGGGGCCTTGCCATGTTCAAGAAGGTGAACGTCCCCGTGCTCGGCATCGTCGAGAACATGAGCTATTTCCAGTGCCCGCATTGCGGCACCAAATCGGACATTTTCGGCCATGGCGGAGCGCGACACGAGGCCGAGAAGCTCGCCGTCCCGTTCCTGGGCGAGGTCCCGCTGCACATGGCGATTCGCGAGACCTCGGATGCCGGAAAACCGGTGGTCGACAGCGAGCCGGACGGGCCCCATGCGGCGATCTATCGCGCCATCGCGGGCCAGATCCGGGACCAGCTCAAATCCGTAATTTCCGCAGGCTAAAGCCTTCCCCTCGAGGCATGCGACTTTCGTACAGTTCCGTCATGCCATTGTCGCGTTCCGAAAGCTGAGCTTCCGTGCTAAAGGCCGCGACAGTCAAGCGCCTTCGGTTCGACGCGGCCATCACGCATCGCCGAGACTAGCGGCGGCAAAAGAGACGTCGGGGAAAACGCCCCAGCAAGGAGAGACCTGAAGATGAAGCGTCGTGATTTCTTGAAAGTGTCGGCAGCAGGGGCGGCGGCGACCGCGGTGGCCTCGCCGGCGATTGCGCAGTCCTCGCCCGAGGTGAAGTGGCGCCTGACGTCGAGCTTTCCGAAATCGCTCGATACCATCTATGGCGGCGCCGAGCAGTTGGCGAAGTACGTCGCCGAGATGACCGACAACAAGTTCCAGATCCAGGTGTTCGCGGCCGGCGAAGTGGTTCCGGGCCTGCAGGCGCTGGATGCGACCTCCAACGGCACGGTCGAGATGAGCCACACCGTGTCCTACTATTACGTCGGCAAGGACCCGACCTGGGCGATCTACGCCTCGGTGCCGTTCGGCCTCAATGCGCGCCAGCAGAACTCCTGGTGGTACCAGGGCGGCGGCGCCGAGCTCGGCAACGAGTTCTTCAAGAAGGCGAACGTGATCGGCTTCCCCTGCGGCAACACCGGCACGCAGATGGGCGGTTGGTTCCGCAAGGAGATCAAGACGGTCGCCGATCTCTCGGGTCTGAAATTCCGCATCGGCGGCATCGCCGGCCAGGTGCTCCAGAAGGTCGGCGTGGTGCCGCAGCAGCTCGCCGGCGGCGACATCTATCCGGCGCTGGAGAAGGGCACCATCGACGCGGCGGAGTGGGTCGGCCCCTATGACGACGAGAAGCTCGGCTTCGCCAAGGTCGCCAAGTACTACTACTATCCGGGTTTCTGGGAGGGCGGTCCGATGGTCCACGCCTTCGCCAACCTGGACAAGTGGAATGCGCTGCCGAAGAACTACCAGGCGATCCTGACCAACGCGACCGCGAACGCCAACAGCTGGATGGCCGCGCGTTACGACCTGCAGAACCCGGCTGCGCTGAAGCGCTTGGTGGCCGGCGGCACCCAGCTTCGTCCCTTCACCAACGAAGTGCTCGAGGCCTGCCTCAAGGCGACCAACGAGCTGTGGGCCGAGATCTCGGCCAAGAACCCCGACTTCAAGAAGTCGATCGACGCCATGCAGGCCTACCGCTCGGACGAATATCTGTGGTGGCAGGTCGCCGAATACACCTACGACAGCTTCATGATCCGCTCGCGCACCCGCGGCTGATCTTTCGAAGCGTCGCAAGACGGCAGAGCCCGGCTTCGTTCGCGAGGCCGGGCTTTTTCTTTGGCGCCTGCGAGTGCCCAAGCAAAAATATGAAAAACAACCCCATGCACAGTAGACGGGTGGCGAGGGGACCACACGTTGGGCCTTTTTCGGCAGGAAGCGGCGATCACCCGTGCAACCGGCGACAGGCGCGCGATATGCAGCGCTTTCCGCGAGACTCTCGACGATCCGCAAAACCGTTTGACTCGTCGGGCAAAACAGTGGCAAAAGGTGATTATCGAATAATCCGAAATTTATGCCGCCTGCGCTAGCGGGCGTGATGCAATCCCTGACATGCGAGCAGTTCTCTCAGTTCACGGATTGCGGGAAACACCTCCTGGTTCCAATCGCCGCCCTGGGCGTCGTAGGCGACCTGTTCCATCTCGACGATTTCACGGTCTTCGTCGAAGACGCGATCCGTGAATTTGCAAAGGAACGGCCAGACGATCTCGAGCAAGCCTGGAATTCTCGGCCGCAACACCGATAGCACGATGAAAGTCCTGTTCTTGCGCTGACCGGCATCAACCGGCGTATAGCCGAGCCAGACGTGCAGGACAGGCTTCTCGCCAGACGTCCAGAGGCGCAAGGACTGGTGCGGGTATTCGGTCCGGATCGTCATGAGATCGCGCGGTGCCGCCGATGCGGAGCGCAGGTGGCCCACGATCATGCTCTCGCCGATCGGTGCCCGTTCGCCGGGGCGACGGAAGCTGTAGTTCAGCTCCATCCAGCCCTCGCCGGATCGCTTGCCGAGATAACGCGGGCCGACCTTGCCTGTCGTTCGCCGGTGCAGGAACTGATGGTTCATGTCCATCAGGTTCTCGTGCATGAACGTGTAGTGGCAGTTGACGATCTGGCCGAAGCGGCGCGTCTTGTAGCTGAGATCGGCCGCAGCGCCCAAAGTTGCGGGCGGGGGCTCGGCCGGAAGCCGTCCGGGCCAGACCAGCACGATACCGTCCCGCTCGCAGCTGGGATAGGCGCGGACGCCGTTCGGGAGTTTCTCCTTGCCGAGATAGGGGACATCGATGCAGCGGCCGGACGCGTCGTAGCTCCAGCCATGATAGCAGCAGTGCAGGTGACGATCCTTCACCACGCCTTTCGACAAAGGGACCTGCCGATGGGCGCAGCGGTCTTCCAGTGCGAACAGATCGCCGGTTTCCGTGCGAACGATGACGATGGGTTCGCCGGCAAAGCAGGAAGCGAAGGCGCACCCGCGTTTCACTTCGTCCGACCAGGCCACGGGATACCAATGATCGGGGTGCGAACCGACCTTTCGCAAATCGGCCGGCACCGGAGTTGCGTCGATGCCGGCCGTGTTCGTTACCGGATTCACGAAGCGGACGCCCCAGATGTACCGAGGTGGATGTTGAGGATCTCCTCGGGTGTCTCCCGGACCTCGACTGTCTGAGCCCCGCTGCCGACGAACTCCAGGACGGTCTTGTCGCCGTCGCGCCACATCCCGCCGACCAGCGAGAAATTGACGTGATAGGG
>NZ_JBANBJ010000098.1:0-29397 GCF_059803515.1 Bradyrhizobium sp. UFLA05-125 | reverse complement strand
GAATTCCGATTTTTTCATTAGTGCTCCCGAATTGTTGCATCGCGCAGGAGACAACGTCATATCCATAGGTCTCAAGCAGGAACACGGCCTTTTCGATATAGGTTGGTTTGAGCAAGTCATCGGCATCCAGGCAGCAAATGTACTTGCCACGCGCGTTGCGTATGCCGAAGTTTCGATTGGCTCCGACTTGGTGCGGTTCTGCTTGGGCAATAACTCTTGTCTTGGGTCTCTCAAGGGATAGGGTTCGCTCGCGAGATTCAGGATCGCTGGAGCCGCCTTCGACCACGATCACTTCAATGTCCTGAAAGGTCTGCGCCAGGACCGAATCGACCGCTTCTGAAACAAAACGGCCATAGTTGAATGACGTGACAACAACCGTCACGAGAGGACGGTCCGCGGGCCACAGTTCAGTATTCTCGGTCGCCTCGACATATCCGTCGAGGCAGGTACGCGCATCGAACACCAGCTTAGGCATCGGCATTTTGCGCGCGGCCATTTCCTCGGCCCGACGCTTTCGTCGAGCTTGGATCGCCTCGGACAACCTCTGGCGCAGCTCCAGGTTTGCAGTCCATTTGAGAAGCTTGAGTGCGCGGCGCGTCGCGCGAGCCATGCGTGGGAGCCTGTGCCCCGCCCGGCGCAACATCGCGGTCGACTTCCAAGCTGTGCTACGAAGAATTTGGTCGATCTCGGCACGAAACGCCGTGCTTTGGTCGACAAGCGCCCTGATATTCTCTGTTAGCCGCGCCACTTCCAGCTCTTTCGAATTCTTTTGGCATTCAGCAGATTGATTGAGGTCCGCATAACTTTCTTTCAGCAGTGCAATATGGGCGGCGAGACGCGCCCGCTCCCTTTCAGCGATAACATTCAGTTCAGTAGAGCGGGCGAGCCGATTTGACAGTGAATTGACGTGTAAGGCCAAGTCCTGGATCTCCGCCTTGGCATGTCGTTCCAGAGCGGAATTTTGGGCGACGGCGCGATCTAGCTCGCTCGAGACAAAATTCAATCGAGCCTCGAGTGCTTCTGATGCGTCCTTGCTGTCTCGCACCAGCGCTGCGTGCTTTGCAATTTCATGGCTGAGTTGGCTGGAGAGGTCTTCAATTTGTGCCTCCAACGCCCCAACCTTATCCCGGCTGTCACGCGCCAGCTTTGCAGAACTTGCAAGCTCCTCTTCGAGTTGGTGGGAAACTTGTTCTATCCGGGATTCCAGCGCCCCCGCTCTCTGTCTACTGTCGCGCGCCAGCGCAGCGTATTTTTCAGTTTCCTGACTGAGTTGCTCATAGAGGCCCCTTATCTGGGCTTCCTTCGCCTCAGCCACTTCTTCGCCATCACGAACCAGACTTGCATATCTTGCCGCAAGTGCACCGGTTTCAGCGCGCGTTGCGGCAAGTCGCCGCAAATCGTCCGCCCAGAGCTTTTCGATTCGATTCAACAGGGGCGCGTCGGCAGACGTCTGCAGGAGATCAGGCAACCCAGCAATCAAATCGGGGGTACTGTTGGCCGCGTGAACCAGCATCAGCCGCTGACGGGTAACCCTCAGGTTCCGGTCGAATACACGGCCCTCGGTCCTGGTTATGCTTGCGAACAACTCCTCGATGTGGCTGGCCATCTCGCTATCGCGAAATACGACGCCAATGAAGTTGGATGCGAAATCACGAACATAGATCTCGCCGCCGACTAGGTGAAATCCGAGTTGTTCGATGAGCAAACGCAGTGACTCGCCCGAGGGGTAAAACACATGCTCCAGCGAACTCTCGTACCAGAGCTTGTTTTCGTGGTTCTCGGAGATGTAAGGTACCTCGAACAGCAAAATACCGTCTGGTTTGAGCAGATTAAGTGCAGCTTCAATTCCGCGGCGAAAGTCCGGGAGATGCTCAAATACGGCGACTGCTGTTACGCAGTCGAAGTCGTGCCAATGGTTTTCGAGGATGCTTGGGTCGAGCAGATCCCGCCCGAGGATCCTTATGTTGGCCTCTACGGACCGTTGAATCATCTGTTCATTGACTTCGATGCCATAGAGGTCAAACGTGTTCGGGAGCCTCTTGAGAAGAGTGCCGTCCGCACAGCCGATGTCGAGAATCTTGCCCCCGCGCTTCAACCGGCAGACCAGCTCCGCCGCCCAGGACAGGCCATGTTCGGCCATCAACTGGTAGTCGTTGTATCCGACTGATCCATCGACCTTCTGAGCGCCATAATAGGCGTCGTCGTAATATATCCCTAGGTCGTCTGGTATGGTTTCAATGACACCTAGACCGCAGCTTTCACAGCGAAGAACTGCAACATTGTCCTTCCGTCTGGCCATTAGCGTGGCGCTCTGTCCCTGACACGCATTGCAACTGAAGCTGCCGGTCGGGCCGTGGATATTCATGAGATCAGCGCGCGCTCTTGTTGTGGAATGGGATGGTACTTGTTACCGACGTCGGCGTCTGAAACCGGAGCTCGTTAGGCGAACCGTCCTCGCTATCAGCTGGAACGCAGCTCATCGCGATAGGCTGCAATGATTTCGTCGATATCGCCGACCCGTTTGACCTGCCCGCCGTCGAGCCAGACCGCCTTGGTGCACCAAGTTTTGCAAATTTGTTCGTTGTGCGAGGCCAAGACCAGAATGCTCGCATCGTGGACAAAGGATTCCAGGCGGCGTTCCGCCTTGGCTAAAAACCTGGCATCACCCGCGAGTATCCATTCGTCCATCAGAAGGATTTCGGGTGCAAAGCACGTTGCAACCGCGAATGTGAGCCTTGTCAACATGCCAGATGAGTAGGAGCGTGCGGGCAATTCAAGATACTCGTCGAGCTCGGTGAAGTTTCCAATCTCGGGTATCAACCGCTCGATTTCCTCGGGCTGCAGGCCCAACAAGAGTCCGCGGAGCTTTATGTTTTCCAGCCCGCTCAGCTCCGGGTCGATACCCAGCCCAAGATCAAACATTGGCGAAATTCGCCCTGAAACGCGGACCGCTCCCGAGCACGGCTCGTATATGCCCGCCATAACGCGCAGCAGAGTCGTCTTACCAGCACCGTTTGCGCCGATAAGGGCGATGCGATCGCCGGAGGCGAACCGGAGCGACACATTTCGCAAAGCCTGCACTACGATCCGGTCATTCGCATCGCTCGCAATTCGCCCCCGCGATCCTCGGTAGAGGAGACCGTTCTTCAGCGACCGCGATCCCCCACTGTAGATCGGGAACGAAACACTGACATCGTCAAGTGACAACCGCTCGTCGTTTGCTTCTGTCAAATCCAACATCTCAGACCCAATAAGATATTCTTTCGCGGTATCGTCTAAAGAGCAGTCCGACAACCGCAAGATTGATCAGTGTTATCGCCACAACTGCCAAATAG
Organism: Bradyrhizobium sp. UFLA05-125; assembly: GCF_059803515.1. Classification (NCBI taxonomy): domain Bacteria; kingdom Pseudomonadati; phylum Pseudomonadota; class Alphaproteobacteria; order Hyphomicrobiales; family Nitrobacteraceae; genus Bradyrhizobium; species Bradyrhizobium sp. UFLA05-125. Next base: position 26,062 of record NZ_JBANBJ010000098.1, on the reverse strand, counting down.
GTCGTGGTTGAGGGCACGTAACCCAACAAAGGCGCTCTCATGATCTGGATCAAATGGTAGAAGGGATTCCAGTCCGCAACAAAGCTCCCGTCCTTAAGCACGTCGGACTTCCACATGACGGGGGTAACAAAAAACGCGATTTGGACGAAGGAATTGACCAGTTGCGGAATGTCGCGGAAGCGCGTTGAAACCATACCGATGAACATGGTCGCTAGAGCGCCATTGACGGTCAGGAGCAAAAAGCCGGGAATTGCAAGCAAAGCCGGCAGACCCGGCCAGATTTTAAAATAAACTATCATCCCCAGGTAGATGATAAAATTGTGGGCGAAGATGATGATCTTGCTCCAGGTTGAACGAAAAACGTATGAAAAGAAGGGAAGCTTGATCTGTTTGATGTAGGATTCGGATGAGATGAATAACGAGCCGGATTCGATCAAAAAGCTGGAGAAGTAGCCCCAGACCAAGAAGCCGACGCAAAGATATGGAAGAAACTCATCTACGGCGCTTTGGAAAATCTTGGCATAGAGTACCCCGAGAGAGATGATCATTATCGCCATGCTCACTGTGAGCCAAAGCGGACCGAGTACCGAGCGCCGATATCTCTGCAAGACATCGTTCCATCCTAGGCGAAGCCACAGTTGCCGCTGTCGGATGGCGGCTTTCACGTCATCCACGGCAAGGGAGCCGCGTGCTTTCCTGACGGAAGAAAACCTGTTCGCGGTCAAGGGAGCACCCGCTCAGGGCAGCGCAACCGGGCGCGCAAGACCGAATAACGTCCCGTGATTAGGACGGTGCCGACAGATAGGTAGCGTCTTCTTTGCCGTCGGTGCATCACGTCTTGTTCTCACCTTTCAGTTGGATCACGAGGGCTCCGATTTTACGCAGCTCGACGAAGGCAATGCGCCGCAGATATTTCACAAGCGTCCAAACGATGAGGGGCACATATTCAAACACGTTCATCAGCTCCTCGCGCCAGAGGGAGAAGTGACAGGACATTTCCCCAAGTTGCATGGCATACAGCTGACCACTGAGACCATCTGCCCCAAATGCCGGTTTATGGGCCCGTGCGAGCATCTGCTTAATCCTGACCGCTTTGACGCCAGAAAGGATATTTGCAGCGACGAACCAATAGTCCTCGCAAGCGTAGCTCGGCCGGAAAAGGTATTTGACGGCTTCCCGTTGTATTACGACCGTCGAGATCGAGGCCACGTTCGAGGCTAAGATTGCCCATCGCGTGATGGATCTTGCTTCCAGCGGCCCCTCGGGGTTCGGCCACGGCAAGCCGTCGAACCCTTTGCGATGCGCGCTAAGAAGTGGCGCTCCCGGTCCGCGCATGATAACCATCTGACGTTCCAGCTTTTCCGGATGCCACTCATCGTCCGCGTCGAGAAAGGCTAAAAACGCCTCGGTACTTGCCGCGATACCAGCGTTTCGAGCCCCGCCCGGACCAGTATTGCGGGGCAGCTTAAGCAACTTGATGTTTGGAATTCGGGCCTCAGCGCAAATCTTGTCGGCGGAGTCGTCTCCGGTTGCGTCGTCCACCACGATGACTTGACGCGGTCGAAGAGACTGGTCGGCCACAGATGCCAGCGCGCGGCGCAACGCATCGCCGTCGCGATATGTTGGAATGATTACGCTGACGGAGGTTGTCCTCAAAGCAGGACTCGCTGGCGCGTCTCGTTCCCCGCCGAGGCGGCGGAAATCATCCGAAACAAAATCGCGTCTATATCTAGAGGGGGAATCGCGATGCCAAGTTGCCTGTGGCGGCCCGTGTCGCCGATAACCGCATGGACGTCACTTGCGCCGCCGCGGGTTGCATCGATCTCATGAATAATTGGTGCATCAATAAGTGCGATTAGGCGATTGACCAGGTGTTGAACGCTGGTGCCGATGCCCGTGCAAATATTGACGATTTGGCCTGTCGCGTTGGGAGCTTCAGCTAGATCGACGAGAGCGCGTGCAGCATCCACAACGTCAACAAAATCTCGGACGGCGTTGAGCCGTCCAGTTGTCAGGGTACGTCCCTTCGGGGGTGTCGTTGCGAGTTGATCAACGAAACTTCCGAGTGCGGTTGTTCGTGGTGCGCCGACCCCTATCGGATTAAACAGCCTTGCCACAATCACCGGAAGGCCGCGGGAAGCTTGGGACAGCCCGTGAAATGTCTGTGCTAGTTTCGAAATGCCGTACGCGGTCAGCGGAGTGCAGGGGTCCGTCTCCCGCACCATGCAATCTGTACGCCTCGGCAGCCCGTATTCGGCTGCACTTCCAACCAGGATGACGATTGGCAAACGGCCTGTGTCCAAGGCGGCCTCTAGAAGATGGGCAGCGAAGAGGACATTTGCCTGATAAAGGCCTTCGGGCGTGTCAGCGCGGGTTGTGCCCGCCAAATGAAAGACGATCGATGGTGCGACACCATCCAGAATTTTGGCTAGATTCTGTCGGCTAGGTGTCTCCGCAAGCAGAAGCGAATGTTGGTCGACGTGAGCTGATGATCTGTACAACGCGACGGCTTTGATGCCTCGCATAGTCAACTCCCGCCGGACATGACGTCCCAAGAAGCCGTTGGCACCCGTAACCAGCGCGACCGTCATTGGTCAGCCCCTAAGAAAAGCTCGCGTCGCTGTTCAAACAGTTGCTGCGCCGCTGCGTAGTCTTCTGGTCGGCCGATATCGAGCCATATGCAATCTTGCGATCGGCACATTACGGACTTGCCGGACTCAATCAGATTCTGCATCAGTTGAGGCATATCGAGGAACTTGCCGTGCACCAGATGTGGTTCCACCGACGATCGATTGATCACGTAAAGCCCCATGCTCACCAAATGTGAGTAAGTGGGCTTCTCGCGATAGCCGGTTAGCCGCATACCTGCGTCAACCTCGACCAGACCGAATTCCATCTTCGTTCTGCGTTCGAATACAGCGATCGAGGCCGCAGTTGGTTGCTTGCAATGGTCATGAACCATTTTGCTTACGTCGAAGTTTGTAAGTAGATCTCCATTCGCAACGATAAAGTTGTCGCCCAGCCTGTCTAACGCGAGGGCCAGCGACCCGGCGGTCCCAAGTGGCTTGTCTTCCATTACGTAATCGATTGCGAGACCAAACTTCGAACCATCCTCACAAAATGCTCTTATGAGGTGATGCAAATGATTGACCGAAAGGAGGACCTCGTCGATACCGGCTCTCTTCAATTGTCGCAGCAATAGTTCCAGAACCGGCAGGTCGCCTAACGGTACCAGCGGCTTTGGAAACGAAGCCGTGAAAGGTTTCAAGCGAGTACCTTTCCCGCCGGCCATAATGAGCGCTTTAGTCATGAAACGCGTCTTTGCTAAATATTGTAGGTGTCCGCGCGATAAGCGCCAATGTGTGTCGTCACAAAGCTAATTGTGCGCTTCAGACCCTCGTCGATCGGAGTTCGAGGTCTCCAGTCAAGCAAGCGTTGAGCCTTTTCATTATTTGAGAGGAGTCGAAGCACCTCACTCGCTGCAGGACGGACTCGCTTTGGATCTTGAACGACTCGCTTTTTGACGTTCATCAGAGACAGTACTCGCTCTGCAAAGTAACTGATGGACAACGTCTGACCGGTGCCGAGATTGATTGTTTCACCTTCAATTCCCGGGGCAGCTCCAGCTGCGAGGAAGCCAGCCACCGTATCGTCCACAAACGTCATGTCTCGCAATGTATCGAGCGATCCGAGCTCGATGACCTCACGTGTCGCGGCCTGCGAGATGATCGTCGGAATGAAGGCCCGCGCGGATTGTCGCGGCCCGAACGTGTTAAACGGCCTGAGCGTCACCACTGGTGTTGAGAACGATCGAAAATAGCTTTCAGCTAGCTTGTCAGCTCCAATTTTGGACGCAGAGTAAGGTGATTGTCCCTGGAGGGGATGTCGTTCGTCGATCGTTTCTGCGAGGGCCGTTCCGTAAACCTCCGATGTCGATGTGTGAACGACCCGCGCAACACCCAGCCGTCGTGCCGCCTCGATAACATTCAACGTGCCTTCGATATTTGTGCGGACGTAGCTCCGCGGCGCGATATAGGAATATGGAATCGCGATCAGAGCGGCGAGGTGAAATACAATCTCTTGCTCGCGCACAACCTGAGTGACGAATTCTTGGTCTTCAATATTCCCGGCAACAACCTTGATCGAATTCTTCAGATCAGGCGGCGAGTACTCGAGATTTCCCCATCCCGGAGAAGAGCTATACTTGATCATCGCGGTTACGTCAGCCCCCGCCCTGACGAGAGCTTCGGTAAGCTGGCTTCCTATGAATCCGCCAGCACCTGTGACGAGAACCCTTTTTCTACGGAAAAATTGGGCGAGATTGGTCATTGCAAAAGACTTCCGATGAGGCTGCGTACTTGTGGCAAGCTATGAGACTTACGTAGATCTCGAGAATCCTCGGAACGACCGCATCCGTTGAGAATGTCGTCTCGAATCTTTCGCGTGCCATTCGCCCCATTTGCTTGCGAACGATCGCATTTTGCGTGAGACGGACGATCGCTTCTGCCGTCGCCTGTGGATCGTTGCACGGCACCAACAGGCCGTCGATTTCATTTCGCACCACAGAGCGGCAGCCGGGCACGTCCGTCGCGATCATTGGGACGCCGTGGCCTGCAGCCTCAATCAGCGCGCGCGGCAACCCTTCGCGCTCCGACAGGAGAATCGCGATATCGGCACGCTGCCACACCGCCTCGACGTGGGGAGCACTACCTTTCCACTTCACGCCCTCGACACAAGAAAGATGGATGAGCTCCTCTTCCGTATGGCTTGTTGGATTACCCGGGTCAGGACTTCCCCAAAGCTCCAACTCAATTCGCTGATCGCGCTCTCGCGCCAGTCGCACTGCTTTTACGGTGTCCTCTATGCCCTTGGCCCTGAGCATCCGGCCCAAGAAGGCAACGCGCACAGGCCCTTCAGGCCGTTGTTGCGCCAGCCGAGCTGGCTCGACCTGAACGCCCCATCCGCCAAGAACGATACAATTTCGTAGACGCGGAAACTCCGAACGATCATCCGCGTTCTCGAAGGAAACGAGCGCCGATCGGTCGCGAGCAATCCAGGCTGTCTGCAGTCGAATAAATCGGCGGACTATGTTTCCCGTCCACCCGCGAAGGCCCCACAAATATCCGAGGCCCGTGAAAGACGCGAGAAGGGGATAGCGCTGACCAATCAGCCGCAACAAGCCGAGCAGAATTACGGACCTTATCTGCAGGGCATGAACCAGGTCCGGTCGTAGATCCGATAGGATACCGCTGAGACGCAGCACCGAGCGAAACAAGGAAACAATCGAAAGCGACGCGCGATCGGTCGGCATCTCGACCACACGGACACCGCAACGCTCGATGACCTCCTTGTGCTCGGCCACGCACGTTGCGACCACAACCTCAAACCCAGCCGCACGAGCTGCAAGAGCAGTCTCCATAAAATGTGTGGCAAAGGTCTTATCTTCTGCCACGACATACAATAGCCGAGGCTTACTCCGCGCCTTCTTGTCGCCCAACCCCACGCCCGCGCCCCAACCAATCAAATACAGCGCTGATGTCCTCCCAGACCATGCTGCTATTCAGCATCGGAAAGACGTCGCTCGCCAAAGTTTCGCCTTGTCTTAGGCGCAGCGCGACGGCGAGTGAATCCTTCAAATGAGGTAGATTGCGAAGCTTTGGATCGGTGTAGGCATTCACGATGATTAGCGTGCACAAGCAGAAACAACCCCCTCAAGCGACGGAGCGCGGCTGTTTGTTGCGACTTCGAGACGAGGCGATCCGCTCATGCTCGACCAAACGTTTATCGGATGAAGGGTGAAATGATCCCCGATGCGCCTAGACCCACGCCAAAGTCTCTCGCGGCAAGCCGGTGTATCAGCTGAGGGCGTCAACAAAGCGCCCGCCACATTGCTGCCCGTTCAACATGATGGGCCACTGCTGGCAACAACCGGCAAACCGGCGGCTGAGCCCTGCATTGCCGGCGCTGGTTGCGTCAGCGGCGATTAAATGTTTGGCGACGCCCGTGCTGTCCGCCCATCTTCAATTCCTTCAGCGCACTCACTAAACTTTCAAAACCCTTCCCTTAACCGGAGGAGTCGCGCAGATCTACGATCTCTAGAGCTAAATGTCGCAGAAATTCAGCGACCTTGCGGTCCATAACGCAGAATACCAACGAGACTTGACCAAACCGCTCTGGATAGGCGAGCAAGCTAGCCAGCATTATCAGATCGATCCGCGCCGGATGAGCGTCAGCGCGAGCCACCTGTGCTGTCAAGCGCGGATGCGCTAATTGAAAACAGCCCCACCTTTGTCACACCTCCGTAATTGCACCTATCTTCAATCGCTAACAATGGCCGAGCTTAAATCGACAATCGAATGGCCTCGTCTTCAATATTGGCTCATCAAGGTCGCACAAATGCAGCATTTCGTACAATGAGCCCGCACGACACTTCGTCATGCCCGCATCGGTGACGACCCCGACGATAATGGTGCCTATGGCCAGAGCCACAACAAGTCCGATCCAGTTCATCGCGTGGTCTGCCCAATTTGCACTCAGCGAATGTCTCGTACGAGCGACGGGCCCTGTCAGCGAGCGCCCGATGGATCTGGGCTCGACGACTGCGTCGCGAGATGACCGATGTCGTGGTCAACGCGTGCAGCGCAATCAGAGGTCAGATCTGATGCACAATGACCAGCATCATTGCAATGACCTCCAATCGATCGGTTACTGCGAACAAGGTGCGCCTCTTAACCGCCGGGACGGCCGCGATACGGTACTCTCTGATCGATGACGATTTCAGAAAGTTATTTTCGCGCCGCGAGGCGGCCAATCTACGGTTGATCAGGTTCAAACGGTGCGGCGCTGAATACAATTTGAGCGCCTCCCCCATATGGGGGATTAACCGGGGTTTCTCACTGTGATTAAAGGGCTTTAGGGTTGGAACTATGTTCTAAGGGGAACGGTACTATGATCAATCACAGATAGTTTCCAGTATTGGATGAGAAGGCTGGCAATCGGTAGACGGCGACCGCGCAGCCATTTCCGTATGTTCGGTATGCGCGCGACACTTGGCGGTCTCCGCACTTCGTCTGCCTCAGCTCGGCTTAGTGTCGTGCAGATTTTTATCTGAATGACTAAAGTCTCTTTCATATCAATCTCTTTCTTGCAGCTTGGCAGCGCATAAGCATCGAACGCGCAACGCGCGAAAGCCGTACCACAAAGTCTTAAGAACGTGTGGGGCGCGGACTCTACGTTCGACGCGTGATGGCTTGTACCGCGACGACGAAATGCCTCGCTCATCTAGCACCGTGCGCTCGTATGTTCTCTTCAACCGATAAGCGCCTAATCAACCTCATCTATGAGGCCTCATTTGTCCCCGAGCGATGGCAGCAAGTCTTAAATGGATTGAGCGCGATCGCCGGCTGCAAGCAAGGCGCGGTCTTTCAAGTAACCGGAAGAGCTACCGGGAGCTTCGTATCAACCGAGCTCGCGCGGGGGACGTTTGAGAGCTACTTTAAAGAGGGATGGAATAACCGCGACATCATTACTGCACGCATGCTGGAGCGGCGTCCATCTCGCTTCATGACCACGTGGGATCTGTTCGAGGCGAATGAATTCGAACAGACGGAGTACTATCGAGAATTCGCCGAACCGCGCGGGCTCGGCTCATGTTGCGGCTCTCTGCTTCCACTGTCGCAAACCGAATTTGCCGCGATCGTGATGGCGCGTCCGTGGAAGGAGGGACCAATCGCAGCAGCGGCGGTCAAAAAGCTGAATTTGCTGCACCCTCACCTCACCCGCTCTTTTTCGACCGCCTCGCGCCTTGCCGGCGAACGAATCCATGGCGCCCTGGATATCCTCTCACGATTGCATCTACCTGCCTGCGCGTTGACTAGCCAGGCGCGTTTGCGGCTCTGGAATCCAGAGTACGAGAGTTTGGCCCCGCAAGTGGTCGCCGAACGCCCAGAACGCCTCGCTTTCATCGATCCAGCCGCCGACAGAGTGTTTGCCGCGATATTAAAGAAAGAACGGTCGATAGCGAGCGAACGCGCGGAATTGACCTTTCCGATCAAGAGTCGGAACGCACAGCCGCCGTGCATCGGACACCTCGTGCCGATTCGAGTGCCGGCGAGGGACATCTTCAGTTCTGCAGAATGGTTGCTGATCCTGAGGCCCGTGATTTTGCCCCAGACAATCAACGCGGCACTTATCGAGACTCTGTTTGATTTAACGACGGCCGAGACAGCCATCGCCGGTGGATTGCTGACGGGAAAAACTCTTCACCAGATTGCTGAGGAGAGACAGTCGTCGGTTCAAACCGTTCGTTCGCAGCTCAAGGCAATCATGAGTAAAACTCGAACGAACCGTCAATTGGACGTGGTTCGTCTGTTGTCTGAAACGCAATTGTTCGTCGAGTAGGTATGTCTCGCCCTGAGCTAGCCTAGGGCCGACGCGGATGAGTGACGTCTGTTGGAGCGTTGGGGGATGTACCTAGATGACGAGGCGGCCACCCCTTTGAAGAGTTCTCACGATAAACCGCGTTGGTCTCGTCTGACCGAGACGACAAAGCTTTTGTTGTTCGTTCGCAATGGGCGTGATCAGCCTCGGGCGCACCGTCTCCGGATCGGCGTTATCGATTTCTTCGCGGTGACCTTGGCCGTCACGTTCCCGTGGTCAACGACGCTTACGACTGGTCTTGTGCTTTCTCTATTCCCCATGGTGCTGACCACGTACTCGTCGCGGGAGTTGATCGAGGAACTCAAGCGCCCGGCCTGCGCTCTTCCGATTGCGCTTGTTGGACTTGCTCTCATCGGTACTGCGTGGGCCAACGGAGTCCCGTGGTCAGAGCGGCTACACGCGCTCCAAAAGGTCCTCAAGTTGCTCTGGATATTGCCCCTCTTTCTTCATTTCCGGCAGACACGCCGTGTTATGCCGGTTTTTGTCGCTTATACCGTTTCGAATCTGATACTGCTTGCCCTTTCGTTCCTCGTGTTCATTTCGCCTGAGATCAGCAACATCGTCGGGGCGAAGGAGCCAGGAATACCGCTGAAGAACTATATCGACCAGAGCCAGGCCTTTGCCCTTCTTGGGGTAATATTCCTCGGTCTCGCGGCGGAATCCATTCGTGTTAGACACTGGGATCGAGCGATTATATTCGCCGCGGTCTCGGCGAGCTTCTTCGTCAATCTTGCCTATGTAAATATCGCACGAACGGCCTTTGTTTATGTACCACCCATGCTGTTGCTTCTCGTACTGAGGTACGCGCGCGGATGGCTTTTCCTGGCTCCGCTCGTAAGTCTTTTTCTTCTTGCCGCCAGCCTATGGGCGACATCTCCCAATCTTCAATCCAAAATCTCACGCATTTACAAGGAAGTCGACGCGTTCGAGGCCAATGTGACCGTTGTTGACGGGCATCCGGCGGGCGGCGCGGAGCGCCTCGAATTCTGGCGCAAGTCGATCGGCTTCGTCCGTTCCGCACCCATCTTCGGTCATGGCACGGGCTCTACCAAGGGATTGTTCACCACTGAAGCTGCCGGAAAGTCAGGCGTAATGGCAATGGTGGTCGACAATCCGCACAATCAGACTCTCGCCGTAGCGATCCAATGGGGGATCGCAGGATGTTTGCTGCTCTACGCGATGTGGGGAGCACACTTGTGGCTATTCCGAAGGGGATTTGGCGGACCAGAGCAGAGTCTGTTTGCATGGATAGGCCTGGTATCTGTCGTACAAATCCTGGTGAGTTCGTTGCTGAATTCGCACCTCTTTGATTTCTATCAGGGTTGGCTCTACCTGTTCGCGGTCAGCATTGCAGCTGGCCAGTTCAACCACGAAAAAGCTAGCGCGACGCGCCAGGCCCCATGCCCGATTACCGGGCTAGTTTAGGTTATCGGCCTGGGGCTTGACGTAGCCCATTGACCCGAACAGGGTCGGACGGGCGCCGGGCGCCCGTTATCGACAGGGCAGCATCGAGCGACCTACGTCATGAAGTGCCTGATCGCTCACTGTTTAAGGTGTCGGCTTTGCAAACATGAACGTCGACCCAGCCAGGCGCAAGATTCTCATCCATTGCCTTGAGCTCTCTCCATCGAAGATACATGTCTCTGATTTCGCTCACAGGGCGCCATTTCTCGGGCGGAAGCTCAAGGCCAAATAGGCCGCTCATTTCCCCGGTAAATTGGCGTTCAAAATAGCCTCCCTCCGCCGGCGGATGCGGCGCCTTCGTAAAGGGGTGCATCCACTGATTAACGATTTGCGCCCGATCATAACCGGCCTTTCCCAGCACTTCGATATCCATTTCGCTATTTATCTCAAGAGAAACGAAAGTCGGCCGACGATCATCCTTTTCCAGTTGATCACGAAAAAGCTCATCAGCTCCTTCAAGATCGCATTTGACGTAGTACGGCACACCGTACTGATCGAAAAGCTGATGAAGATCTGTCGTTGGCACAATGAATTCGACGGACTGATATATTCCCTTCTCCGCGGCAAGCTTGGTCAGACTTCCCCAATCGTCCTTTCCTGGAACGCTGTAGAATTTGGTCGTCTCTCCAGCTCTGTACGACAAGGCCTTATTGACAGCCGTAAATCTAGTCCCAAATGGTGCTAGCCGCTCCCGCGCCTGGTCGCAAATTTCTGGAACGGCCTCCAATCCGACTACCCGAAAGTCCTTGGACAGATAGAACTCGGCATCGTAACCACGGTGTAATCCAAGATCGAAAATGAGATCGCGCTGGGGAAGTGAGCGCTCGGGTTCTGCGCGCCCGTCCATAGAGTTCATTTGAAGTACGCCTTTGCTAGAAAGGCGGGGATCCAACTCTAGCCACGACCACAAGTCAAGCCACTGTCGCCGCCGCGTCGGGCCACTTTTCCTGTGAGATTTCACGATCTCCAATATTGACGCACTCAAGGTGGTGAAAGGCCTACGACCAGGCGAATGCGCGGATGCATGCGTCGCAATTGTCGAGCTTCCCTGCCACATCGGTACGCCTTTGCTTCCGACACCAAGACTCCGGGTCAGAACACCATTTATCGCGTGGACGCGAGGTCGACTTGAAGCTCTGATTGATTATGCGCATGTGCCGCGCACGAATCGATTTGCTGCTTTGCGCCTGTTGTCTGGGGAAACTCGAAACCGAGCCCACTCGCGCCGAATGCCAATTGCAATGCCGGTCGCTGGTGCTTTTAGCAACATACGCGGCCTCTTTCCTTCCGTGCCAGCCGGTTCTCTCTCAAATTCACTCGCGTCGGCATGCCGTCACTCCTGGATCGCACAACGTAAGCTCGGACTGATTGGCCAGATTTCCTGCGCAAAATGCTTGCCTCACCATGCTCAATCCGCAGGTGGCGCGGGTCCGTCGTCCAGATCAACTGCGTCTGCTGGTAGTTGACCGGACCGCGCTGTTACATCTCGTTATGTTGAGAATTGGCTGATTTTGAATGTGGCGCGACTTTTCCGATTGCCGCAACTCCTTAAACGCCAAGGACAATTCGATGGACACGGAGCCGCCGACAACTGCTAATCGACGGGCACGTGCGCGCACCATGCACTTCCATTCGTCTCTGTCCTACGCCAGTGCTCTTGGATGGTGGCCAAATCGCACCTGGCACCAAGTGAGACGGCCGAATCTCGGCAATCGGCTCGAGATTGTCCCAGACTTCTGAGGTCGCCCCTAAATAGCCCTGTGGATCAGGCCGAGTTTCCAATTTTTGAAATTCGATTTCAGTTGCACACGCACGAATAGTTTTGTTGCGTTTGTAGCCGATGGCCCATCTTTGGCCGTTCACCGCGGGCCGCCTAGACATCCCAAATCAAACCAGACGGGGCGTCAACCAGGGCCGTCTCGTCATTGTTGCTTTAGCTATGACACCTGCGCCTGCTTCGATGATTGCGTGCAATACTCTGCGATCCGGTCAACTGACCGCGCTAACATTGATCCAAGCGACAGCAACACGTCAGCCATCAATGGATAAACTCAAGCGCACCTGTAAAGAGTCGACATGCAACATCAGCAGCCGCCCACTAATCCGATTTGCCCTGACGATAGGCACCCCAGCGTTCCACCTGGGAATCTTGGTTGGGAGAGCAGCAAGATAGAGGAACTTCCTGCGGGGACCAAGTTCAACCATGCTAATAGGGATGGAGTGTGGGGCGGCGCTGGCCAAAGCGGGCATTCGGGCAAAGCTATTTGGATGGCCTCAGAGAATGATGTGAACGCTGCACACGGCTATGCAGGTAGTTCTGGGCGGTACTTCATTGTCGAGGCGCAACAGCCACTCAAATTGGCGGTCATGGACGAGTGGTATGATCAAGTTGAACCTGACGAACTGGGCGCATGGGCTGCGATGGCGCAGAAGCATGGCTTGGACGGAGTGAAAACGGAATATGAGAGCTCCTACGAGGTCGTTTTGTTTGATACAAGTAAGGTTAGACGTCTGGATGAACGTCTTCTGGGCCTTCCCGCCGAGGTAGGCGCTGTGGTCCTCCCCGAACAGGAGCACGATCCAGAAGAGACTTGGCCGGAGATGGAAGTCTCGACGTTCTCAACCACTGAGGATTCGAAATCGCGCTCAAGTATCAGTGGTCTGTGGTCAATGTGGGATCTCGGACGTGTCGTCGGTGGGAGCTGGGACCATGGCCGCCAACCCGCCCCCGACGCGCTCATCGGCGCACTGAACAGAATCGGCGTCGTGCCGAGGCTATTCCAGCCGACACATTTGTACATCCGCGGTTGGCCTTACACGGCGCGATTGGACGCCGGACGAGGGGAAGCAACCCCGAACAATGCGCAAGGCCACATCATTACCCTGGTTCCTCGGCTTGAACGCGGCTGAAGATCAGACCTCTTTAGAATTGCGTTGGAGCGAGTCCGGGTTGGTCGGCAGTTACGACCGCAGTTGCCGCAAAGTGCAGGATATCGAAGAGTCTTCGGGCCCCGTGTCATGCATTGCCCCACCGAGGCAGTTCGGTGTTGGGCTCGCGACATTTGCAGCCTCGAGCATGATGTCGGCTCGGTATGCGTCGCCTTCTGTTCGCAACGAGGTTTGCACGAGGTCTTTGGTGGCACGGCAATTGCTGGGACGTCGACGTCGGTCCCTGCCAACCTTTGGTTCTGATGTCCATGCGACTTGGCGATCATTGCCGCAACAGAGAGCCAGCCGCGACAATGCATCCGCAAAGTCAGGCGCAATGCGGCAGGCCCGACTCGATCTGGCGCGGTCTTACAGTTAATCCACCGGATCCATCATCTGCTGGGACGTTCGGAGGGGGGCTGAATGAGCATCAAAATAGGAGTTCTCAGGACGGAGCTAATGCGGGCCGAACATACTCAGATACTCCGGCAGAAAAATCCCGGTGTTTACCTCCCGGCGATTTTGGACGCCGACGCAGTCGCGCGCAGGACGTTGCCATGGAGCAATCGGCTTCTCGGCGCTCCGAAACGCTGGTGGACGAAGTGGTCTATCGGTCGGGCGGCCGTCACGAATTCGAGGGTCCACGCGATCAACATCAGCGGTTGGCTTTTAAAATCGAAGATGGTTTCTGCGCACGTGGAGGGTAGGCCCAGCGGTGACCCGCTCGCAAGAACGAGATCGGCGAGGTTTTCATAAACGCCAGTTGCGGCATCACGTTCATGTCGAATTGATCGGTCGGCAAGGCACGGTAGTCGCTGGCTGCCGCATCGCTTCGGCTCTTCAACAGAGACAGCGTCGGTGATCATTTGTATTCAGACAAATGGGTGCTGCGGAGATCGAGGAAATTTACCGCAGGCAGATGGCTGAATGGATCAGCGCAGCAAAAACCGGCACTTCCGGTCGGGCGAACGTATGGGACACGTTTGTCGCCTCGGCCGTCGCAGAGCAACTCGCCGAGCCTCTCCCGGAAATGGCGTGGCATCTTCTGAATGGACCACGTCGCCGTATGACTGACAAATAGAAGGTGAAGAGGACGAACGGAATTCAATCGGTCTGGTACGCAATTCGATGCGAGCCACGTGAAAGGAAACGATGATCAATTATGCAGTTGTCGGCGCGGGCTCGATCTCGCAACAAGCCTTCCTGCCAGGTGTCGGACAGTCCGCAAACTCAAGGGTTACCGCGATCGTGACCGGCGATCGGGATAAGGCTGCCAAGTTGGCGGATTTCTATGATATTGGCCAGATCGTCGACTATGGCGGATACGATGCCCTTTTGAAGAGCACTGACGTCGACGCTGTGTACATCGCTCTACCCAACCACTTGCATGCGGACTACGCTATTCGCGCCGCTCGCGCCGGCAAGCACGTCCTGGTGGAGAAGCCGCTAGCTACCAGCGAAGAAGATGCTCTCGCCATGATCGCCGCTGCGCGCGAATCTGGTGCGTTTCTGATGACCGCGTATAGGCTTCATAATGAACCTGGAACCGTCGCGATCCTCCAACATATCCGCAACGGCGCGATCGGCCGACCGCTTTTCTTTCAATCGGTTTTCAGTTTCCAGACGTCGCCAGGGAACCACAGACTAAAGGCCGCGAGTTGGGGTGGACCACTGCAAGACGTCGGTGTTTATTGCGTCAATGCCGCTCGTCACATCTTTGCAGAAGAGCCGATCGAGGCCATGGCGATGGCGCACCGACCGACTGATGATCCGCGTTTTCGCGAGGTGGAAGGATCCGTCGCAGCCATGCTGCGCTTTCCCTCCGGCGGTTTGGCGCAATTCGTCGCCAGCTTCGGGGCAGCCGTCGTCGACAATTATCGGGTCGTCGGAACAACGGGCGATCTCGAACTCGACCCAGGCTTTAGGTTCGAGACGGCAACAAGATTGCGCCTGCGCCGTGGCGGCGAGGTCGGCGAAACCCACTTCCCACAAATCGACCATTTTGGTGCGCAGGTGGAGTACTTTTCAGCTTGCATCGAGGCTGGAACGCCGCCCGAGGCTGATGGCGATGAGGGATTGGCAGACTTGCGCGCACTAATCGCAATCGAAAAGGCCGCCCTGACCGGACAGCCGCAAACCATCTCATCCCCTCCGCGTGCCCGGCATCCAACGCCAGACATGGTGCGATTTACCCCTTCGACCGATCGACGACTGGCTCTCTGAGGAGACTTCTGCCTGCTTCACTATGCGGGCGAGACGAGTTCGACCAGCTTGTGAACCAGCCTCGCGCAACCGACGATCTTCCGGCTGAAGAGGTCCATGATCACGACCAAGGTACACCCAACCTCCCCGCAGTCGGAATGTTCGTGATATCGACGAGTTAGATTCGGTTCACCGCGGCGGCCGGCAGAGTTGCGATCGTGAGCTTCTGCGATCAGCAGGGCATGATGAGCGCAGCGGTGCCATAAGAGCGCGGATGCCGTGCCGATGAATCAGGTGTTCGATCCGGGCCACGGCCGTCGCCACGTCCCCGCACTCGCAGCGCAGCATGGAGCCGGCGCTGCTATAGCGTTTCCCACTGTCTTAATTGACCCGTCGGATATCTCCCGAGAGCGCGGCATTTGTCGTTCTGCTGTATTCACCCCCGCTCGCGCGAGGTGCACGTTACTCATGCATTGAAACACGCGAACTATTTTGCCGCGCCCAGCGTAGTGGTGAGAGACCGATCTCCCTTATCCGGCCCGCGGACGTTTTAATGCACGAAGTGTGTCGGGCGCTGCCATGATATTTTCGTGGCCCGTTGTAGGCCGGTACTCACAAGCACTTAATCTCAATCTGTCGCGGGATACCGCGAGCGTGGACTGTTTGCTTTGGACATCAAGCCAGCCACTGAACGCGCGAAGAGAACAAGTGCAAACGTCGTTTGAAACGCTGCCAGTCAGCGGTTGCTATCATGCGCAGGCAAGATATTTCCCTTCAGAAGGCGACTGAGGCTCTCGATCCCACTTTGATCGAACAAGCGCGACAGACCACGATTGCTGTCTCGAACACGACAGGCGTTCTGCGTTCGTCGGAAGCTGGACACGGACAGGTGGTCGTGTCCGCGAAACGACTTCGTTTCCCGCGATTATCGCGGCGACCGTTTGAAGGAGATTGTTGCACCCAATCGCACGATGCCCTCTTCAGGCGAACGGCTGCCATGCGCGTCAATTCACCGCGCCCGTGGCAACGGATCAATTCGTAACTCTGTCACGCCGGAGAACTAAGATTGCGGTGTGGGACATTTAGCGGGGCGCTCTCATGCCCATTCTTATAAAGCCCCGAACGCTCGGTCTACTGACCAAATGCGAGCGCCGCCCTCGCGGGGCAAGCCTCATCATTTCCGTCTTCGCAATGTTCGACCTAGCCAACCCAAGCGCTGACCGTCTGTTAGGCGAGCAAGAACTTTGGGTATTGGGCGCGAAAGAGCTTCCGCCCGGCAGCCCGCTTGACATCGGGATGCCTAAACCACAAGCGGAATTGCTCATCGGTGGACATGCGGCGGCGCCCAAGGGACGGCCGACCCAGCGCATGATGCTAGGATGGTCGCTCGGACCGATGCAGAAGCGCCTTTTGGTGACTGGCGATCGTTATTGGCAGATGACGACCTCCGGCTGGCGTCCAACAGCTGCCAAACCTTTCCGGCAGATGCCGCTGACGCGGCAGCGCGCCTTCGGCGGAGTCGGACATCCTTCGAACCCGACCGGCATCGGCCACGACGCTTTTGGCCGCAGCATGGCTGGCGAGTTGATGGCGCTACCCAACGTGGAAGATCCCGAGCACGCGGTCCAGTTCATCGAGACAGCGGCGGAGCCCGCGGCGTTCGGACCAATGGCACTCGACTGTCAGGAGCGCCTGCGATACGCCGGCACTTACGACACCGCGTGGCTAAAATCGGTTGCTCCGGCGTTGGCGCTTGATGTCGATCCGCGCCTCTTCCTGTTCGCACCGCCAGACCAGCGCCTAAGCGGCTTTCTTTGCGGCGGAGAGCCGTACGTGCTGCACAACTTCTCCTCTGAACAGCCGTTGATCGAAGGCCACCTGCCCACGTTTCGCGTGCGCTGCTTCATCGGTTGGAGCGATCCGGCGCGTGCAGTCAGCGAACTTCAGATGCGCATCGATACACTGTGGCTGTTCGCCGGAGCCCGCCGCGGCATCATGATCTACCGCGCCGCGATTGCCGTGCAAGAAATTGACGGTAGCGACGTTGCCGACATTATGCTCGCCTACGAGCGGCAGAGCGACCCTGCGCGGTCGACGGAGCATTATCTGAATGTCAGGCGGCTGCGTCTCGATCCGAGAACTGCCGCGCGCTACGCCTTTGCTGAACATCAACTCACGCCCGAGCTTTCGTCTGCCGAACGCGGGCGTCGCGCAGCACGGCGAGAAGAATTGGCCAAAGAGCGTGCAGCGCAGCAGCAGGCGTCCAGGCGCTGGGCGCTCGATCAGGAACTCGCCCGTGTCGACCTTCCTCCTGTGCTGCGTCCTACAATCGAGACACCGTCCATTGAACCGTCAAGTATTCCCGAATTGTTGCCCGAAGAACTCGAAAGCGGCGAAATCGACCTAGCCGAGATCCTCGACGCCGTGGAGACTGTCCAGGCCAAGGCCAGCTCCGACATCGACAAGCTCGCTGCCCAATGCGAGCCTGTGCGCGAGGCGTATGAAAAGCTCTCCAGCGGCAATGCAGTATCGACCGATATCGACGCACTGCTTGCCGCGATCGGCAGCATGGACGCTGCGCACGCGATGGACACAAGCTTTGAGCAGATCCCGTCATTGGCTGCATTGCCGCCGGAGATAGATCCGGCCCTCCTGCACGATCTCGACACTAAGCTCGCGGCGGCGAAAGATTGGCGTGGTGAGATTGTTGGCGCTGCAACCCCGTCTGTCGACGAGCACAAACAACTCGAACTTGCGCATGCTCGCTTCTTTGGCCTGCCAGCTGGAAGACCGCTTCAGTCGATGCGAATCGCGTTGTCGGACGATGCTTTTTCACCACCCGACATACCCTCCCTTGCGCTCCCAGAGGAAGCCCACGTCAGATCCGAGCCGCCACCGCGACCCACCATTGATGAGATCGCGTCGCAGATCGAGAACCGCGGCCTACCCCCTGAAGCCGTGCAGCGTCTGCTTACGGCCTTCAGCGACGCTGAAGCGGCGCTCAGCGGTGCACTGCCCGGACTAGCCAGCGATAGTCGCGCACCGTTCGAGGCCTTGATCGGGACCGATCAGCCGCCGCTCGCAGATACGCACAACGCGGCGCTGGACATGGCCGACGTGGAAGGTAAGGAAGCGGTGAGAGACCTTCGGACTGAGATCGACAAAGCCGAAGGTCAGATGACGACTGCCATGGCAGCAGTCAGGCTGGCCTCACCCAAGCCGCTCGAGCCTCAATCGGAGCTGGCTCCAGCTGTGGCGCGCGCGCTGGGCGACGTCGTTGAGGAAGAATTCAGTCGCGGCCGTTCGCTAGCCGGCCGCGATCTTGCCGGCGCCGACCTCTCTGGCAGGCAATTCGTAAAAGCGGATTTTTCTGGCGCCTTTCTCGAACGCACCAAGCTGAACGGAACCAACCTCGCCGGCGCCACACTGATGAAGGCCACACTTGCCGGCGCGGTGCTCGTCAACGCCGATTTAAGCTGCACAGACCTTACCGACGCCAATCTTGGTGAAGCTGACTGCCGCGGGACGCGTTTCGCAAGTGGCCGGCTTGTTCGTACCAACGTTCTCGGTGCACGAATGGTGGGCGCGTCCTTCGACCAGGCGCATCTCACCAATCTTCAGCTGTTGCAGGTGCCAATGATCGGAGCAACCTTCCGCTCTGCGCAGCTGCAGCAATGTGGTTTCATTCAAGCTGCCCTGGACAATAGCGTATGGCAGGGTGCCGTCCTCCAGCGAACACAATTCGTGGACTTGTCGCTGTCTGGTGCGGCTTTTTCCAACGCTCGGCTCGAGCAAACCTGCTTCCTCAAAGTGGCAGCGCGGCAACTCGATTTCAGTGCCTCGGAGCTCGACCAAGTCAGCTTCATCGGCGAAATCGATCTGCGCGACGCCCGCTTCGACCGTAGCCGCGCGGACACGCTTTCTTTTCAGGACGCCGACATCGCCGGCGCCGACTTCAGCATGGCGCGGCTTAACGGTGTCTATTTCGGCAAGTCAGCTCTGTTGCGCGCGACCTTCCGAATGACGTCGCTGAAAGGCGCGGTCTTCACCGGCAACGATCTGCGCGGCTGCGACTTCTATGCCGCCAACCTGCTCGAGGCGCATCTCAATGAGGCTGATCTGGCCGGCGCCAGTTTGCGCCATGCAAATCTCTACGGTGCCGACTTGATGGATTCGACATTGGTCGCAGCGGATCTGAGCAATGCCAATATCGATCGCACCGTCCTTATAGTCCCTCGCCATGTCAATTGATCTACTGCTGCAATCAATCGCCCACCGCGTCCCGGTACGCCAAGTCAATCTCGATGGCGAGACGCTGTCTGGACTGCTCCTGAACGAGGGCATCGTGCTGAGCTCCTCCTTTTGCAACAGCGACTTCATCACCGCCTCCCTGACTGGCATGACGTTTCAGGACTGCGACTTTAGCGGCGCCTTGTTCACCGACGCTTGCTTCGACAAATGCACGTTTGTCAGTTGTTGCGCGGGCCATTCCAACTGGCGACGGGCGACTTTGGTCCAGTCGACGTTGATGTCTTCGGATCTCAGCCGCAGCGACTTCAGCGAGACGCGCTTCACCCAAACGACAGCCATACGCTGCGTCCTGGCCTGCGCTGTCCTGCGTGACGCTACCCTGTCACAAAGCGCCATCATGGACTGCGACCTGGCCAATATCGTGCTCGACGGCGCGACCCTCACAAACGCAGCCATTACCCAGGCCGATCTGCGGAGTGCGAGTCTCACTGGCATGCGATGCGACACCATCCTGTTCGCAGAATCCGATCTATCCAGGCGAGACCTGAGAAGCCTGACGCTGCGCCGCGCGAACTTGAGTGGTGCCAAGCTGAACGACGCCAATTTGTCCGGTGTAGACCTCTCCGGCTCGATACTGCCACGCGCCAGCCTCGTCGGTACAGATCTCTCGCGCGCCAACGCCTCGAATACTCTGTTTGACAAGGCCGACTTGCGAGCGGCCAACTTGCGAAGCGCCAATTTGAAGCAATGCATCTTTCTGGAAGCGCGCCTTGACGGCTGCGATCTCACGAAGACAACACTGGAGATGGCCGTATTCACGCGTGCGTCCGCCAAGGCCGCCTCATTCCGCGGTGCCGACATGCCCTATGCGCTAATGCACCATGCCAAGGTCGACGGCAGCGACTTTTCCGGCACACGGTTTCTACGCACCGAATTTCATTGCGCGTCGACTGAAGGAAGCCTGTTCGTGGGCACGCGTGGAAGCGCCCTGCCAACGGTACCTGAACGCGCCGTCGCCGAACTCTACGACGCCAGCTCCGTGATCCCCTTCAATAGAGAGTTCTGAACCATGTCCTTCGTCAATGCCAACGGCCCGATGTCAGCGCAGGATCTCGGCTTTCCCGACGTATGCAACACACCGGTAGGTCCCGCCGTCGCGCCGAGCCCCTATCCAAATATTAATCTGAACACGTTGGGCATGCCCACCCAATCTCGTTGCCTGCTCATGTGTATGCCGGCGCATAATATGACGACGGTGCGTGCGTCATCCACGGGCGACAACGCGGGTGTGGCCCTCGGCGTCATGTCCGGCACCGTCATGGGTCCAGGCCGCGCCATGAAGGGATCGAGCAACTTGTTTATTGGTGGCCCGCCGGCAACCAAGATGGCGATGCCAACCAAGCAGAATGGCTCCAACCCAAACACATTCGGACTGTCGATATCCCCGTCCCAAACACGATTTATGGCGCTGCGCTAAAACGCCGACAACCGAATAATTGAGGAGCCACCATGCCGGATGCCTACGCCCGATTTTTCGTCCCCGAAACGCCAAACTCTCCCCTAACGAGTTCGAGCTATCTGCGCCTCGGCGCTTATTCGGTCGGCGAGGAGGAGATTGTCACCGACCTCACCACAACTAGCGACAGAAGTTCAACCACACACGAAACCGACCACGCTGGTATACTTGCCTTCACCAAGAAGGACTTCCAGGTAACCGCTGATGGCGCTGCACTTATGAAAATTGGTCGCGGCCACACGACCGAGGTCAGGAACGGCGATGCCAAATATACGGTCTCAAACGGCAACTATGACATCTCGGCGCAGAACGACGTATCGATCAGCGCAGGTGGCGACGGCAGCACAGGCGACATCAGCACGACCGCGTTGAACTACAAGCAGACCGCCAAGGGCGACTCCTCGGAGATCACTCATGGCAACTCGAAACGGATCACGCGCGGCTCGGCTATGGAAATCTATGAGGGCGCCAAAGTCACCTGCGTGGCGGGCGCGTGCACTACCGCGGCTATCGGCCTCAGTGTAGCAGCGTTCCTCGGCGCCGCGATCTCCATCCGGCATGGCTACAACCTTTCAATTAGCCGTGGCGGCAACTGCTCGATCAGATTCCGCTTTGCAAATACGCTTACGGTTGGCAACGAATTCAACAAGGTTACGGGAAACGTGACCAGAATCATCGGTGGATACAACGTGCAGGTCACCAATTCTGACATCCGTTACGTCAAGGAGACCTATCTCAAGGTGGTGGACGATGCTGACGTGAAAAAGGTCAAGCTCGACGGCTCGTGGTGCGAAACGCGCGTGCAGGTCGCAGACGAACAAGTGCAACGTAGCGAATTGAGCTCCGATGAGCACCAGGTTGTCAACAGAGTGTGCGATGTCGAGAGCGCGACCGGCCGGTATAAGACTCAAAACTGGCGTAC
Organism: Bradyrhizobium sp. UFLA05-125; assembly: GCF_059803515.1. Lineage (NCBI taxonomy): Bacteria > Pseudomonadati > Pseudomonadota > Alphaproteobacteria > Hyphomicrobiales > Nitrobacteraceae > Bradyrhizobium > Bradyrhizobium sp. UFLA05-125. The sequence goes on along the minus strand of NZ_JBANBJ010000098.1, from coordinate 4,340 downwards.
GATGCTGTACCTGTAGCCAGCAGGAGTTCGAAAATGACAGTGGCTTTCCGCCCCGCAAACGCTGACCTCTTGGCGACAACCGAGCGCCTGCTTGAGCCCGGCCATCACACTGCCCGCGTCGTGGCAGTCGATGAAAATGGCGTAGCCTCGGAGGTGGAGGTCGCCGGCGCCCGTCGTCCGGCGACGGTGGCTTTCGGCTGCCTGGTTCGGCCGATTACTCAGGACCTCGTGCTGGTCTTCAGCGATGCGGGGCAAGTCTTCGTTCTGGCCGTGCTCGAGCGGAGGACGTCAAGTTGCGGAACCATTGCTTTGCCTTCTGGAGGCAATATATCGATCGAGGGCAACACCATCGCTGTCGCCGGGCGTCAGCGAATGTCCCTGCGCGCCGACACTATTGATCTGCAGACTGAACTGTTTGCCGTACTTGCGGACAAGGCCACCTGGGTTGGCAGGCTCTTTAGTTTGATTGCGGATCGTTTCCGCAGCGTGACACACATCCAGGAAACGAGCGCCCATACGCTTACGGTAAAGGCGGTCGAACGGATCGCCATCATCGACCGTATCGACTCGCTGCAGACCGAAACCCAGGCGATTAAGGTGGCCGGCATTGCCTCCGAGACGGCGCATAGCAAGGTTATTGCCGTGACCGAGGATCTCCGCCTCGACGGCAAACGGGTGACGGTCGCATAGCGGGCATGCTGACCACTAGCTTTCCCGCTCCGACTTGGCAAGACCGCCTTAGAACTGCGCAGGAGTTCATTGCCGCCAACCGTCTCGATGATGCGGAGGCGCTGCTGAACGATGTTAGTATCATAACGAACGATCCGGATGTGCTGAATGCAAAGGCAACACTTGCGCTCGCGCGTCGCCGGATCGAGCTTGCGTTCGAGATGCTGGCGGAAGCGGCAACTCTCTATCCTGAGCACGCTGGGCTCGTTACTAATCTCGGCACCGCTCATGAATTGCTCGGCCGCTTCGACGAGGCAGTGATCTGTCTAGAACGCGCGGCGGCGCTCGTCCCGCACAATGAAGAGATCAAACTCGCCCTCGCTCATGCTCTGCTGTGCCGAGGCGACATTGCGCAAGCGCGCGCGATCACGGAGGCGGCTCTAAAACGCGAGCCTGCCAATGCGCGGGCCTTCCTCCAACTTGGAGCCATCGATCTCGCCTTGCGTGACTGCGCGTCGGCTGAGACTGCCTTTCTTCGTGCCCTGGAACTTGCCCCGGACGATCACGATACGCTGCGCAACTTGTCGGTACTCATGCTTGAACGGAGCCGCTTCGACGAAGCGATGAATTTTGCGGAACGCGCGCATTTACGGGCCCCGCTCGATACGGCCGGGCTTCTGCATCTGGCCTATTGCCGGGCCGCGGCCGGACTCTGGCCGCAAGCAGAGGTCGCTTGCCGGAAGTTGCTTGCCTATGCGCCGACCCATCTTGGCGCACGCGAAATCCTGGCCCGTGCCACGATCGCCAACGGCGAGGTGGATCGGGGCATTGCAGAGCTCACGCAGTTCGTACGCACCCGCAAATCCGATCTTTCCGCCGCCATTGTTCTGGCGCGCACCCTGCAGCTTGTCGGCCGGTTTGGCGACGCCCTCACGCTTGCCAGCCACGTCGCGCGCACGCGCCCCGACGATGAAACGGCAATGTGCCTCAAGACGACCCTTGAACTGACGCTCGGTCGCTTCCCGACGCCCGAGCCGATCGCCTTGGCTCTTGTGACGCCGGTCTTTGTGCCGCCGACAACTTGCGTACTCGAATTCGTGGCGCTCGTTCGCCTGTTGCGTCGGCTGGCGAGCCAGCAAGTTGTACGGGTCGTCGCGGAGCCACATTACCAAGCAGTTCTTACCAGCCTGGCTGAGCAGGTCATTTCAGAGGAGCCAAAGTCTGGGCTCTCCACCACCCCGCTTCAATCCTTATTGCGTATACTTCCGATCGACGCTCGCAACATTGCCGATGACATCCCTTATCTGCGACCGGATTCACAGCTTTTTGCCAAATGGCGCAACGCTCTGGCCGGATTTGCACGGCCCTTGGTCGGCATCGTCTGGGACGGTGGTGTTCTCGGTCTATCCATGGAACAGATCGCCGCTACGCTCCCCGCCTCCATAACGCCGGTCAGTTTGATGACCGACGCGCAACGGCACGACATGAAGCGATGGTGTCGCCCCATCGATGCTGGTGCGCACGTCGACAGCCCAGCCGAATTGATCGCAGCGATCGCTAATCTCGACGCGGTGGTCGGCCCCGACAGCTTCGCGGTCCATATTGCGGGGGCGCTCGGGATTCCCGGCGTCGTCTTCGTGCCAAACGGCTATCCTTGGTACTGGGCCCAGGACAACGGAAAGCCGCTCTGGTACCCATCGTTCGAAGTCGTTATGCAGGAAGGGCTCGGGAATTGGTCGGGAGCGATCGACGAAGGTCGGCGCCGGCTCGCCGCGCTACTGCACGCGGCCGCCATCGATTGAACGGCTTGCGCGGATGCCCGAGAATCTAACGTCTCGGTTTGAGCCCACACGATCGCCTGCTTTCGAACTGCCCCAACCTCGCACCTAAAGCGCGATGAGATTAGGAGGAATCGTCTTCGCGCTTTCGGTTACTGTTTGAGCATGATCTTTTCAAAAAACCACGCCACATTTTTCCCCATCGTGCTCTAGCTGCCGGATCCGCACTCCAAAGCGAATGTCTTGAACTTGACCTCCTTCTGCTGAGCGAGCGCGTGATTAGCTGGCACTCAGCAAAAGCGCCGGTCGTTACCTGGCGCCAATCTCGGCAGTGATGAGTGAGAGCCCGTTAGCGAGCCTTCTGCCGGACCAGACTGTCGCGTCGGCTCTCAGGTCGGAGTTACGCGTTTGCGGATTGCTGTCTACAAGACACAAATGGTGACCGCCGGTTACGGTTTGAGCGCCGAGCTGTGTGCCGGCCATGCGCGGTACAGGCGCATAGGCTGAATATGCTCAAGGCCGACAAGCGGGCTATCTTTGCCGCTGTTTCGAAGGCGGGCGAAGCAGTGTTCTTCCTGCACGACAACTGGCAAGCGAGAAATAAAGCAACTGTCTTCCATAACCTACCAAGTTGCCCGACTAGGAAACCTATTTCGCAAGGCTGCGGCGAGCCCATTCGATCGCGGGCCTACTGCGCATGAAGAATGGAAGATTCAGGTCGGCGCACAATTTTGCCACGCTCGCTTCAACCTCTTTACCTTCGAACACCTTCCAAACCTGTTCGTTTTCGTCAAAGTCCATCTTTTTCAGTGTGAAGGGATATTTTGCAGACGCATCCCGGAGCACGCGTTTATCCAGCTTTCCAGCTTGGTCCGCGTACCAGACTTCTCCAACAACAATGTCCGCATGTGTTTGAACGAGCTTGACTATCTCGAGGTACTCCTCGACCGGTACGTTTGGAAGAAATGGGCGCAGAGCCAGCACGCTAGTAAGTCCGTTGGCTTTGAGGCGGCCTAATTGCGCAATGCGTTCATACGGAGAGGGGATAGGACGCGGCTCAAGATGCGGATGATGAAGCTGTGCAACACTCACGTAGCCGAAGACTCGCCGGCCTTTCGATCTGCAGCAGTCACTTATGTCTTTTAGTTCGCGCAGATGGTCCTCATTGAGCGGAGCCCGCGTCGTAAAGAGGAGATCGACGCCGAATTGGAGAAGAGCGCGAAGCAAAGCTAGTCCCCTCTCCGTTCGCGGAGGGCAAAACGAATCGGTGTCGCCACTTATATAGATAATATCGTACGGCTCACGAACCGACTTGATCCACTCGACGATTTCGGGGATCTCCAAGGCAGCGTACTTCAGGAAGCCGGCCTCGACATAGCAAAACGGGCACCGATAGACACAATATCGACGTTGCGTCAGCGGACCCAACGAAACCATGACCCGCCGGTCCCGCACGTCAAAGGGCCGTTCATGCGGTCGGTGTAGCATGTCCCGCTCCCATCGATGTTCGAGATAAGCTGCGTAGCCGACTTCCGTCACCTGCGAGTTCTTGTAGTTTGCCTAGCTAGACTAGCCTACAAACGCCTCTCTTCACTTGTGGTGTTGCCCGCTCCGTCATTCATCATGCTTCGCACAGGTCGTGTGAGGGAGCATGAATGAAAGGAGGATCGCGCGGACAAACTGCATGCTGGCTGGAATAATGAAGGGAAACCTACTCTCGCTGTGCGCCGGTAACACCCGGTTCCGGACGAGGCACAGAACGCAATGATTTCCGCCTCAAGGCATAACGCGCTGACCTCTTGTTTCAGCGCTTGCTCTCTACATTTAAGGGGCTGACCTGATTGGCAAGGTGTCGATTTCGCCTCGATAACACCGTCGCTTATATCCATCTCA
>NZ_JBANBJ010000097.1:0-30187 GCF_059803515.1 Bradyrhizobium sp. UFLA05-125 | reverse complement strand
GTATCGGATTTCCCATCGCGCGAACCCTCGGCAACTGCCTGTCGATGTCCAATGTCAGCCGTCTCACTGCGCTCATTGGGGCCGCGCGCGTCAAGGATCTGATCTTCACCGCGCGCCTAATTGATTCCGTGGAAGCTGCAAGCGTCGGCTTGCTCAGCGAGGTCGTTGAGGACATTGCGGCACTCGACAAGCGTGCCGGCGAGGTCGCCCGCCTGCTCGCCAGCCACGCGCCGCTGACGCTGAACGCGACGAAGCAGGCGGTGGCCCGCTTGCAAAAGCGGCTGCCCCGGGAGGAGGGCGAGGACCTCATCCTGATGTGCTACACGAGCCAGGATTTTCGCGAAGGGCTCGATGCCTTCCTCAACAAGCGCGCCCCGCAATGGCGCGGCCAATAGGACGAGCCGAATGAAAAAGGATCACTCGCACTCCACCGCTCGCCCCATGGGACCGCTGGCCGGCCTCAAGGTCATCGATCTCACCCATGTCATGGCCGGGCCGACTTGCACCTTGATGCTCGCCGACATGGGCGCCGACGTCATCAAGATCGAGAAATGGCCGAACGGCGATGACACCCGTCATTCGGTGCCGCCAAAGATCGGTGACGAGGCCGCCTCTTTCCTGATGATGAATCGGAACAAGCGCGGCATCGTGCTGGATCTGAAGACCGCCGGCGGCAAGGAGGTGCTGCGTCGGCTGATCGCGAGCGCCGACGTGCTGGTCGAGAATTTTGCGCCGGGTGCCATGGAGCGTCTCGGTTTTGGCTACGAGGACCTGCACAGAGAGTATCCAGCGCTGATCTATTGCTCGCTCTCGGGCTTTGGCCGCACGGGTCCCTATAAAGACCGTCGTGGCTTCGATCTCGTCGCGCAGGCGATGAGCGGTATCATGAGTTTTACCGGCGAGCGCCCCGATGGTCCGCCGGTGAAATGCGGCCCGCCGCTGTCCGATATCACCGCCGGCCTGCTCGCGAGCATGGGCATCCTTGCGGCCTACGCGCATCGCCTGAAGACCGGCGAAGGGCAGTGGGTCGAGACCTCGCTCTATGAAGCAGCCCTGGTGCAGACCTATTGGCAATCGACGATTGCGCTCGCCGCGGGCACGGCGCCGCGTGCGATGGGCTCGGCGCATCCGCTCAATGCGCCGTATCAAGCCTTCGAAGCTTCCGACGGCTGGCTGGTGGTCGGCGGCGCCAACAAGAAGCATTGGCTGTTGATGCTGGCGGCCCTCGGCGCGAGCGAGCTCGCATCCGATCCCCGCTTCGTCACCGGCGCCGACCGCATGGCGCATCTGAAGGAGCTCGAGGAGGTTTTGAGCGAACGCTTCCGCACCAGGACGCGAGCGCATTGGCTTGCGGCCCTGGATAACAAGGGCGTGCCGTGCGGACCCGTGCACGACATGCTGCAAGCCCTGAGCGATCCGCAGACGCTGGCGCGCGAGATGGTCGTCGAGGTCGAGCATTCGACCCTCGGCCCGGTAAAGACCATCGGGCTTCCGGTCAAATTCTCGGAGACGCCCGGCAAGGTCCGTTCCGGTGCCCCCGTCTATGGCGAGCATACGCGCGAGGTGCTGACGGAATACGGATTCGATGAAGAGCAGATCGAAGCGCTCGAAAAACAGGGCGCAATCGTTTCGGCGTCCACGAGGCGCGAGGAACGAGTCGCCTGACCGCGCGTCGATACGACAGACAAGAACAACAGACAAAAAGCAAAAAATCAGCGGAGGATATCATGCGCAGCACGTCGACACTTCTGCTTTCCGCAGCCGCGGTCATCCTCGCAGGCACGATGCCGGCTTTTGCGGCCTGGCAACCGCAGAAGCCGATCGAGTTCGTCGCCACGGCAGGGCCGGGTGGGGGCACCGACAATCTTGCGCGCGCGGTGCAGAACATCATCACCAAGTACAAGCTGACCGAGCAGCCGATCGTCGTCGTCAACAAGGGCGGTGGCAGCGGCGCCGAAGGCTATGTCTATGGCAAGGCCTCGGCGGGCGATCCCTACAAGGTGATCTTCGGCACGTCGAATGCCTGGCAGCAGCCTCTCGTCTCCAAGGTCGCCTTCAACTACACCGACCTCACCCCCATTGCGGCAATGGCGCAGGACGAGTTTTTGCTCTGGGTCAAGCAGGACGCGCCCTACAAGACGGCAGGCGACTATCTGAAGGCGGCGGCATCGAGCGAATTCAAGATGGGCGGCGCACAGTCAAAAGACACCGATGAGGTGCTGACCCGAATGATCGAGAAGGCCGGTCACGTCAAACTGACCTACATCCCCTTCAAGAGCGGCGCCGAGGCCGCCGTGCAGCTCGCCGGGGGGCACATCGATTCCCACGTCAACAATCCCAGCGAAAGCCTGGGACAATGGCGTGGCGGAACACAGCGCCCGCTCTGCGCCTTCAGCCCGAAACGGTTGCCGCAGGGCCCGAAGATCACCGCGACCGAAGGCTGGAGCGACGTTCCGACCTGCGTCGAGCAAGGCCTCGACATCAGGCAATATGAGCAGCCGCGCACGGTGTGGCTGCCCGGCAAGGTCACACCGGACCAGACTGCGTTCTATGTCGACCTCATGAAGAAGGTGCAGGCGACACCGGAATGGAAGGACTACATCGAGAAGACCTCCCAGGTCGACACGTTCCTGATCGGCAGCGACTTCGACAAGTTCATCAAGGAGGACCTCGAGCACCTCAAGCAGGTGGCGAGCGAGCAGGGCTGGCTCATCAAGTGAAAGCCTAAGCTGCAATCCTGATGTCTCATGTCGGACTGGAGCCCTCGATGATATCGCGCCGCGCCCTTGAACTTTCGACCGCCGTGCTCACCGGCAGCTTTGGTGTTGCGGTGGTCGTCTCCAGCCTCGACAACGGGATCGGATGGTCGAGCGCGGGCGTGGACGCGGGCACGTTCCCGTTCCTGACAGGTGTCATCATCGTTCTTGGCAGCCTCTACAATCTCGTGCGCAGCGCGTTGCCGGCCGTGACTCTCGCGAGCGTTCCCGTGGCGATCACACCGACCGAGCTGCGTCGGCTCGCAAGCCTGTTCGTTCCGGCCGCGATCTTCGTTGCGGCCATTCCGCTGCTCGGGATGTATCTCGCCTCGGCCATCTATATCTTTGCGGTGCTCGCGATCCCCGGCCATCAATCCGTGCCGCGAGCGCTGGCGATGGCGGGGGCGACAGCGCTCGCGCTCTACTTCGTGTTCGAGCGCGTGTTCCAGGTGACGCTGCCGCATGGCGCGCTCGCCGTCGCGTTCGGGTTCTGACGGAGAGGCCGATGGATAATCTCCAAGAGCTCCTGCACGGCTTCACCATCGCGGTCACGGTGCCGCATCTGGCGCTGATGGTGATCGGCGTGCTGCTCGGCATTCTCGTCGGCGTGCTGCCGGGGCTGGGCGCGCCGAATGGCGTGTCGCTGCTCTTGCCGCTGACCTTCGGCATGCAGCCGGTCTCGGCGATCATCCTGCTCTCCAGCATGTATTGGGGCGCGTTGTTCGGCGGCTCCGTGACCTCGATCCTGTTCAACATCCCCGGCGAGCCGTCGTCGGTTGCAACCACCTTCGACGGTTACCCGATGGCGCGCGACGGCCGACCGACGACCGCGCTCGCCACCGCCTTCGGCTCGGCCGCGTTCGGCGCGCTGGTCGGCGTCATCCTGATCACCTTCCTGGCCTCATGGGTGGCGCAGGTCGCGCTTGCCTTCGGGCCGCCGGAATATTTTGCGGTCTATTTCCTCGCCTTTGCGAGCTTCGTTGGCATGGGTGGCGCGGCGCCGATCAAGACGGTCGTGGCACTCGCGATCGGATTTGCGATCGCCGCGATCGGCATCGACACCGTCTCGGGCAGCGTACGCCTCACGATGGGCATCGACGAACTCGTCAAGGGCGTGAGCTTCGTCGTTGCAGTAATGGGCCTGTTCGGCATCGGCGAGCTCCTGGTCGCCGTCGAGGAGGAGGTTCATGCCCGCGCAGTCTCCTCGAAGATCGACTGGAGCGAGGTGTTTCGCGCGGTAGCGCGCCTGCCGCGGCATGGTGTCGCATTACTGCGCAGTGCTGCGATCGGATGCTGGATGGGGATCACGCCGGGCGGTCCAACCGCGGCGTCCTTCATGAGCTACGGCATCGCCCGGCGCTTCTCGCGCCGCGGCCGCCATTTCGGCTCCGGCGAGGTCGAAGGCATTATCTCGCCGGAGACGGCCGATCATGCCGCCGGCACCAGTGCGCTGCTGCCGATGCTCTCGCTCGGCATTCCCGGCTCCGCCACTGCTGCGGTGATGATGGGCGGGCTGATGATCTGGGGGCTCAATCCCGGGCCAATGCTGTTCGTCGACCAGAAGGATTTCGTCTGGGGCCTGATCGCCTCGATGTATGTCGGCAACATCGTCGCCGTTGCGCTGGTGTTGCTCACGGTGCCGGTGTTCGCCGCCCTGATGCGCATCCCCTTCGCCGTGATCGCGCCGCTGATCGTGATCATCTGCGTCGTCGGCGCCTATTCGGTGTCGAACTCCTATCTCGATGTGGTCATGATGCTCGGCTTCGGGATCGTCGGCTATCTCTTCAAGAAGCTGTTCTATCCGCTGGCCCCGCTGGTGCTCGCGATCGTCATCGGCGACAAGGCTGAGGATGCGTTCCGGCAATCGATGCTGATGTCCAAGGGATCGCTCGGAATCTTCTTCGCCAACAGGCTGGTGACAAGCCTGGTGGTGGCCGGCATCGCGCTGTTGCTGCTTCCGCTCGTGTTGCAGCTCACGCGTCTCTGGCGCAAGCCCACCTCGTCGGCCGCCGAGCCGACAAGCCAGGAAAAGGTGATCATATGACCGCAAAGCCGCTCATTGCATTGGCGATGGGAGATCCCGCGGGCATCAGCCCGGAGTTGACGGCGAGGCTCGTGGCGCTCGACGATCTCCGCGCCCGTGCCCGGCTGGTCGTGATCGGAGACCGCCGCATCTTCGGCGAAGGCGCGCGCGTCGCCGGCGTTACTCCGGAGCTGAGGACGGTGGAGCGGGGCGCTGATTTTCGCGCGGCTGAGGCCGACGCGCTATTTGTCGATCTCGGCCATCTCGCCCCCGCGGATGTCGAACGCGGCGTTGCGAGCCTTGCCGGCGGCCGGTTCGCGCTGGCGAATTACCGGTGCGCGCTCGAGCTTGGCCGCGATGGCCGCGTCGATGCGGTCTGCTTCACTCCGTTCAACAAGCAGGCGATGCGGCTTGCGCGCGCCGACTATGACGACGAAATCGCGTTCTCGGCGGAAGTCGTCGGGCTCAAGACTGCGGCCAGCGAGTTCAACGTGCTGGGCAAGCTCTGGAACGCGCGGGTCACCTCGCACATCGCGCTGAAGGACGTCGCGGCGCGATTGTCCGTTGAACGCATCCATCGCGCGCTCAAGCTGACCGACAGCTGCATGCGCAACGCCGGCTTTGCGCGACCGCGCATTGCGGTCGCAGGTCTCAATCCGCATGCCGGCGATGGCGGCAATTTCGGCCGCGAGGAGATCGACATCATCGCGCCCGCGGTCGAAGCCGGCCAGCGTGAGGGCATCGTCGTCGAGGGGCCGTTCCCGGCCGACACGGTGTTTCTGCGTGCGAAGAACGGCGCCTTCGATGCGGTGCTCACGATGTATCACGACCAGGGACAGATCGCGATGAAGCTGATGGGCTTCGATCGCGGCGTGACCCTGCTCGGCGGCTTTCCGTTTCCGATTTGCACGCCCGCGCACGGCACCGCCTACGACATCGCAGGCCAGGGGATTGCAACCACCGGCGCTAGCCGCGCTGCCTTGGCGCTCGCGGCAGAAATGGCCACTCGTCCGTTCGTCTAATTTGTACTCGTGGGAGAAAGGTGCTTGCTGGACGTCACCCGTCTAAGCGAGTTGCCACCAAACAGCATCGGCGGCATGGCGGAGAGCTGCGGGATCCTAGCGGTCCGGATGGGTTGGTGACCAGCTCGAACTTAGTCAGCTCAACCGCACAGCGATCAGAACCGTTCGACGCCCGCGAGAAGAAGCGCGAACATCAAGACGCCAGAGTGCTCTGCTCAACGCTTCGACAAGAACTCGAAGATTGCGCCGGTGAATGTTGCCGAAGCACAACCAACTGTGCCCCCGCAACGATAGGCTCCCACGCGTGAAGGTCGGCGGGCGCTCCATGCACGAAAACCATTGGTTCTCCGGAGCCCTGTTCCACTTATTTCGCGCGAAATCCGTTAATCTCGACTTCCTTGACACCGTGGGTGGCCCAAGGCGTGGTGATTGGGAAGACAAGGCACAGCAAAGGAATAAATGCTGATTAGCGGACCATCGTCTCCTCCTTGGTTGTCTGGTGATTTCCCATTCCTCCGGAATCTTACTCTTCTCTGTTCAGAATTATAACACATGAGAGGCAGGACCACGTCTGGCCGTCGAAGCGAGTTCGCATTCAGACTCTTCGCCCAACAAACGGTGGCAGCAGCGAACGCAACTCTGTTGAAATTCCTGAAGGAGGGGGCGCTAAGGCCCACGATTAGCAGAGGCTTTCCGCTGTCCGAGGCCGCTGAAGCGGTCTGCCATCTGATCGGTCACAGATCAAACCTCCGGCCCCGGCGGGGCCGCCATCTCTCGACGGTCGGCCCCTAACCATGCAGGTACGCAGGTCGAGCATCAGACCATCCCGCTCGGCTGCGAGAGACGTTCCTGGAATTACAGTTGCGCGACAACACGAATCCGAAATTTACGTAAGGGCCAGTTTGCAATGCGGCGCAAGCCCATTGAACGCCGTGCCAAACTGGGCCTGATAAGCCGGGACGCGCTCCGCTCGAACTCCTACCGGCCGTAGTTTCCCGGCTGTGCTTTTTCGTCGGCCATTAAGCTGTTTCGGCTATAGGGGCAGGATGAGCCAAGATGCCGATCCGCGTCTGGAAGCCGAAGAGGCGATGCGCCACGCCGTAGCCGCTACGTGCGCCGTTGACCGCTTAAAGTGGTTGCGTGTCGCTCTGGCGTGGCAGGACCTTGCCCGGGCTCAGGTCCAGGGCCCCCGCCAACGCGGAGCATCCGCTGCATGAAGCTCACCTCCGAACGTCCCTTCGCCAACCCAGAAGCCGCAGCACGCAAGCTGGTCGAGATCGCCACGGGCATCACGCCCGTGCAGAACGGCCGCATCAACATCGAGAAGATCAACGCGCCCTTCCTCTACACGCTGAAGCCAACGGCCCAGAGATCGGCGCCGGCATCAACTACGCGGTCGATCGCGGCTGGCTCGAGCTGCATGAGAGCGGGACCTATGCGACTGTTGAGCCAAGGCGAGGATCGCACTGAGTAGGCCAAATCGGCCCCGTGCCGCTGGAGGTCCGCACCAAATCCGCAGCACAGGGCCGAAGGGTCCGCTCAGGCCAGCCCCGAGGCAGACGGCGCCATGATGCGCGACGTAGCCGGCGTGTGCACTAAGACAAAAGATGAACCAAGAAGAGGCCCCCCGGTCGGCTTGAGGGGCCTTGGGCCAGGTCGAGGTAAGGGGTCCAGTTCGCGGCCCGCGAAGACAGGCCAGAGAAGCGGCCCCGGCAGGGGCTGGCAAGCGCCGGAGCCGCTCCATCCCTTTTGAAGCACGCCCCGCCGAGCGCAAGCCAAGCATACGGCAGAAATCGAAGGCGTAAGCGTTTGTCGGCGCGGCAGCCTGACGCAGTCAAGTTGGGCTCTGGCGGGCGGAAGCCAGGCAGCGTCACCGACCACTTTGGTCAAGGCTCCTGAGATTTCAGTTGTCCACAGGCAACAGTTGGTCCGGTTCGTTAAGCGACAGGCCGATTTCATTTGCGCCACCAAAACCTCGGGGCGTAGCTTTATTGGCGCCGGGGCTGGACCATATTTCACCTATTTTTTTGACCCGGCGGGGCCGCAGCGGCATTTGACGCTGCGGCCTTTTTGCAGACTGCCAACAACCGGCGGGCCACGTTCTGGTGCTGCGGTTATGCACCGTTTATCCACAAGCAAGGATGAACCGATCACGCCCGGATCGTGAATCTGACCTTTCTGCGGATGGCGTGTGCCGCCAACCGTTCCGGTTGGGCTTTCTTTGCGATCGGCGCCGAGCGCTTTCGCCGTCCATCATCATCTGATCCATCACCTTGTCGATGTATCCGCGGCACAGAGAGCGCGGCCGTGCGCGTCCTTAAGCTTCATCACATGGCCTCCGAATTAGACCGGGCTTGCGCCGAAACCGCACGCGTATAGGTTGTAGCCGGGCTGAGGGGGATTCGATGGCTAAGACACCGATTTCTGCCGGTGATTTGGGCTGGATCATTCTCGAAGAGTTGAGGGATTGCGGCGATTGCCCGGTAGGCGTGGCACTTGCAGTCATTCCTGACCCCGACGCTGGTGATTGGCGTGTAGTCATCCAAGCACACAGCCGCAATGCGATGACAAGAACATGCCTGCGGCGCATTGCAAGTATCGAGAAGAGACTAAAAGTCGTCTATGCGGTGGATGAGGCGTGAAATCATGGGTCAACCCCGCTGATGGATCTTGGCCGAACTTATCAATGCAGCGGTGGCCGGCATCACGCAAGGTGACGAGCTTGCGCCCGCCAAAACGCAGTCTGGAGCCGGGCCACGATCCTATCAGCGGCGGCGATGGCAGTGGCGGGCTTTCTCCGCACTCCTCAACTTCAGCGGCGGCAATCACCGCCTGCTTTTCCTGACAGCGGCCGCGCTGCTGCTTGCGGTATTGCCGAGCGATCTAGGATATCCGCGGCGCACCGACGGCTGGATCGGGGAGCGACCGACGGATTGAGAGGTTCTCGTCCGATACACCGGCGGATTCCGAGGAAATGTGGATCAACAGTGAATTGCGCAATCAGACGCTACTCGCCCTTCACCGACGCGCTCTTTGTGTCCAAGGGAGAGGGGCTAAACGCAATCTTGGCAAAGCCACCAACAATCCTTTTTACCTCTTCCTCCGCGAGTTCGATTTTGCCGTCCTTTGTGGGTCATGAGTGCCTCCTGGTCCATGGCCAGTCTAGCCGCGCCGAATACCAGTGGAGCCTCCAATCAGCCTACATGACCTAGGTCACAAAAGCCCCACCCCTAACCCCAATCCTCTCTGCTCGCGCAACCCCCTCCGCCGCCCGCTTGCCAAAGCTAGCGCCTCGAACTGGCCGGCGGGCATTCTGCACGACCATGCAGCGCCTTAGTCTACGCCGTAAGGTGGTTACGAACCCTCCATAGAGCAGCACCCCTGTCGCCAAGGTGATGAGACTGAAAACGTGGTCCAAGTTCATCTTCGTCCTCGCCGGCTGCATCAGTGGCCATGAACCGGACAGTGAAGAAACCGGCCCGAATCTTCCGTGACGGCGCTCACAATGTCGGTCGCAGTCCGGACCTTGCCCGGCGGCAATCAAAATGGACTTTTGAACCGCAAGGCTGCTCCTCGCGACAGAACTTATGCTAGGGGCGAACGGGTCGAGTGGTAGCGTCATGCGTATCAAGACACTCGCGTCACATTTCCTCACCTGTATCGTGACCCTCGCCGCTCTCATTGGGGCGCAGCAAGCATTTTCCCGTCAGGCAGATGCCGGCGCGGGAGCTTCCATATTTGTTGATCAGATCGCGAATCGGGCCGTCAAGGGCGACAGGCTACCCTCTGTGCGAGCACTGCCTAACGACGCCCGTTGCAAGCCGCCGATTGACGTCGTGGGACGTTGTTTTGCCGACGCGAGATTGAACCCAGAGCCTAGCCTGACCTGAGTGGCACTCCTTGCCTGCTGAAGCCGCTGCTTCGCGAGGCGATTGCTTCTTATCAACGCGCCTTGATGTCAGCTTCCGGCAGCATTCAGCCTGGATTGGCTTTAGCCTCCGGTTATGCCGGTGAGCCGGAACAGCGAGTGGCGCCGGCGCCGTGTCGCGATTCAACATGGGACTCGTGATCGCGAGCGGACTTTCGATCGGACGTTGTTTACGCTGTTCGTGGTTTCAGCGGTCTATCTGTTGATCACTACGGATCATTCACGTCAGACCGAGCAGATCGTCTCGCAGGCCGTTCCGCAAGGTGATGCTGTGGGGAGGGTCTGAGATCGAAATTTGAGGTGAGGATGGTAGTTGGACCAGCATCTGAGCCGCTCCGCCTTTCTCGCTCGTGCACCTGCTTCCGCGGCTCAGGCATCAGCGCTCCGCGGAAGGAACGTATCGCGATCCATCGTCCGCCGCGGATTCTTTTCTTAGCAAGTCACACGCCTCTTAATCAGCGGGTCCCAGGTTCGAGCCCTGGTGCGCCCACCATACAGTCCGCCGAAACTCGCTGTGGAACGCGAGCCGTCGGAAAGGCCTGTTTTCGGCCGTTTTTCGCGATCGGTGATCACCGTTTTTGCGTCTCTGTCCGCAGGCCCCGTCTCCAGGGCACTTTTGAGCCGTCCGTCTCCGGCGGCGAAAATCCCGTTCCCGGCATGGCCTGTGAGAGGGGTACGGAGCGAGGGGACAGGGCTAAACCGCGCAAGGAGGATCGTGCGGCGGGCGCATCGCGGATGCGTTGGTCGAACGTTGGATGCCCACAGTTCGGCTCTGGGGGTCGCCGAGGCGGTGCTCGATCGAGCTCCAAATCTGATTGTTCGTGTCCGGTAATCCGGCCATGGCCACATTGTTCCCAAGTCGGCTCACCTGGAGCGAGCGCGCGGAGCTTTCCCGCCAAGCTTGGTCACAATTCTATTCTGTGGCCGACCTCGATCAACGCGTTGGTGGGCATCCGGAAGCGATCCACGGCATGTGCGGAATTGCGGACCATGAAGGCAAAGAGGCTCGTTCGCCAACGCGAGAGCAGCGAATTGCCTGGGCGATTTACCGGGTCGTATCGCTCGACATAGTACGTGGGCCGCTCCCAGGCGGGCACCCCCTCGCGTTTGGCCTGTGCAAGTACGGCAGGGAGATCGGGAACCTCGACGAAGCCGAAGTGAACCGTCATGTGCCACACGCCCTCGCCAAGCTTTTCGCATCTGATGCGATCATGCGCACTTGTGCGAGGCACGGCTTCAAAACTGACGGTAAGCGCGATCACGGTCTGATGGAGCGATTGGGTCTGCTTCACGTAGTTGACGATCATCGGTGGCATACCCGTCCCAAGGCGCGTCAGGAATACGCCGGTCCCGGAGACGCGTGCGATGTTTTCCTTCGCGAGGCGATCGAGGAAGTCTTCAATGAGTTCGGATCGCGCGGTGTTTCGACGGTGCAGCGCGGCTATGCCGTGGTGCCACGTGATCATCACCGTAAACACCAACGCGCCGAAGCCCAGCGGTATCCATCCTCCTTCCATGATCTTCAGCAAGTTGGCTCCGAAGAATGCCAAGTCGACGATTGCCAAGCTGCCGGCAACTCCAATCGATCGCCAAAGGCTCCAGCGCCAACGCACTCTCATCACCTCGAACAAGAGGACGGTGGTGAGCACCATGGTCGTGGAGACAGCGGTCCCGTAAGCACCAGCGAGCCGGTCCGAGCTGCCGAATGCAATTGCAAGAGCGACGGTAAAGATCATCATCGCCCAATTCACGAAAGGAGCGTAGATCTGGCCGTATTGATCGGCAGAGGTCTGGAAGATCTGGACGCCTGGAAACCAGCCGAGCTGCATGGCTTGCCTGGTCATCGAGAAGGAGCCGGTGATGATGGCCTGGCTCGCGATGATAGTCGCCAGAGTCGCAAGAGCCACCAAGGGATAGATCGCCCAGGCCGGCGCGAGTAAGAAAAAGGGGTTGCCATTACTGTTCGGCGCATCAACGAAATTGCCGACTTGGCCGGCATAGTTCAGGACCAGGGCCGGAAGGACTATGCCGTACCATGCCAGTCTGATGGGAGTTCGTCCGACGTGCCCCATGTCAGCGTAGAGAGCCTCACCACCAGTCAAGGCAAGAAAGACGCCGCCAAGCAGCATGAAGCCGGCGAGACCGTGACCGAATAGAAGCTTGATGCCATAGCTTGGATTCAATGCGGCCAACACGCCGATATGATGGACGATGCCGAGAAGTCCAAGCAATCCGATGGTGATGAACCAAACGATCATGATCGGGCCAAAGGCTCGGCCGACGGTTGCAGTACCGCGGCTCTGGAGTGCGAAGAGCGCGACGAGGATCGCTACGGCTATTGGCATCGTGTACGGCTTGAAGATCGATGTCGCCACATTCAAGCCTTCGACGGCGCTCAAGATCGAGATTGCCGGCGTGATGATTCCATCCCCGTAGATGAGCGCGGCGCCAAAGAGCCCGACAACGACCAGCCAGCGACCACGGCGCGAACCGTGCGCCCCCGTTATCGCCATCAGTGCCAGAATTCCGCCCTCGCCGTGATTGTCGGCGCGCATGACGAGGATGCCGTATTTGATCGAGATGGTGAGGATCAACGCCCAGACGATCAGCGACAATGAGCCAAGCGCCGCGTCGGCGGAGAAGCCCTGGCCCATGATCTGCTTGATTGCCTGCAACGTATAGAGGGGGCTCGTACCCAGATCGCCATAGACGATTCCGAGCGCGAGCAGAATCGTGGCCGGACTGGGAGACTGCCTGACGCGGGTCTGCGGCGAGCCGGTGAATCCAGTTTTGGCAGAAAGTGCCGAGATAGAGGTGTTAGGCATTGGAGCCACTGGTATCAAGCGGAGCGAGACGAACCCCTTCGTCCTGGGAATTTATCCGTACCTCTCTCTGCCCCGGACGCGATTCATGAAGCTCTTCGGCGAGCCTATCCGCGACCAGCTGAGCGAGTTCGTCGTGCTCGAGCCGCTGGCCGCCTTGATCAGAAACGGTGCTGTGATCCAGCAGGTCGAACCGATGATGAGGCATAATCGATTAACTCGCCTCGCCGAGTTTGTTCCGATCGGTGACGGCGAACTTGCCATTTTGATCAGTTGCCTGCGAAACTAGTCCTCGACACGTGCAGCCTTGACGTCACGACGAAAATCCTGGCCGAATACCGAACGGGCGTTTCCGCGGCGGGTACCAGTCACTGGCCTGCGGCGTATTCGAGCGTCCGATGGGGAGTTGCAGTCTCGGTTGTTAGACCCGCATTCATTCCTTGAATAGAACGTCGTGGTCGCGCGCAAAGGTCGCCAGCAGTGGCAGAGCTGCGCCGCCAATTGCGCGCGCATCGCGACCGACCGAGCCTTCGACCACCACGGCGTCGGTGAGTCCCTGTCGGTCCATTCGTGCCCATTGTTCGTTGGTTCTCTCGACAAGGCGTCGCCGCACGTCGGCTGGAAAGGCGCCGTCGATGACGATGGCTTCAAAGTCGATGACCGCCAGCAATGCAGCGATCGCCTGCGCCAGGGCTTCGGCGGCTTCGGCAATCCAGGCCTCGAGTGGTTCCTCGAAGCTCGACCAATCATCAGGCGAGAGCCAGATGTCAGTGCCGCGTCGACCGGCGGCGATCAGCCGACGCTCTAGTCGATAGATAGAGGCGGTGCGGATTAACTGTTGAAGGCTGGTCTCGCCGCTCTCTTCCCGTCGCATGATCGGCAACGAGCCGAGCGCTCCGGCGTTGCCGCTACGACCCGGAAACAGACTGCCGTTCAGAACGATGCCGCCGCCGACGAATGTGCCGACATAGAAATAAGCGAAGTCGCGGTAGGTTGCTCCTGCACCGAAGGTGAGTTCGGCCGCACATGCCGACGTCGCGTCGTTGTGGACGCGGATCGGCCATGGCCCGAAGCGGCGCGAGAGTTCGGTGGTAACGTTGAAGTCGCGCCACTTGCCGAGCGCGCCGGGTGGCGTTTGCAGATCAGCCTCCCAATTCCACAATTCAAACGGCATCGCGACGCCGATGCCGCTGATCCTGCCATGCAAATTCTCCGGCAGTGCGGCGAGAAGGTTTGGCATCTCGCGTTCCGCAAACGCCATGATGTCCTCAGGCAAGGGGAAGGCATAGATCGTGCGGCGCCTGGCCCGGATGCCGGCGATGAAGTCCATCAACACCAGATCGGAACTGCGCCGGCCGATCATCAGGCCGAGCCCGAAAGCTCCGTCTGGATTGAGCGAGTAGGGGACAGATGGCTGGCCGATCCGGCCCCGCTGCGGCTCGCCGGCGAGCAGCAATCCGTCGGCTTCCAGCCGGTTGATGATGACCGTCGTAGTCTGGGTCGACAGGCCGGTCAGGCGTGCGATTTCGACCTTCGCGAGGCAGCGATGGCGCCGGATGAGGGAGAGGATCAGGCGCTCGTTGTAGAGTCTCACCCCTGTCTGGGTGGTGCCGCGGCTTCCACCCGGCAAAGTCACCGGCGGGTTGGCCCCGGTAACCGGCGCTGTTTCATCCATCCTCGGCTCCCAAACCCTTGAGCTGTCTAACATTCGCGGCAGCCTAACCGGCACAGTGAACGGAGAGAAGCCGCGCGTCAATTAATAAATCGGAATGATTTATTTATTGACTCGGGGCGTCCTGTGCTCCTAGGATCACCAAACATGCGGGGTCGAACCGCTTACCAAACAAACGTCCCACGGGAGGGGATCAATGCGTCAGTCATTCGGGCTATTCACCGCACTCGTGCTTGCTTTCGGTGCTGCCGGCGCTTCCGCCGCTGACAAGCCGATCGTCGGGCTCATCACCAAGACCAACACCAATCCGTTCTTTGTGAAGATGAAGGCGGGCGCCGACGAAGCGGCCAAGGCCAATGACGTCGAGCTGCGCTCCTTTGCCGGCAAGGTCGATGGCGACAATGAGAGCCAGGTGGCGGCCATCGAGAATCTGATCGCCGCCGGTGCCAAAGGCATCCTGATCACCCCGAACGACTCTCGCGCCATCGTGCCGGCCGTGGAGAAGGCGCGCGCGGCGGGCATTCTTGTGATTGCCCTCGATACCCCGCTCGACCCGCCGAACGCGGCCGATGCGACATTCGCCACCGACAATTTTCTGGCTGGTCAGTTGATCGGGGAGTGGGCCGCGAAAACGCTCGGCGCCAAGGCGGCATCTGCGAAG
The DNA here is from genome assembly GCF_059803515.1 of Bradyrhizobium sp. UFLA05-125. Classification (NCBI taxonomy): domain Bacteria; kingdom Pseudomonadati; phylum Pseudomonadota; class Alphaproteobacteria; order Hyphomicrobiales; family Nitrobacteraceae; genus Bradyrhizobium; species Bradyrhizobium sp. UFLA05-125. The sequence goes on along the minus strand of NZ_JBANBJ010000097.1, from coordinate 15,303 downwards.
ATCGCACTTCTGGACCTCAACGTGAACCAGATCTCGGTCGACGTTGCCCGGGATCAGGGCTTCCTGAAGGGCTTTGGAATCGATCTCGGCAATCCCGCCAAGATCGGCGACGAGAAGGATGCGCGCATCGTCGGTCACGATGTGACGCTCGGCAGTGAGGAAGGCGGTCGCAAGGCGATGGAAAACCTGCTGCAAAAAGACCCCGGCATCTCGCTCGTCTACACCATCAACGAGCCGGCCGCGGCGGGCGCCTACGAAGCCTTGCGTTCGGTCGGTCGCGACAAGGACGTGCTGATCGTTTCCGTCGACGGCGGTTGCCCCGGCGTGCGCAACGTGAAGGATGGGGTGATCGGTGCCACGTCGATGCAGTTTCCGCTGCTGATGGCGGCGAAAGGCGTCGAGGCGGTGAAGGCCTTCGCCGCCGATGGCGGAAAGCCTAAGGCTTCGCCCGGACTCGACTTCTTCAACACGGGCGTCGAGCTCGTCACCGACAAGCCGGCAGCGGACCTGCCATCGATCGACAGCGCCGCCGCCTTGAAGAAATGCTGGGGTTGATCCCGTCGCTGACTTTTTACCTTTGGCGAGGAGAGGCGCCCGGAATCCGGGCGCCAGACAACAGCGGAGACTTTCGCCCCGAGCGCTATGGGCGCGTCTTACGCATGCAACGAGGAAAACGGCCATGACCGATATCGGCAACAGCCGACCCGCTGCCCAGGCCTTCGAGCTTCTCGTCGACAAGAGCGAGCCGCGCGTGGCCGAATTCGAGGTGCGTGCAAGATCGCCGTTGCAGAAGCTTCAGCACTTTCTGCATGCCAATCCGACCGCGGTGCCGGCGATCGTGCTCCTGCTCGGCGTTGCGGCGTTCGGACTCATCGTCGGCCCGCGCTTTCTATCGATGTTCAATCTGTCGCTGATCATCCAGCAGGTCACGATCATCGGTGTGATTGGCGCGGCTCAGACGTTGATCGTGATCACCGCTGGCATCGATTTGTCGGTTGGGGCCATCATGGTGCTGTGCTCCGTGATCATGGGCAAGCTTGCAGTCACCATGGGACTGGCTGCTCCACTGGCGCTTGTGATCGGCATCGCCGTTGGCGCAGGCTGTGGGGCTCTCAATGGCACGCTTGTCACGCGCGTGAAGCTGCCGCCCTTCATCGTGACGCTCGGGACCTGGTCGATCTTTTTCGCCCTCAATCTCTGGTACTCCGCCTCGGAAACCATCCGTTCGCAGGAAGTGGCGAAAGTTGCCCCGCTGCTCCAGGCGCTCGGAAAACCGGTGGACGTCCTGGGGGCCCGCTTTACCTATGGTTCCTTCTTCATGCTGGGGCTCATCGCCTTGATCTGGTTCGTGCTCAATCGCACAGCCTTCGGCCGCCATCTCTATGCGGTTGGCGATGATCCCGATGCCGCGCGGCTCGCCGGCATCAGGACCGACCGCATCCTGTTCTCCGTCTACGTGATTGCCGGCATGATTTGCTCGCTCGGCGCTTGGGCTCTGATCGGGCGCATCGGTTCGATCAGCCCGCAGGCCGGCCAGACGGCCAATCTCGACAGCATCACGGCGGTGGTGGTCGGCGGCGCCAGCCTGTTCGGCGGGCGCGGGTCGATCATCGGCACGCTGATCGGTGCCCTGATCGTGGGCGTGTTCCGAAACGGACTCGCGCTGTCCGATGTGGACGTGCTCTGGCAGGAATTCGCCGTCGGCTGGTTGATCATCATCGCCGTGGCGCTTGATCAATGGATTCGCAAGGTGTCGGCATGAGCATAGCTGCGAACGTTCAGAACTCCGAACCGCTCGTGCAGGCGCGCGGCCTCGTCAAGCGCTATGGCCGCGTGACGGCGCTCGATCACGCCGACTTCGATCTCTATCCGGGTGAAATCCTCGCCGTGATCGGAGACAACGGCGCGGGAAAATCCTCACTCATCCGCGCACTTTCGGGCGCACTTGTTCCTGATGCCGGCGAGATCAGGCTCGATGGTAGGCCAGTCGCATTCCGCTCGCCGCTCGATGCGCAGGCCGCCGGCATCGAGACCGTCTATCAAACGCTTGCGCTGTCGCCGAGCCTTTCGATCGCCGACAACATGTTTCTCGGCCGGGAATTGCGCCGGCCGGGCCCGCTCGGTTCGATCTGCCGCATGCTCGACCGGAAGGCCATGCAGCGCATCGCACGCCAGAAGCTCACCGAGCTTGGTCTCATGACTGTGCAGAGCATTAATCAGCGTGTCGAGACTTTGTCGGGTGGTCAACGCCAGGGCGTGGCAGTCGCAAGAGCCGCCGCTTTCGGCTCGCGCGTGGTGATCATGGACGAACCGACTGCGGCGCTTGGCGTCAAGGAATCGCGTCGTGTGCTGGAGTTGATCCTCGACGTGCGGCGGAGGGGCGTTTCCGTGGTCCTGATCAGCCACAACATGCCACACGTGTTCGAGATCGCCGATCGCATCCATATTCATCGGCTTGGTCGGCGATTGACGGTGATAGATCCCAAGTCCTATACGATGTCGGATGCGGTGGCTTTCATGACCGGCGCGCGCGTACCTGCTGAGATTGCGGCCTAAGGGACTCAAGCCAAGATAGATCGCATCCCAATTTGCGATGGGGGTGCGATCCGGGCTGTCGGATGGTTATCGGTGGCCGCACTCATCCACTGATCCATGCCTCGACCTCTGCTTTTCTCGGCAGATCCGCGCCTTGTCGGGAGCAAGTGATGGCGGCCGCCGTCACGGCGAATTCGATCGCGTGAGCCAGCTCCGGCGCGGTCAAATCTGCGATGCATTCTTTGCTCAATTTGCCCGAGCTGCTAAGATGGCTCAAAATCGCGGCGTGGAACGTGTCCCCGGCGCCGACCGTGTCGACGACATTGATCGGTTTCCCCGGCACCGAGAATTTTTCGCCGCTTTTCAGGTAGCTGGTCGCGCCATTGCCGCCGTGCGTGACGAGAACAATCGAAGGACCCGACGCAAACCAGTCGGCGACGACCTCATCGGTCTTCGCATCCTCGCCGTAAGCCGCGGCGATATCTTCCTCGCTTGCCTTGACAATGTCTGCGATCGACAGGAAGGCGCCGAAGCGTCTTTTCCAATCCTCGAGGTTGGGTGTGACGGTCGGACGCAGATTGGGGTCGACGGATATCACGCGGCGGCCAGCTTCGCGCCTGGCGAGCGCGAGATAGGCATCCGCAACGGGGGCCACAGCCAGCGTATAGGATCCGAATGTGAGCGCGCAAACTTCGGCCGGCAATGAACCTGGCAATGCGTCGATGCCGACTTCCCGGTCTGCCTTGCCTTCGCCGTGGAACGAATAGCTCGGCTGCCCCGACGGGTCAGTCGTAACGATTGAAATCGTCGTCAGGCGATCCGAGTTGACGACGTAATCGAGAGCGACCCGCTCCGATTCCAGCTTTCGTCGCAGGGCCATGCCCAAACGATCGGAGGAAATCCCACCGCAAAATGCTGCTGTTTCCTCAAGTCGCGCTAGGCCAATGGCCACGTTCAGTGGGGAGCCACCCAAGGTCACTCGCGCAGTCAGACCGGAATCCGGCCTTTCAACGACGAACAGATCCGCCAGGGCTTCGCCGCAAACAAGGATCATGGGGCGATCGTCCTGGTGGCGCACCTAAGCAAGTGATTGAATCCCTTCGGCACTAGCTGTCCCCCTTGAACAGCACATTTTGGTCGAGGAGAAAGCGGGCGAAGAAGGGAAGACTCGCGGCGCCCATCGTGCGGGCATTGGCTCCAATCGACCCTTCGCCAATCTCGAAAGGTGAAAGCCCTTGCAGATCGGAAGCGCTTTTTTTCTCGCGCACGAGAGTGACGAGCCGCTGCCGGATGTGCGCTGGAAAGCCACCGTCGATGACGACCTGACTGAAGTCGAGCACCGATGCCGATGCGACAATCGCTTGCGCGAGGCTATCCGACGCTTCTTCAAGCCAGTCATCGAGAACCGGGCCGAGGCTTTCCCAGTCCTGTGATCCGAAGAATGCGACGGGGTCAAGACCGGCACCAATCAGACGCTTTTCCAGGCTGTGCAGTGACGCCGAATGAATCAGTTGCCGCCTTTCCGCAGCTCCCGTGCTTCGGTTCTTGACGAGCACCGGCATGGAGCCGAGCGCGCCGGCGTTTCCCTGACGCCCCGAATAAAGCTCGCCGTTGAGAACGACGCCGCCGCCGGCAAAATAGCCGACGAAGACATAGAGGAAGTCTTCATATTCGCCGCCGCTGCCGAAAGTCAGCTCTGCGCCGCAGGCGGCCGTTGCGTCATTTGAAATCGAAACGGGCAGACCGCTGAGAGATTCGAGCTCGGCTTGCAGATTGCAGTTGCGCCAGGCTTCGAGCGAAGCATGAGGTGCGCCGACTTCGCTGCGCCAATTCCACAATTCGAAAGGAACCGCAACGCCAAGACCGGCGATCCGTTGCTTCTGTGCGCTGCCCAACTTTCCAGTCAGCTCAACCAGGCTGTCTGCAGTGAACCTGAGGAGATCGTCGACATCCGGGTAGGCGAAGGAACAATGGATCTGATCGCGCACCGATCCGACGAAGTCCATCAGCATGAGGCTCGCGGTGCGACGGCCGATGTGGAGGCCGAGCGCGAATGCGCCGTCGGGATTCAGCTTCAGGGGCACCGAGGGCTGCCCGACGCGACCGCGATTGGGCTCCATCCGAAGCAGCAATCCGTCCGACTCCAGCGCCTTGACGATGACGGAGGCGGTCTGGGCCGAAAGGCCGGTCAACCTCGCGATCTCAGCCTTCGGTAAACTGGAAAACCGGCGCACGAGAGAGAGAACAAGCCGCTCGTTATAGGCGCGAACGCCAACCAGATTGGTGCCGCGAGATCGCTCGCCAGCCAGGGGCGTTACGGCTCCCTCAGGTGTCATCGGGGCTGTTGAAGGGATACGCAAATTCCGGAATCCGGCTCTGAAGAGACGCAAATGTCCCTTCTTGGGCTGCCTTGGCGCTTAGCATGGCGCCGGCGAGGCGTCAATTAATAAACCAAAATGATTTAGTTATTGACATAGCGCCGGGTGGATGGGAGGGTAAGTCCGCGCCGGGACTCAGGCTTTGGACCTTGTGGCGACGTTGAGCCGAAGTCGCTCCCACGAACCGATCGCGAAAGCCGGAGTGATGTTTGCGAGGAGGGCATGTCCGCGTCCGATCAGGTCGCGGCAGTCCCTTCATACGAAGCAGTCGCGGGCTGCTCGCCCGCCTGAGCGGCAGCGTTTCCGCGACGTCAGGCCGACGACGTCTGCCGGTAAGGGTGCAGTCTGATCGCCGCGAAACATGAGGCAGCTGTCTTGAAAATGATCACGCAAGCTCTTCAAGTCGAACCCTTCGATCTGGTGGTTTTCGGTGGGACTGGCGATCTGTCCTACCGCAAGCTCTATCCGGCGCTGTTTCGCCGTCACCATGAAGGTCAGCTTTCACCGGGAACGCGCGTCATCGCCGTGTCGCGGCAGCGGATGAGCAGGCAGGAATTCGCCGTCGCCGTCGGCGATGCCCTGAAACGCTTCGATCCGGCTCGCGCTTGCAATACTGACGCGCTCGCAAGCTTTGTCGACTTGCTGGACTATGTCATCGTGGACGCGGGCGGTGATCTCGGTTGGGCGGACCTCAAAGCTGGTCTCGGCGACGACCCCGCGCGCGTTCGGGCTTTCTACTTGGCCACGTCGCCCGACTTGTTCGGGAGGATTGCCGATCGGCTTTCGGCGCATCAATTGATCACGAACGCGACGCGTGTGATCGTCGAGAAACCCATCGGCAAGGACGGCGCGTCGGCCGCCGAGATTAACGACGCTCTCGGCGAGGTGTTTGCCGAAAGCCAGATTTTCCGCATCGATCACTATCTCGGCAAAGAAACGGTGCAGAATCTCATGGCGTTGCGTTTCGCCAACGCCTTGTTCGAGCCCCTTTGGAACTCGGGTCATATCGACCACATCCAGATTACCGTGTCCGAAAGCATCGGCGTAGAGAGTCGCGCTGGCTATTACGATAAGTCGGGTGCGCTGCGCGACATGGTGCAGAACCATCTCCTGCAATTGCTTTGTCTCGTAGCGATGGAGCCGCCGGCGTCGCTCACAGCCGACGCGGTGCGCGATGAAAAGCGCAAGGTGCTCCAGTCGCTGCTGAAGATCGACGCGAGCAATGCTGCCGAGCGGACTGTGCGGGGGCAATATCGTGCGGGCGCCGCGTTTGGCGAAGCGGTGCGCGGCTATGCCGAGGAAGTTGGCGACCCTGACAGCGCCACCGAGACCTTTGTCGCGCTGAAGCTCGAGATCGAAAACTGGCGCTGGGCGGGCGTGCCCTTCTATCTGCGGACCGGCAAGAGACTGCCCGAACGCATTTCCGAGATCGTCGTCACCTTCCGTAAGGCCCCGCACGCGCTGTTCGCGGCGAGTGCGGGTAAGGTTCATCAGACCAAGCTCGTCATCCGGCTTCAACCTGATGAAGGCATCAAGCTCTGGTTGATGATCAAGGAACCGGGACCGGGTGGATTCCGACTTCAGCATGTATCGCTCGACATGAGCTTCTCGAAGGCTTTTGGAGGCCATGCACCCGAGGCCTATGAGCGGTTGCTGATGGACGTGATCCGCGGCAACGCCACCTTGTTCATGCGACGCGATGAGGTCGAGGCCGCCTGGGCGTTCATCGATCCGATCCGCCAAGCTTGGTCGGACTCGAAAGAGCCGCCGCGCCCCTATGTCGCCGGCAGTTGGGGACCCTCGGCCGCGATTGCCCTTATCGAGCGCGATGGTCGGACGTGGGTCGAGGACGGTGAATGGGCGTAACGGAGCCAGAAAGAGTTGCTGGCGCCTAAAGCCTTCGAAACAAGCGACACGCTGAGCTCCAAGCAGTTCACACAAGAGACAGAGGTCCAGGAATGGCTACTTTGAACGAGAGAATTGGCGAGGTCACAGAGGCAATCGTCCGGCGCAGCCGGGATGCACGGTCACGCTATCTCGATCGTATCGCCAGCGCAGCGTCCGGGGCGCCTCACCGCCGCCGTTTGGGCTGCGCCAATCAGGCGCATGGTTTTGCCGCTTGCGCGGCAAACGACAAGGATGCGTTGCGCCAGGGCGTGAAGCCAAATTTAGGCGTTGTCACCGCCTACAACGACATGCTCTCCGCCCACAAACCTTATGAGCATTATCCGGAACTGATCCGGTCCGAAGCGCGCGCGATTGGTGCGACTGCCCAGGTTGCGGGTGGTGTTCCCGCAATGTGCGATGGGATCACACAGGGCGAGGCCGGCATGGAGCTTTCCCTGTTTTCACGCGACGTCATTGCATTGTCGGTCGCGGTCGCCTTGTCGCACCAAACGTTCGATGCGGTTGCGCTCCTGGGCGTCTGCGACAAGATTGTACCCGGCCTCGTGATCGGCGCGTTGTCGTTTGGCCACTTGCCGGCGATCTTCATTCCCTCCGGGCCGATGCCGTCGGGCATTCCAAACGCCGAGAAGAATCGCGTTCGCCAGCTCTTCGCCGAGGGCAAGGTTGATCGAACCGCTCTATTAGAAGTCGAAGCGCGATCCTATCATGCGCCGGGCACCTGCACATTCTACGGCACGGCCAACACCAATCAGATGCTCCTGGAATTCATGGGCCTGCAGATGCCAGGCGCATCCTTCGTTAATCCGGACACGCTCCTGCGCGAGGCCCTGACCAGAGCGGCGGTCCGGCAGGTCATCGGGCTCAGCGCATTGGGTTCGCAGTTCTTGCCCGTCGGCCGCATGATCGACGAGCGTTCCTTCGTCAATGCAATGGCTGGCCTCGCCGCGACAGGCGGTTCGACGAACGCTGTGATCCATCTTGTTGCCATGGCGGCAGCGGCCGGACTGACGCTGCACCTGCGCGATTTCGAACAGGTTGCTGAAGTCATCCCGTTGCTGGCGCGGGTCTATCCGAATGGCCGGGCTGACGTGAATCAATTTCATGCTGCCGGCGGCACGATCTTTGTCATCCGTGAATTGCTCGACGCGGGTCTGCTGCATGCAGACGCGGCAACCACTTTTGCAGGGACATTGGCCTCGTACCGCCAGGAGCCGATCCTCAGCAATTCTGGCGCAGTCGTCTGGCGAGAAGGGCCGGCCACGAGCGCCGACGATGCGATTCTGCGCGGCGTCGAGAGGCCCTTCAGCCCCACCGGCGGCTTGCGAATTCTCGAAGGCGATCTTGGCAGGGCGGTCATCAAGACCTCCGCGGTCGCGCCTGAAAGGCATGTTATTGAGGCGCCGGCGCTGGTGTTTCATTCGCAGGAGGAGTTGCAAGCGGCCTTCAAGGCCGGGAAACTCGAGCGCGATTTCATCGCCGTGATCCGCTTTCAGGGACCGCGCGCGATCGGCATGCCGGAACTTCACAAGCTGATGCCGCCGCTGGGCGTCTTGCAGGATCGCGGCTTCAAGGTTGCGCTTGTCACCGACGGCCGGATGTCGGGCGCCTCAGGCAAGGTGCCCGCTGCGATCCATCTCACACCGGAAGCGCTCGACGGAGGCCCGATTGCCAAGATCCGCGACGGTGACTTCATCCGCCTGGATGCAGTCGCGGGAACGTTGACCGTTCGGGTGCCTGCCGACGAATGGGCGGCCCGTCCGCTTGCCAGCGAAGATCTGTCGGCCTCGCAGGTCGGAATCGGCCGCGAACTCTTCTCCCAATTGCGTGCGTCCGTCGGCCCTGCAGATGGCGGTGCCAGCATTTTCTGGGGGGTGAATGCATGACGTCTTTTCTTCCGCAGAGCGGACTCAAGGACATTTTGTGCCGCGCGCCGGTCGTTCCCGTCGTGGTGATCGAAAAGCTGGTCGACGCCATCTCATTGGCGCGTGCCTTGGTCGCTGGTGGTCTGTCCGCCATCGAAGTGACCCTGCGCACGCAGGCCGCACTCGAAGCGATTCGCATCATTGCCACTGAAGTCGAGGGCGCGATTGTCGGCGCTGGTACGGTGCTCAGCCCTCGTCAGCTGGAGGTGGCGCGTGAAGCCGGCGCCCGCTTCGCGGTGTCGCCCGGCGCGACGGATGCGTTGCTCAACGCGGCGGGCGCTTCGGGGATGCCGCTTCTGCCCGGAGTCGCCAGTGCTTCCGAGGCGATGGCGCTGATCGCGCGCGGTTATCGGTTTGCAAAATTCTTTCCAGCGGAGCCGGCCGGCGGGATGCCCTATCTGAAGGCGCTGGCTTCGCCGTTACCTCAACTGCAGTTTTGCCCAACTGGCGGGTTGACCCCGGAAACCGCCCCGAACTACTTCGCACTCCCCAACGTGATCTGCGTCGGCGGCTCCTGGATGCTCAGTCCCGAAGCGATCGCTGCGCGCGACTGGGAGGCTGTGACCGCCGCCAGCAAGCAAGCGGCAGGACTGCAGAAAATGAAACGGCAAGTCGGACCGTTGCCGTTTTGACGCGTAGTCTGCTGGCTCCATCAACTGGCGAATTTGCGCTTCAAACTACGATTTCTTGCGATGGCGTTTACTGGACGGGTAGCCCTTCGAGCGTCCTCCCGATCCAGTCCAGCCGGGGCGCTGGGACCAGACCATAGTTGTAAAAGTTCAGCCCTTTGGCGCCAGCCCTTACGCAGGCGTCGACTTGGCGTCTCAGGCCTTCGGCGCCGGCGACGTCATGTGGAAACACGCGGAGCCCGGCGCCAAGAAACTTTTCGTCCCCAAGCGCTGCTTTGCCCTGCGTCAGGGTCGCGGCGCATTCATCCGGCGAACGTCCATAAACGCAAAGAATCGCCCCGTCGCAGACCTTGCCTATCGCTTCGAGATCGCAGCCTCCGAGCCAGCCGTTGGCAACATCAATCAGGACGATGCGACTATCCGCGTGTGCGCGAGCCTTCATTTCCGCGATGAGACTTGTCACCGGCTCCGTTCGCCAAAGAAGATACTCATACAGCGCTGGAAATTGGCGGAAGCTGTCGAGACCGCGGGCAGGAAACTCCGGAAAACGCGGTTGCGGCGTCTCGCGCTCGCACGCCTCGACGATCCATTGTACGACCAGACGGCGGGCCGCCTCGGCGTCGACGCCGGCCGCCCCGGCACGTGCGCGACAGCACTCGCAGAAGCAAAGCGACAGGGCAAAATCGTCCTCGGCCGTCAGGCCGACGCCGTCCTTCTCGTGATGGAATTCATGAGCGAAGCCCATGAAGGACGGACTCTCGAGTTCGACGATGTCCGGGCGGTAGGCGTGAGTGACGTCCTCGACCAGGGCGCAGACATAGGCGCGCGCGTCGGGATGGGACGGACAGAGACTATAATGGTTCGGATCGCCGAACGCATTGCGCGTCGTAACGCCAGGGTGAAGGAGACCAAGGCGCGTATTGTGCAGGCACACTGTCCAGCAACAGACCTTCAGGCCACCGGTGTCGCGACGCCGCACGAGTTCCCGCAAGACATCTCCGCCCTGCGCGATGATATCGGCGACCTTCGGCCGGATCGCCACCCCGTCCCAACGCGACGGCGTCGGATGAAAGTAGATTGTCCCGTCTTCGGGAAAATAGGCCTTGCGGACCGGGCTGCGCGGTTGAAGGAAGCGGCCCGCGTGGTAGGACGTCGCGAGGCTCACGCTGTTCACGCCAGCGCGGTCTCGCAGTTCGTCGATGACGCGATCGAAGCCTATATCCAGCAGGTCCCAGCCGTAAGTCCACATTGAGCGATGCATTGGTGACCTTTCAGCGCGAAAGCACTTTTTTGCAGAGATAGAATTTGCATGCGTCAATATCATCGCCGCTGCAGACTGAATGATCTTTCATCATCAAGCCAGAATTGCTCGCATTGGGATCTCAAGAGAACAAGGCAAATCGCCGTCTACAGCGCTGCGATGGCGGTTATCTCGATGCGCAAGTCCGGGTCAGCGAGCCGTGCCTCGACGCAGGCCCGTGCCGGCGGCCTCTCTGGATCGACCCAGGCGTCATAGATGCGGTTCATCGCCTCGAAATCGGTGATATGCGGCAGGAAGACGTTCACCGCGACCAGTCTGGACTTGTCGGTTCCGGCTTCGGCGAGCAGAGCGTCGATCTTGGAGAGAACGTCACGCGTTTGATCCGAGATGTCCGCCTTGCGATTGTCGGCGACTTGGCCGGCGATATGAACCGCGCCGTTGTACGTCACCGCCTGCGCCATCCGTGGGCCGACCTTGTAGTATTTCATCATTGCAAGCCCTTGCCATTGTGAGATCGAACAGTTGGACGATATAGTCGAAGCGGGAGGCGCGCGACGACGCCTTTCGGGGAGCCAGAGTGACTTTGAGGTATGACGGTCCGATCATCGACGCGCATCATCACCTCTGGGACCTGAGCCTCGGTCGGCATCATTGGCTCGCGGTCAGCGCCGGCGAGCGTGGCGGTTTCGGTGATCTCGCGCCTCTCAGACGCAACTATCTCCCTGAGGACTATCGACGCGATGCGGCCCGGCAAAACGTCGTCGGCAGCGTTCACGTGGAAGCCGGTTGGGCGAGCGACGACTGCCTCGGTGAAACGCGGTGGCTCGAAACGCTCGACAAGACGAACCGGATCGCGGAGCGCTACGTCGTTCACGTTCCGCTGGCGAGCGCGCAAGCCCCGGCCTTGATCGAGGCGCAGGCGCGCTTTTCGCGCGTTGTTGGCGTCCGTGATATCTTGAGCTGGAACGAGGACCCGGCGCGCCGTTTCGCCGCTCGGGGCGATCTCATCGACGATCCGCAATGGCGCTCCGGCCTCGCACGGCTGGAGCCTCACGCGCTTGCCTTCGATCTGATGGTCTTTCCCGATCAGCTTGCCCGGGCCGAAAGATTGGCGCGGGACTTTCCGAACCAGCTTTTCGTTCTCAACCATTGCGGCAGCCCGATCGACCGCGATCCCGATGGCATGCTGCGTTGGCGGAAGGCTCTCGCGAGGTTGGGTCGCTCGCCCAATGTGTCGATCAAGATCTCGGATCTCGTGGCCTATGACCATCACTGGACACTCGAAAGTCTGGCCGAAGTGGTCCTCCACTGCCTCGAGTGCTTCGGTGCTGAGCGAGCGATGTTCGCCAGCGACTTCCCAGTCGCGGGGCTCCACGCTTCGTTCGATGAGGTGTACCAGGCCTTCAAGACCATCGCCTCCCAGCTTTCTGCCGATGAGCAAACGGCTCTGTTCTTTGCCAATGCGGCGCGCCTCTACCGGTTCGACGATTCCTCATCTTCGGCGCGACTCTCGACCTGAGACCAGGAGTAGAGCGAGGATGAGCGATCCGAAGAGAATGCTTCGCCACCCTGGCGAGGCGTTGACCACCGTAATGAGCGCTGTGATCGTCACGAGAAGTACGGCGCCGGGAATGGAGCCGGCGTATGTGCCCGAACCGCCGAGGATCGACGTTCCGCCGAGCACGACCGCTGCGATCGATGAAAGAAGGTACGGATCGCCGATCCCGACGTAACCCTGGCCGTTCATGCCGAGGAGGAGAAGCCCCGTCATCCCGGCTGTCAGGCCACTGATCGCGTATACAGCAACGGTCGTCGATCGGACGTTGACGCCGGAGAGGGTTGCTGCGAGCGAATTGGCGCCGAGCGCGAAGACGCGTGCGCCGAACGGCGTCGCGTGTAGCGCGATGAGCGAAAGGATCGACGCGACGGCCCAAACGAGGACACCGGCGGGGACGCCACCCGGCCGGGCGGATCCGAGCCACTCCAGCAATGGGCTCTGCGCGGAGACCGCGCTGCCGCCGGCGAGCAAGATCAAGAGACCTTGCAGAAAGGTCGCCATGGCCAAGGTCATGATCATGGGATGGGCACGCAAGAGAGCGACGCCGATTCCGTTGATGGCCCCAACCACGCTCGCAACGGCCAAGGTTATGAGCGCTGCAAACGCGCCACTGTCGTCGCCGGCAAATGAGACGAGAGGTACGCCGACAGCGCTGACCGTAATGATGGCACCGACCGAAAGGTCGATGCCGCCTGCAATGACGACGAACGTCTGCCCGATAGCGGCGAGACCCACGACGGCGCCGAGCTCGACGAGATAGCGGAGATGGCCAAAGGCGCCGAAACCGGGTTTCGCGAAGGAAGCAGCAATCCATAGTGCGGCGACCGTCAGGATGGTCAGGAAAGGCCGGCTCGTTACCAGCGCACGTCCCCGGAGCTTTGGAAAGCGGACCGTCTCTTTCGGCCTCATGGCGAACTCCTGCGCGCCGTAAATTCCGGCAGCGCGACGGCGCCGACGATGATCACGCCTTGCGCGATGTAGTGAGCGACCGGCGGGAAGCCGAGGAAATACATGACGTTGATCATGACGCTGAGGAGAAGGCTGCCGGCAACCGCGCCGCGCATCACCCCGCGGCCGCCGAGAAAGCCGACGCCGCCGAGAACCGCCGCCGCAATCGAGTTGAGCGTGAATGCCTCGCCGATCACCGGATCGCCCGAACCCGTTTGCGCTGCGACGAAGAGGCCCGCACAGGTCGAGAGCAGCCCGCTGAGGGCATAGGCGGCGATCCGTGCCGCGTCGACGGGCACGCCGGCGCGGTACGCCGCGACCGAATTTTCGCCGGCCGCGTAGAGGCTAAGGCCAAGGGGCGTGGCGAGATAGAGTTTCCAGAGGACGACGGTGAGGATGACGAGCAAGGTGGCCACAGGCGTGTCGCCGGCAAGCGAATCCGACAGCCATACGGGGATCGTGCCGCCCGGTCTTGGCAAGATCAGCAGAGCGGCGCCGCCAACAATGAAAGAGGCGGCAAGCGTGACGACGATGGCGGGCAGGCCAAGACGCACGACGACGATTCCGCAAGTCGCGCCGGTGACGATGCCTGCGACAATCACCAAAGCGGCGCCACCGGCGACGCCGAGCGGCCCGGCCATCGTGGTCGCGGCGATGACCGCGCCCAGACTGACCATCGCGCCGATCGCCAGGCTGACGCCGCCGGCAAGCATGAGAATTGCTTGCGCCATCGATACCAGCACGAGCGGCAGCCAGCTCTGTGAGAATTTTGCGACGCCGCTCACGCTGATGAGACCGGGAAAGAGATAGGCGTAAAGAGCGAGAAACGCCGCTACGACGATCAAGAGGCCTTTAACGCCTCGGTTGCGCTGTCGTTGTGCCGGCCAATAGAGCCGCGGTGCACTTCCGGCCGCGCTCATGCCGCCGTCCTCATGGGAGTCGCGCCCATCGAGGCGGCCACAATGGCCTCTTCGCTCAAGGCCTCGCGTTCAATGGTGGCAACGATCCGCCCCTCGCGCATCACGGCGACGCGGTCGCATAGATGAACGAGTTCGGGCGTATCGGAGCTTGAAAGCACGATCGCTTTGCCTTCACCGGCGAGACGGCGCAACAGCGCATAAATTTCGCGCTTTGTTTCGACGTCCACGCCGCGTGTCGGATCGTTCAGCAACAGAACTTGGGGCTCGGCTGGCGTCCATTTCGCCAGCGCCACTTTCTGCTGGTTGCCGCCCGATAACGCCTGCACTTGCCGCGTGAGATCGCCTTTGATCGTAAAGCGGTCGGCGAGCGCTCTGGCGAGCGCGCGCTCTTTCGATCGGTCACGCAACGACAGCCCAAATGCGCGCGCGAAGCTCGGCAGCATGAGGTTCCAGTCGATGCTGTGAATGAGATGCAGACCTTCGCGTTTGCGATCAGCAGGTACATAGGCAAGTCCCAGCGCATTGGCCTGGCGAACCGACCAGGGAAGCTTCGGCCGGCCGTTGAACTCTGCGGTCCGCGCGGAGGCGGGCAGGGCGCCATAGAGACTGAGGAGCAAATCCTCTTGTCCTTGTCCGACCAGTCCGCCGACGCCGAGAACCTCGCCGCGCCGGATCGAAATGTCGATGTCGCGCAAGACGCCGGCGGAAAGACCCGCGACCGATACGATGAGATCGCGCTCGGCCGTCCGTGTCCAGGCAGGGAAGAGGTGGCCCGTATCGCGACCGACCATCAGTCGTACCAGATCAGCCGCCTCGACGCCCTCGAGTGACCGATCCGCGGTGACGACGCCGTCCTTGAGGACGGTAACGTGCTGGCACAACCGCATGATTTCGTTGAGCCGATGCGAGATGTAGAGAATGGCGACGCCTCTCGCGCGAAGGCGGTCGAGCAAGCCCGTCAGAGTCTCGACCTCGTGCGCGGACAAGGACGACGTCGGCTCATCGAGGATGAGAACGCGCGGCTCTCGAAACAAGGCCTTGGCGATCTCGACCATCTGGCGCCGGCCAAGGGGCAGGTCGCCAACCGGGATCGCCAAATCCTCGTCGAGTCCGACGAGGTCCATCGCCGCCCGCGCGCGCTTGGCGAGCGAGCGGTAGTCGATCAATCCATAGCGGCGCGGCAGCGCGCCAAGGCCGATGTTCTCGGCGATCGAGAGCTGGCTGGTGAGGCCCAGCTCCTGTTG
>NZ_JBANBJ010000096.1:0-30428 GCF_059803515.1 Bradyrhizobium sp. UFLA05-125 | reverse complement strand
TCCCGAGGCTTTCGCCTCAGTGACACGATTGGATACGGGCTCGCCGCTTACAGTTGCGGGGGCAGCGCCGGCATTGCATCAGTCCAAGTAGACTGAAAGCGCACCGGCTTCCCTCTTAGCTCCGGGTCAAGCGGGACCCGGAGAACCTCGACAGCTTCGAATATCTGCAAGAGAGGGGGCGCGTCAACCTCTCTCCGCTCACGTACACTGTGGCATGCCGGACGGAACGATCGTGCAAGCCCTTTTTAGGTAAGCCCTGTAATGACCGGAAAGCCCGGCCTCCTCGCGAGGCCGGGCTTTTTGCATGCCTTGACCTTCGTCGGGATGGAAATCGGTACCGGGTTGTTCCATGCTTGCCGCAAACGCCTCGTCAAGAAGGCGCGCGCAGTCACAACCATCAGGGTAGGAAATCATGAAAAGAAGAGACTTCATCAAAGTCACCGGACTTGGCGCCGCAGGCGCCGCCACTCTCGCTGCTCCCGCTATCGCGCAATCGATGCCGGAGATCAAATGGCGCATGCCGACGAGTTGGCCGAAATCGCTCGATACGCTCTATGGCGGCGCCGAGATGATGTGCAAGATGGTCGCGGAGGCGACCGACAACAAATTCCAGATCCAGATCTTCGCCGCCGGCGAGATCGTGCCGGGCCTGCAAGTGCTCGACGCCGTGCAGAACGCGACCTGCGAGATCGGCCACACCGCGTCCTACTATTACTTCGGCAAGGACCCGACCTTCACCTTCGGCTCGTCGGTGCCGTTCGGCCCCAACATGCGCATCAATCAGGCCTGGTACATGCTGGGCGGCGGCCGTGAAGTGCTCAACGAGTTCTACAAGAGCTACAACGTGATCTCGCTGCTTGCGGGCAATACCGGCTGCCAGATGGGCGGCTGGTTCAGGAGAGAGGTCAACACGCTCGGCGATCTCGAGGGCATGAAATTCCGCATCGGCGGTTTTGCCGGTCGCGTGCTCCAGAAGCTCGGCGTGGTGCCGCAGCAGCTTGCCGGCGGAGATATCTATCCAGCGCTGGAGAAGGGCACCATCGACGCCGCCGAATGGGTCGGTCCCTACGACGACGAGAAGCTCGGCTTCTACAAGATCGCGCCGCACTACTACTATCCGGGCTGGTGGGAAGGCGGTCCAATGCTGCTCGCCTTCGTCAACCTCGACAAATGGAATGCGCTGCCGAAGTACTATCAGAGCGTTCTGGAGCAGGCCGGCCACTATGCCAACAACTACATGATGTCGCGCTACGACCAGGCCAATCCGATGGCGCTGCGCAAGCTGCTTGCGAACGGCGCCAAGCTGCACGCCTTCCCGCCGCCGATCATGGACGCCTGCTTCAAGGCGGCGAAGGAGCTGCATGCCGAGGTCAGCGCGACCAATCCCAACTTCAAGAAGGTGTACGAGTCCCTGACCAAGTTCTCGAACGACGGCTACGCCTGGTTCCAGGTCGCCGAAGTCGGCTACGACATCTTCATGGCGCGTCGCTCGCAAGGCTGATCACGCCCACGGTTGCGGCTCGATCATTCGTCAAGCAGCGAAAACCGGTCTCGCAAGGCGAGGCCGGGTTTTTGCATTGGGAGGACACTGCCTGACGCCCGTCGCGGCGCGGCTCCAATCGTCAGAACTGTAGGATGGTCGAGCGAAGCGAAACCCATCATCAGGCATTGACGCGATATGCGATTCAGCACGATGATAGACTGGTCAGGGCCTTTCCTGCGGTAATGTCTTCAGCGCGTATCGTCGGCAGACATGTCGAACTCTCTGTGTGCTTAGCGGCTTATTGCCAAGGGCAGCGCGTCGATGAAACGTTGGATTCCGAGGATCGCCAAGGCCGGCTTGCTTGCAGTGACCATCCTGGTGGTTCTGGCAGGTTCGGGACTTGGATTTCGCGCTTATCGCCAGAACATCAGCGCACGTGTCCTCGCGATTCAATCTCCAAACGGAATCCAGGAGGGAATGTACGTCAAAATCGGCGGCATCGATCAATGGATTCAGATTCGCGGCGAAGATCGCGGCAACCCGGTTATCCTCTTTGTTCACGGTGGCCCAGGTGCATCGACCATTCCGATCTCGTCGAGCTGGCAGCCGTGGGAAAAATATTTCACGGTCGTTCAATGGGACCAGCGTGGCGCTGGACGTACCTTACGCATGACCGGCGAATCGATTGCGGCGACCATGACCTTGGCGCAAATGACGCAGGACGGCGTCGAAGTGGCGGAGTATCTTCGAGCGCATCTTCATAAGGACAGGATTGTCTTGATCGGGCATTCATGGGGCTCGTTTCTCGGCATCCATATTGTCAAGCAACGCCCGGACCTGTTTTATGCGTTTGTTGGCACCGGGCAAGTCGTCGGCAAGCAAACCTTCGAAAAGCAGTTCGAACTCACCGTTACTCATCTAAAGGCACTCGCGCAGGCCGCAAACAATGGAGTGGCGTTGGCGGAGCTAGCATCTATTTCCCCGTCCCCAGGTTGGGATCCAAGCAAGCACGCCATCATGCAAAAGTGGGAAAAACTGCTCCCCCTTCCTTCGATCGAAGCATTCCAGCTCGTCAGCCCGATCCCGCCGCCTTTCATGCCGGATTTTTCGCTGCTCGATTGGTACTATTGGCGAAGAGGAATTTCGTTTTCAGCGACGCAACTGCGCGGGAGGAACGGGCCAATGCTTCGGAGCGACCTGTGGTCTCTAGGCACTGATTTTTCGATTCCACTGTTCTTTTTCGAAGGTACAGAAGACTTCAATACGCCGGTTGAGCCTGTCTACTCATACTTTCAACGAATGAAGGCGCCACAAAAGGAATTCGTGCTGTTCGAGGGCGCCGACCATTTTATTCCGTTGGATCGTCCCGATGAGTTTCTAACGCAATTGATAAAGCACATTCGACCGCTAGTTGGACTGTCGGATGGGTAGAGCGCAGCGAAACCCATCATCCCTCCCGAAGTGATCAAGGGCACTGCTACCATCGTCGTCCAGGGCCCACCGTTAGGCGATGGATTTGAGTGATGGGGCTAGGAGTGTCTCACCGAATGTTCGACATACCAGTGATGTCCTAGTCGAGAAGACTTTGAACCGTACGCTGGTACCTGCGATCGCAACAGAAGTTTTAGCTTGCCTACGGGAACATCCGTGCGCAGGATAATCGCGCAGTCTCGCCGTGCCCGGTCGGCGAATCTCGGCGTGGCCGCCTGAAGCGTTCGGGTTGTGTGCCAAGATGACCGATCTGCAGCACTGGCTGGAAGAGATTGGACTGGCTCAATATTTCGAGCTGTTTGCCAGGAATGACGTTGATTGGGAAATCCTGCCGGATCTGACCGAGAGCGAGTTGGAAAAACTCGGCGTTTCTCTGGGGCACCGGAAAAGGCTCATCAAGGCACTACAGGCTCGTTGCGAGACGTTGCAGGTCTCCAACCGACCTGTTGATCCCAGGTCGACGCCGGCGGCAGCCCAGAGTGCCGAGAGGCGCCACCTCACTGTGCTCTTTTGTGATCTCGTAGGTTCGACTTCGTTGTCTGGGCAGCTCGATCCCGAGGAGACGCGTAAGATCCTTTTTGACTTCCAGCGCTGTTGTGGTGACGCCATTCGTCGCTATGACGGGCATATAGCACGTCTTATGGGCGACGGAGTTCTCGCCTATTTCGGCTTTCCATCGGCCCACGAGGATGATGCCGAACGTGCGGTGAAGGCGGCTTTGGAGATCGTTCAGTCAGTTCCAGCCGTGACCATACCGATCGCCGGAAAGCTCGAGGTCCGGATCGGTATTGCAAGTGGCCTCGTGGTTGTCGGTGATCTGATCGGGGAGGGGCCTTCGCGCGAATTCGCGCTCGTCGGCGATGCGCCAAACCTGGCGTCGCGCTTGCAAGCCTTGGCCGAGCCCAGCCAGATATTGATCGCTCCACGCACTCGGCTCCTGCTCGGCGGGCTGTTTGAATTTGCCGACCTTGGTGATCACAATTTTAAGGGATTTGAGCGACCGGTTCGTGTGTGGCGGGTCGTCGCGTCAGGTTCGCTATCGAGTCGCTTTGAGGCGCGCACTTCATCGCATTTGACGCCCCTGATTGGTCGGCAGGATGAAGTGCGCCTGTTGCACAAGCAGTACAGCAAGGCGAAGCAGGGCAAAGGCCAGATGGTCCTGATTTCCGGCGAGCCTGGAATAGGCAAGTCTCGGCTTGTCCTGGCCCTGCGACACCGACTGGCCGAAGAGAGATACGGTTTCCTGCAATTTCAGTGCTCGTCGTATCATACGAGCAGCGCGCTACATCCAGTCATTCATTACCTGGAGCATGCCGCCGATATAACTCGCGATATCTCGCCTGCGGTTCGATTGAACAAGTTGGAGGACCTGGTACGCCGGACGACAGAGCAAGCCAAATCAATCGTTCCGTCGTTAGCCGCGTTGCTGTCAATTCCGATGGGAGATCGTGACCTTCAGCGAGAGCTGACGCCCGAGCAGCTAAAGGGCCAAACCTTCAGCGCTCTCCTCGCTCTGCTGCAGGCCAGTGCCGAGCAGCAACCGGTTGTTCTCGTATTCGAGGACGTACATTGGGCAGATCCAACCTCCCTGGAGCTGCTTCGGCGCATCCGCGACAACGTCAAGAATTGGCGGATGTTGGTCGTCCTGCTGCATCGTCCGGATCTTACTCTGCCTTGGGCCGAACAACCGCACGTGACCTCGTTGACGGTCAATCGATTGGATCGGCAGCAGGTGACTTCGATGCTCCAATCTCTGACCAAGGGCAAAGACTTGCCGCGGACTGCAATCGATCAAATTCTGGTCAAGACGGATGGCGTGCCACTCTTTGTCGAGGAAATCACGAAGGCAGTCCTCGAAAGCGGAGGCATTGGATCGCGCGAGGAACGTTCTGGTGCACATTCCATGCTGCTGGTGCCAGAAACATTGCATGACTCGCTAATGGCTCGTTTGGACCTGCTCGCACCAGCGAAAACCGTCGCTCAGATCGCATCCGTGATCGGTCGTGACTTTTCCCTTGAGCTGCTGAAGGCGACGGCCCCGTTCTCGGAAAGCGATGTTCAGGCAGCCGTCGATCGGTTGTTGGCATCCGGTCTGGTGTTCCGAACCGGTCACCTGAGCGATCAGAGCTTCTCCTTCAAGCACGCACTCCTTCGAGACGAAGCCTATGCGAGCATACTCAACGACCAACGCCGAAAGCTTCACGGAAGAATCGCGGACATCCTATGCAGAGACTTCCCGAAAGATGCTCATGCTGCTCCTGAAATCGTTGCACAGCACTATGCCGAAGCTGGCAGAGCCAAACTAGCGATCGATTATTGGACAAGGGCTGCTCGGCAAGCCAGCGCCCGATCTGCTTTTGTCGAAGCCAGTACCCACCTTCAATTGGCTCTCAAGCGGCTGACCGAGTTTCCCTCGGACATGGAGCGCGATAATCTCGAGTTGCAATTGCAGCTGTCGCTGGGAAACGCCTTCGCGGCTTCAAAGGGGTTTGCCGCCACGGAGACCGTTGAGGCCTACAAACGGGCGCTTGACCTGTGCAGCACTGCCAAGAATTCCGATCAGAGATTTGCGGTACTCAATGGGATCATTGCCTTCCATGTCACGCGAGGCGACTTCGAGCAGTCTCGGACATTGGCAGAGGAGTTATTGGCGAGAGCCCAGCAGCAGGACAATCCGATGCCCAAGCTGATCGGGCATCGTGCTCTCGGCCAGGCGCTGTTTCTGATCGGCGAACTGGCCGCTGCGCGTGACCACCTGGTGGACTCGCTCGGATTGTACGATGAGACGCATCACGCACCGCTCACCCCGATTGTCTCGCAAACCTATTTGACGCTTGCGTCTACGCTGCTCGGGGACATCGATCGGGGCCTGGCATTTGGCCAAAACGCGGTGCGACTCGCCGAGCAGCAGCGGCATCCGCATAGCCTCTGTAATGCGCTCGCTTTTCTGGCGGGAGCGCATGTGCTACGTGGCGACCCTGAGGCAGGTTATCCGATTGCCGAACGAACGGTCGTGCTGGCCTCCGAGTATGCTTTTCCGCTTTGGTTGGCTGGCGGCCGAATGCTGCGAGGCTGGGCAAGTTGTCATCTCGGAAATGTGGAAGAGGGCCTTCCTGAGCTTCGCAAGAGCGTGAGGGCGCTGGAAGCGACTGGTGCGCTGATCTGGGTGCAGTTCGCCCGCTATCTCCTGGCCCAGGCCCTCGCGAAATCAGCACAGGTCGCCGATGCCATGAAGCTCGTTGATCAGACGTTGCTGACCGTAGCTGGAACGAGCGGACGCTGGTACGAGGCCGAGCTTCATCGGTTAAAGGGCGATTTGCTGGTCGGTGGAGGCGGCTCTCCAGCAGCCGCAGAAATCTGCTACGAAAAGGCGATAGCTGTTGCCGCACGGCAGGGAGCGCGGCTTTGGCAATTGCGCGCCTCGAATGCCCTTGCCGGGCTATGGTGCAATCAGGGCAAGATCCCGGAAGCGCACGCCTTGTTGACCCCACTCGACACCAGCTTTGACGGGAAGACCATCGTACCGGATCTGCGGCGCACGAAGGCGTTGCTTGCCGAAGGCGCAGTGGCTGAGGGGTTCACTCCGGAAGTCCGGCCTTGCGCAGCCCCTCGATGATCATCCGACTCCGTTGACCACGCGCCATCAGTTTCGATATCCGGAATTCAGGTTCGATCTCGAGAAGTCGGGTCGCCGTCTTCTTGGCTTCCATATCCTGCCCAAGGTGCGTGAGCGCAGCCGCAAGGCAGCGATGGGCCGCCCCGTAAGTCTTGTCCCTTTGTAGAGCCTTCCTGGCGGACGCGACTGCCTCATCGAAACGACCGAGGTCGATCAATGCACAGCCGATCCCGACCAGATTTGAAACGAGTAGCCGGTCAAATGGACTCAATCGAATCGCACGCTCAAAGCTCCTGATCGCCTCTTCAGGCCGCCCCGCTGTGAGGTAAGTCCAACCTCGATGGACCCATGCGTCGGCCGCATTAGGGTTGGCAGAAACCGCGCGGTCGGCCAGGTCTTTGGCGGTATCGAAATCGGAAGTCCACATCGACGTTGCGCGGCTAAGTGCGCTCAACGCCTCACAGTCGTTCTCGTCAATGCGAATTGCCAACCGGAGCAGCCGAAATCCTTCCGCAATCGCCGCAGCTTGCGACTTCGGATCGGCCGCCCATTCCTCTGCAACATTTACGAAGTGGCAGGTGCCCGCAAGGGTCGCAGCAAAGCCGTACCCCGGGTCAATCTCCAATGCGCGAGAAGCAAGCCGAAGCGCCTCGGCTGCTCCTTCGGGGGTGCGCGAGTTCAGATGCGGTACCGCTCGAAGGCAGAGGTCGTAGGCACTCAGGTCGTTCGGCCGACGCGCCGCCAAACCGATTTCAATTTGAAACATTTTGGGTGCAACGGCCGAGACGACACTCTCGGTCATGCGATCCTGGAGAGCGAATATATCGGTCAGGTCACCCTCAAAGCGATCAGCCCAAAGGTACATCCCCGTCGCGGCATCGATCAGTCGGCCAATGATGCGGACTTTTCCCGCTGCCTTGCGCACGCTGCCCTCTAGCACGTATCGCACACCGAGTTCGCGCCCGACCTGCTTGATGTCGACGGCTTTGCCCTTGTAGGCAAAACTGGAATTGCGTGCGATCACGAAGAGAAATTTGAACCGTGACAGCGCAGTGGTGATTTCGTCCACCATGCCGTCAGCAAAATAGTCCTGATCGGGATCACCGCTCATGTTTTGGAACGGCAATACCGCTATCGAGGGTCTGTCCGGAAGCGCGGGGACTGATTTGGACGGATCTACGCGATCGTCGGGAAATGCGATGGGTCCGGGGACTTCCAGCACTGGCCCGAGGAAGCGGAAGCCCTTGCGTGGTAGGGTTTTGATGAGGCGCTGCTCCTCGCCGGAATCGCCAACAACGCTTCGAGCGACATTGAGACGGGTCGTCAGGGCTGCATCCGATACGACGCGGCCGTTCCAAATGGCATTGATTAAATCGTCCTTGCCGACCACGCGCTCCCTGTTGCGGATCAGATATTCGAGGAGGTCGAATACCTGCGGCGCAACGGAGATCATTTCCGTCCCGCGACGCAACTCGCGCCGGTCGGTGTCGAGCACGAAGTCCTCAAAGTGGTAGCGCAATCTACCAGTCCTTCAGGGGCTTCTGATCGTGGCAGCCCTGAACCTAGACAATAGGCGCTGGCGACGAGAATGTAAGCCGAATGTGTGCCATGCCTTCGACCGCGCGATGGGTTTCGCGTCCGCCTTCGCTCACTACGGCGGACAGTTGCTCGACCCATCCGTACTTACGTTCCAGCCAGCTCCGTCAGCTTTGCGCCGGCCAGGCGGAAGAACCGTTTCTCCTGGAGCGCCCGCCCGCCGAGCATCTCGTAGAACCGTTGAAGTCCTGGATCATCCGCATCGACAGTCCAATCGATGCGAGCGTGGCCCTCTTGCCGAGCCATTGTGGCCAGTTGCGCCACAAGCCGTTTCCCTAATCCGCTCCTGCGTCGTTCGTGACGAACGTAGAGCTCTTTCAAGAAAAAGCCTGATGTCAAACCGGGCCCAGGATAGATGGCGCTAAAGCATGCAAACCCGGCAATCCCGTCGTTCTCATAAGCAAGCAGAATTCGCGATCCCGCGGGCCTCGTCCTCAACCCGTCAATGATCGATTCCCGCGCGGGGCAGCGGGCGCGATAATGAGCTTGCATTTCGATCAGGGCATCGGCCATGTCATCGAAATCGGTTTCGGCAATCTCCCTGAAAACCGTCAGAGCAGTGTCGCCCATGGTCCATCGATCCCTGTGGTTTGCTGAATATCCAGCCCGTTTCCGAGCGCGATGATCCACCTTTGCACCTGGTTCTGTTTCGTGTCGAGGTGAATGGAGGCGTGCTGTTGAATAGCAGTCAGGTGTAGGACGGGTTGAGGGAGCGAAACCCATCATCTCTCCCAGGAAGCTCAAATGGACGACTACGAGTGTCGTCTGGGTCCGGCTGCGCGATGGGTTTCGCTCCGCTCTACCCATCCTACGAGCAGGCCGAAACCCGGCCCCCTCAGGGGCTGATCAGCTCTTGCCAAATGCCTTTCGGAGGAAGGCCAGCACGGCGGCGTTGAACTCCGTATGAAAGGCGACCCGGTCGAAGCCGGGGCGGTCGGTGCATATATTGGGAAGTCTCTTCGCCAAATCCGGCGCGCAAGGTGGAAGGAATGCGTAGTGACCGGCGCCCGGCACAAGATGGTAATCGGGTTTGACCGGCAGGTCGCGATCAATCGCTGAAACATAGGCCGGCGTGACTTCGCCGCCGGTCCTGTCTTCTCCACTCAGCTCCGACGCCCAAAGTTGAGTTGGGATTTTCACGCTCTTTAATCCATCCGGATCGAACAATGGACCGAAAGCCGGATCGGCTATGACAAGGGCCTTTACGCGCTGGTCATGCCCGAATGCTTGTGTCGGAATCTCGTTTCGTCGCAGTTCTGCGCAGCTCGGTTTCGGAGAACCCTCGGGACAAAATGCGACAGCTTTTCGGAGATCGGGATTGCCGCCTGCGACGACCAGGCCCGTGTAACCGCCTCTCGAGAAGCCAAAGAAACCGATATTTTGACGATCGAGTTTCGAATGATCAGGCCATGCGGTGAGCATGTAATCGATCACTCTCGTGATATCGGCCGGACGCTCCGTCCATGCGGCGAGCGTGTCCGCACGGCTCATATCGCCGCCTCCTGCGTCGACCGGATGGTTGAGCGCGACAACGACGAACCCGCCATCGGCGAGTGCCTCGGCGGTGTCATGGTGGCCGACGAAAGATCCGCCGTAGCCATGCGAGATCACGATCAATGGCAGCTCTTCGCCGGATACAACACAGTCCTGTGTTGCAGGCAGAGTGGTCGTGCGGAATTTCACCTCGCCCGCCTTTTCAAGGCAAGGAGACCACACGGCTGCTCGGATCGCCGGAAAGCCGGCCTCGGCTGGCACCGTGATCAGACGAAAACCGGCCGCCTGGACGAGCGTCGCCATCAAGCAGAATGCGGATGCGAGCGTGAACTTGAGGAGGTGCATGCGTGCTCCCTTCAGCCATTCCTGGTCTTGCCGCAGGTTTGTTCGTGGAACAGACCAGTGCGCCACCCACGTATCCAGCACCCGGATCTTTGCTACCGCCTCAGCGAGGCGACAACGTGCTCTCGCTGAACTTCATGGCAGGGCCAGGCCGGTCTGCAAACACACATTCGCGCCAGACGGCGTTGTGCATTGTGCCGGCCAGCCGCCGCCGAGCGCCATGAACAGAGAGCCGCGTCGCTTCCGCCTGCACGCGAGTGATCGCAGACGCGAGGCGGGGCGTTGTCGTCAGAACGGGAATGCGAATCTCCGGACGGGAGTGCGGCTGTCGAATCCAATCCCCGTGGCAGGTCCCGTGCGGTAATGGCCGTTGTAATAGCCGACCACGGGGCGACCAGTTGCCGTCGGCGGACATGCGAGGTCGGCGCGATCGGCCAGGAGCGACCGGTGCTCCTGATAGCGGGTTCGCCAGCAGTCGCAGTTTTGGTCGCACACCATCCGCACCTTGGCGACCGGAGGCCGATCGCCGCGATCGACAGCAGGGCCGGCTGCTGCGAGCAGGGCGACTTGAACGAGGCCGAGAAACAGATTTGCCATAAAGGTTCCCAGGGTACTGCGTCTATTGGGGCGGCGTCAGCGAGACGGCCCATGCATCCCGAAGGCGCTCGCAATCGAACCAGAACGTGTCACCCCGGCGAACGACGGTCTGCCAGGGCGTATTCCTGGCGAAGGTTGAGACGACCGTCGGGCCGTGCGGATAAGTCACGCGCACCGTGGCCTTGAGCAGCCAATAGCCGGGCAGTGCATAGGGGAGCTCTTCGGAGGAGAGAACCTCCGCATGACAGCGCGATGACGTCGCGGCGCCGGCCGCGCCGGTGGAGAGGAACGCCAGTGCAAGGGCGACAGCAGGGGTGATTCCGTGTCTCATGGCGAGCTTTCAGTTGAAAGAAGCGGCACTGTTCGGCGCTGCGGCATGATGGCTTCCCCGGCCGGCTCGTGGTAAGATTCGGTTCGGCGCTGGATGGCACGTATGCGGTTCCTCGGTCTTTTTCTGCGGACGCTCTTTCTCCTGGTGGTGATTGCGATCACCGTCCGTGTTGCGGCACCCCAGAACGAAACCCTGTGGTCGGCGTACGACACGCCGTCCGATATGTTTCGCTTCATCCTCGGCCTGACCGTCGGTGGCTTCGTTGCCGTCCAGATCTTCCTCTATCCGAAGAACCCGGCCGAGATGCGCAAGTGGGTTCCGATCGGCCTTGCCGTGCTGCCGCTCGCGCTGCTGTGCGCAGCCGTCATCTGGTAGGCGTTCCCCTTCGTCCGCTTCCCGTTTGCCTCCGCTCATTTGGCCTCGCTCACCCGAACGGTCGCATTGGAGGCGTCCGCCATCACGCAGTCGCGCCAGACCGGAGTCGTGCATTGTGCCGGCCAGCTGCCGCCGAGCGCCATGAACAGGCCGGCGGTGTCCGAGAGGCGCGTCGCTTGTGCCTGAACGCGGGCGACCGCGGCTGTCAGATAGACTTGCTGGGCATTGAGCACGACCACCTGATTGACCTGCCCGAGAACGAGCTGCTTCTGAATGATGTCGAGACTTGCCTTCGCGGCGAGTTCGGCCTTGACCGCAGCCTGCACGGCACGCGCATCGGCCTGTAGACTGCGCAAAGCGTCGGCGACGTTCTGCATCGCCGTGACGACGGCCTGGCGATAGAGTCCGTCCGCCTGGTCCACCGCGGCCTCTGCGGCCTTCTGCTTGTGGTAAAGCGTCAGCCCATCGAAAAGCGGCTGGGTCACACTCGCCGCGATGACATAGAAGCTGGTCCCTGGCGTGAACAACTCGGCCAGGCTGAAGCCGGTGGCTCCTGCATTTCCGGTAATCGTCACGTTGGGCAGCCGCGCCGCGATCGACACACCGACCAGGGCGTTCGTCGAGTGCAGCAGCGCCTCGGCAGCCCTGACGTCCGGACGTTGGCTTACCACCTTGCTCGGGAGGCTCACCGGCAGATTTGCGGGTAGCGTCAGCCCGTCGAGCGTAAACTTTTGCAGGATTTCGTCCGCGGAGAATTGCCCGGCAAGCGCGGTCAGGAGGTCGCGCTGAATGGCGAGCTGCTTTTCGAGCGGCGGCAGGAGCTGCTCGGACTGGGCCAGCGCGGCCTCCTGCGCCAGCACGTCGACCTGGGAGGCACTGCCCGCGTTGAACTGGTTCTTCACGATCTCCAGGATGCCGCGCTCAATCTTCACAACGCGCTGGATCGCGGCAATCTGGCCGCGAAGTGATGCTTCCTGGATCGCCGCGGTGACGACGTTGGCAGTCAGCGTGAGGTAGGCCGCCTCGAGCTGGAACAGTTGCTGCTCGGATATTGCGTCGAGGCTCTCGACGGTGCGAATATTCTGGCCCCAGATATCCGGCACGAAACTGACGTTCAATTGCGCGGTATGGAGCGAAAATACCGACGGGGACTGGCCACCTGGACCCGAACTCGAGGCGCCGGATATCTGCTGCTCGGAGGGCGTGTAATTTGCGCCGATCTGCGGGAAGTAAAGCCCGCGCTGGGCCAACGCGTTGTATTGCGCGATTCTGATCGATGCCTCGGCCGACTGCAGGGTGGGGTTGTGCTCGACTGAGAGCCGGATCAATTCGTTCAGGGGCTTGGATCGGAACGCCGCCCACCAACGGATCGGAATATCCGCTCCATCGACGAAACGCTGCCGCGGCACGGGCGGCCCGTCGGACTCGCTGCGCGGCGAAGCCGTCGGCTCCGGCGTGTAGCGGGTGACGTCGGGTGCCGGGGGCGGGGCGAAATTCGGGCCCACGGCGCAACTCGCAAGCCAGAGGCTTGCGCCCCCGGTGGCGAGCCCTCGGGCGAGGCGGATCATGGCTGTTGCGCTGCGCATTCTCCTCGCCTTCCCTAATGGGCCACTTCTGGCGGCGAGGGGGCCGCGTTGTCCTGTTCGGACGGCGCTCGCTCCCGCGACAGGAATATCTTGCGCAGGGCCGGCGCGACCACGAGCAGCAGCAGCGGGCCGATGAACATGCCGCCGACCACGACGGTGGCAAGCGGCCGCTGCACCTGGCTGCCGATGCCGTGCGACAGCGCCGCCGGGAACAGGCCGACGCCGGCCGACAGCGCGGTCATCAGCATCGGCCGCATGCGCTGCTCGGCGCCGTTGAACACGGCTTCGGCGATGCCGAGACCCGAGGCGCGCAACTCGCGGAAATAAGTGATGTTGAGGATACCGTCCATCACCGCGACGCCGAACAGCGAGATGAAGCCGATCGCGGCCGAGATGCTGAAATCGAGATCGGCGAGATAAAGGGCGATCAGGCCGCCGCCGACCGCGAAGGGAATGCCGGCGAGCGCCAGCAGGCTGTCGCGCACCGAGTTGAACAGGCTGTAGAGCAGGACGAAGATCAGCAGCAAGGTCACCGGCAGCACGATCATGAGACGGGCCTTCGCCGCCTCGAGATTGTCGAACTCGCCGGACCAGATGATGCGGTAACCGGTCGGAAGCTGCACCGCGTCGGCAACGCGCGCCTGCGCCTCCGCGACCGTGGAGCCGAGATCGCGGCCGCGCACGCTGAACTTGATCGGGATGTAGCGTTGGCTCTTCTCGCGGTAGATGAACAGCGCGCCGGTATCGAGCGAGATGTCGGCAAGCTCGCTCAGGGGAATGTAGGCATTGGTGCCTGATGGCGTCTGGTAGGCAACCTTCAGGCTGCGGATCTCATCGATGTTCTGGCGGAATTTGGGGTCGAGGCGCACTGCGACGCCAAAGGTGCGGTCGGCCTCCAGCACGTTGGTGGCGACGCTGCCGCCGAGCGCGGCCTGAACCACGGTGGTGACGTCGCCCGTGTTCAGCCCGTAGCGGGCCGTCTTCTCGCGATTGACCCTGATGTTGAGGTTGGGCTGGCCGACCAGATGGAAGACGCCGAGATCGGCGACGCCGTTGACGTTGCGCATCACGTCCATCACCTTGACCGCGGTCTGTTCCAGCACGTCGAGATTGGGGCCGATGACCTTGACCGAATTGGCGCCCTTCACGCCGGATAGGGCCTCCTCGACATTGTCCTGGATGTACTGGGAGAAGTTGAAGGTGATCCCGGGCAGCTCCTCGTCGAACTCCTTCTGGAGCTCCTCGGTCAGCTTCTCCTTGGTCAATCCGGGCGGCCATTCGTCGAACGGCTTGATCGGCGCGAACAGCTCGACATTGGAGAAGGGCGAAGCGTCGCTGCCATTGTCGGGCCGGCCGTGCTGCGAGACGACCGTGATGATCTCGGGATGACGGAGCAGGATTTCGCGCATCTTGCGCGTCGCCTCGGTGCCGGCGTCGAGCGAGATGGTCGGCGGCATCGCGGCGCGGATCCAGAAATTGCCCTCTTCGAGCGCCGGCAGGAACTCGCTGCCGAGCCGGCTCGCCGCAAGCCCCGAGAGGGCGAGGAAGATGACGCCCGCGGTCACCGCGAGCCTGACGCTGCCGAGCGCCCAGCGCAGTACCGGCGTGTAGACCTTGCGCAGGCCGCGCACGATGACGGTCTCGGTCTCCTCGATGTGCTCGGGCAGCAGCAGCGAGGCGAGCACGGGCGTCACCGTGAAGGTCGCGAGCAGCGCGCCGGCGAGCGCGTAGCCATAGGTGCGCGCCATCGGCCCGAAGATCTGGCCTTCGACGCCCTGCATCGTGAACAGCGGCACGAAGGCCGTCACCGTGATCGCGGCAGTGAAGAACACGGCCTTATCGACCTGGAGTGCACTGACGAAGATCATCCTCAAGCGGTCGGTCCAGCGCACCGTGGTCGGCTGGCCGTGAGCCGGGGCGGTCGGATCGGGACCCCAAAAGCCTTCGGCCAGATTCTGGAGCAGGCGGGCGCGACTCTCGGAGTTCGATTGGAAATTGCGGAAGATGTTCTCCATCATGATGACGGCGGAATCGACGATGATGCCGAAATCGACCGCGCCGAGCGACAGGAGATTGGCGTCCTCGCCCTGCAGCACCAGGATGATGATGGCGAAGAACAGCGCGAACGGAATGTTGGCGGCCACGATCATCGCGCTGCGCAGATTGCCGAGGAAAACCCACTGGATCACGAACACCAGGAGGCAGCCGAACACCAGGTTGTGCAGCACAGTGTGTGTCGTGACCCCAACCAGCGTGCTGCGGTCGTAATACGGCACGATCTTGACGCCCGGCGGCAGGGTGCCGTCGCTGTTGATCTTGGCAACCTCGTCCTGGACCTTCGGGATGATGTCGTTGGTGTGCTGGGTCCGTCCCATCACGACGATCGCGGCGGTGATGTCGTCTTCCTTGTCCTTGCCGGCGATGCCGAGCCGCGGCACGTAGCCGATCGAGACCTTGGCGACGTCCTTGATCTGGATCGGAAGCCCGTTCTGCTGGGTGAGGACGATGTTCTCGATGTCGCTGACCCGGTAGCCCTTGGTGACGTCGTCGGCGCCCCCGGAATCGATCAGGCCGATGCCGCGGATGTTGACCGACTGCTGCCCGATCGCGATCTCGCGGCCGCCGACATTGGCGTTGGAATTGCCAAGCGCGGAGACGAGCTGTGGCACAGTGATGTTGTAGGATTCCAGCTTTGCGAGGTCGGCGTCGACATTGAACTGCTTGGTGGTGCCGCCCCAGGAGTTGATTTGGACCACGCCGGGAATGGTCATCAGGCGCCGGGTGACGACGTAGTCCTGCAAGGTGCGCAAGTTGGTCAGGCCGAAATTCGGCGGGCCGACGAGCTGGTAGCGATAGATCTCACCGACCAGGCTCGACTGCTGGATGGTCGGCACCAGATTGCCGGGCAGGGTGATGTTCTGCTGGATGCTGTTGGCGGCCTGCGTCAGCGCGAAATAATAGTCGACGCCGTAGCGGAAGGTGACGCGGACGAAGGACAGGCCGTAGAACGAAGTCGAGCGGATGTTGACGACGCCGGGCGTCGGATAGAGGCCGACCTCCATCGGGATCGTGTAGTACTTCTCCATCTCCTCGGCCGACAGACCCGGTGCCTGCGCGGTGATCTCCAGGATCACGGGCGCCGGATTGGGATAGGCCTCGATGTTCAGCTTGCTGAAGGCCGCAAGGCCTGCGGCGCAGAACACGACGAGGCCGAGCACGATGATCGCGCTGCGGGTCAGGCCGAACTGGAGGATGCTCTTGATCAAGGCCGTTTACTTGTACTGAGTGGCGGGCGCGGTTGACGGATGCGAGGTTCAGCCTGTGACCGCGATCGCAAACTTGTTGCTGAGGAAGATTGCACCGGTTGAGGCCACCAGCTCACCGGGGTTCAGTCCCTCAACGATCTGGCGCCATCCGTTCTGCTCCAGCCCGACCTTCACCGCGCGCCTCTGGAAGTGGCGGCGGTCGGTGGTGACCCACACTGTCATGGAACCGTCACCTTCGCGGACGATCGCGTCCGAGGGGACCGCGATCGACGTTTTCGGACCTTCGATCTCGATGGAAAAACTGGCGAGCATGCCGGCGCGGAGCTTGTGATCGGGATCTTCGATCACCGAGCGGACCAGTTGCCGATGCGTGCTCGGGTCGATGTTCAGCCCGAGTGTCGTCACAGAGCCCCGGAATACCTCTCCGGGGTAGGCGGGAACGCTCACCGCCACCGGCTGGCCAAGCTGATAGGCGGGGGCGTCGGTCTCGATGACATTGGCGACCATCCACATGGTGGAGAGGTCGGCAAGCGTATACGGCGCCGGCGCATTCCCCGGCTGGACGTAGAGGCCGGGCGCGGCGGTGCGGGCCACGATCTTGCCCGAGATCGGACTTAGCACGCGCAGGATGGAGTCGACCTTGCGGTCCGCGAGGATGCGGTCGACCTCCTCGTCGGTCTTGCCGAAGATGCGCACGGCGTCGCGAGCGGCCTTGTAATTGCCTTCGGCGGTCTGCTGATCGGAGGTTGCCTGATCGACGTCCTTCTGTGCGCCACCGCCGGTCTTCAGAAGCTGCTTGACGCGATTGAGGGTCCGGGTCTGGAGCTCCAGCACGCCCGCGGCGGCCAGCAGGGTGGATTCGGCCTGGAGCAGATCGGGGCTGTCGATCGTGAACAGGGGCTGCCCTTTGCTCACGGTATCGCCGACGTTGAGGATGGTATCGACGATCTTGCCCGGGTTGGGAGTGAACGCCTGAACCAGCATGTTCTGGTTGAAGTCGATCGAGCCGACCGCGTTCTTCGTCACGCGAAAGGCGCGCGGCTCGGCCGCCAGAATCTTGAAGCCGTCGGCTTGCTTCTCGCTGACTCCGACTGTTTGCTGCGCGACATCGACGTTGCTCTTGGTGTCCGTGTCCGCGGCCTTCGCCGAGCGAATGTCCTGGGTGCGGCTGAGTAGCCAGGCGCCGGTCAAGAAGACCGCGACCGCCGCGACGGCTACTGCATAGCCCGCATGCTTGATGCGAGATGCCATCTTCGCTCCTGCCACCCCAGATTCCTTTGGATGCGTTTGCGCCTCACGTGTCAGGGTTGCTGAGCATTTGCAACCCAGCAACTCCAGCGCGCGGAACTGTGTTAGCAAGCTCGCCTTACGTCAATCTGACAGGCCCGAACCTATCGGTTCTCTCGCTGATTATGACGCTTTTCCGATGATTTGGGCGATGACCGAAACGATTGCGGCTGCGGCTGCGGCCGCTGCCTGCCGCGACTGTGTCCCAAGGTCTGCCGGGGCATGCGGCTCGCCATTCCATGCAAACAGGCCAAGGGACAGGGCAACCTCGAGCGCAAGTATCCCCGAGATACCGGCCGAAATGAATGCAATCCAGCGTGCGGCACTGCGGCTCAGAGGCGTGGATCGAAGAGACATGACATCATCTCTGGATCTGCGAAGAAGGCAACTGCTTCGCCATCGAATTGCCTCACGATCGAATGGATTGCCGTAAAGACGGGCAGCGCGAATTTTGAAATTACTGGGTCGCGCGATGTGGGTTGGCGATTGACCGGCATGTCCGCTGATTGCATCGGCAGCGACCTAGAGTATGTTAGTAGGTCGATCTTACACCAACCTGACGGCCTCCTGGGATGCGGCCGCCATGTGCTGGCAAGCGCGGTGATTCCATGACGAAAGGATGAGACTACCGATATACTGCGAGTGCGTTCCTTCCGAACAATGGAAATCATTGGACTTCACCTGAGATGCGTCTTCTGATCGTCGAGGACAATGTCGAGCTGTCGCGGCTCGTTGCGAACGGCCTGACCGCGGCGGGCTATGAGAGCGACATCGTCAGCAGCGCGGCCGAGGCGCGCGAGGCGGTGCGCAACGTCAGCTATGCCGCGATGATCCTCGATCTCGGCCTGCCCGATGGCGACGGTCTTGCAGTGCTGCGCGAGCTGCGCCGCCACATGGACCCGTTGCCGGTGCTGGTGCTGACCGCGCGCGGCGGCTTGCAGGATCGGGTCAACGGCCTGCGCAGCGGCGCCGATGATTATCTCGCCAAGCCGTTCGCGCTCGAGGAGCTGGTGGCGCGGCTGGAGGCGATCCTGCGCCGCCCCGGCCAGTTGCTCGGCCGCTCGCTGCGCCTTGCCAACCTCGTCTACGACACCGAGAGCCGGCAGATATTCGTCGACGACCAGCCGCGGATCATCTCCGCGCGCGAGACCTCGGTGCTGGAGATCTTGCTGCGGCGGCAGGGGCGGGTTGTGCCTAAGAAGAACGTCGAGGATCACATCTTCGGGCTCGAGGGCGAGGTGGCGTCCAACGCCGTGGAAGTCTACGTCTCGCGGCTGCGCAAGCAGCTCGCCGAGCACGGCGCCAAAGTCGTGATCCATACCATCCGCGGCGTCGGCTATCTGATGGCCGAGGAGAAATAGCGTGCTGCGCCTGAGGCCACCGACGTTCAAATCGCTGATCTGGCGCATCGTCTTCCTGCACATCGTTGCGGTCGCGGTGGTCGCGATCTTCCTGCCGCTGGTGCTGTTCTGGCTGTTGAATTCCGAGATCGACCATTTGCATCGCGACGCCATGCGGGCGCAGGCCGAGGTGCTCGCCGAACGCATCGCCGTGCAGCCGGACGGCAGGATCACGTTCAACCTGCCAGACAGCCTCCGCGGCCTCTATTCGGAGGCCTATGGCCGCTACCAATATGACATCAGCGATGCCGAGGGCAGGGTGCTGTTCTCTTCGCACAAGAAGACCGGCGCGGCGGCTTCGGAGACCATTTCCGGCGCGGGCGTAACGCGCACCATCGACGACAAGACCGTGCGCATCCAGGTCGCCGAGGATCTCGCCCATCGCGACGTCATCATCGACGACATCGTCGCCAATTTCTTCCGCCGCGTCGGGTGGATCACGATTCCGATCCTTCTGGTCCTGCTCGCCACCGACATCATCATCTTCCGCCGCGCCATCTCGCCACTGCTGAAGGCCTCGGAGGAGGCGACCAATATCAGCCCTGCGCGCACCGATATCCGCCTGCCGACGGAGCAGATCCCGCGCGAGATCATGCCGCTGGTCACCGCCGTCAACCAGGCGCTCGACCGGCTCGAGGACGGCTTTCGCGTGCAACGGCAGTTCACCGCGGATGCCGCGCATCAGCTGCGCACGCCGCTCGCGATCCTGCGCACCCGGATCGAGACATTGGGCGACGGCGCGGCCAGGGAGGCGTTGCATGCCGACATCGAGGGCATGAGCCGGATCGTCGCGCAGCTGCTGGAGATCGCCGAGCTCGATACGCTGGTGCTCGATCCCGGCGAGACCGCGGACCTGCGTGCCGTCTGCGCCGAGGTGATCGGCTCGATCGCGCCGCTGGCGCTTGCCCAGAACAAGGACATCGCGCTGAAGGGCACCGATGCGCCGGTCCTGATCCACGGCAATTCCGAGATGCTGCAACGGGCGATCTTCAATCTTGCGGAAAACGCCATCAAGTTCACCGCGAGGGATACCGCCGTCGACGTCGAGGTCAGCGGCGATGGCGTGGTGCGGGTGCGCGACTGCGGTCCGGGCATCGCGGAAGCCGAGCGCGAGCTGATCTTCCAGCGCTTCTGGCGCGCCGACCGCCAGCGCAGCGATGGTGCGGGCCTCGGGCTGTCGATCGTGCGCGGCGTCGCGGAGGATCACGCGGCGAGCATCGCCGTCGAAAACCTCCCCGGCGGCGGCGCGCAGTTCACGCTGTGCTTCAAGCTGGCGGGTCAGAGCCCTGCACCGGTCCCTTCGTAGCACAGGGTGGGCTGAACTCTTTGTCGAGATGCCTTGACCGCGGCCGGCTTCAGGACGGGCGTTGCCGAAGAGTCGCGCACAGCGAGCTCACATTGAAAAAGGTCGGGCTTGCCGACCGGCGGCATCTTCCTCCGTCCGAGGAGGGAGGAGATCGCCGCGTCTGCGATTTGCGGCACTTAGGAGCTTACGGTAACCAGCTTCATTGTAATTGTTAGAAACTCGAGTGGCTTCCCACCGGTCTTTCCACCACCGGTGACCCGGCTCAACTCCTGCTCCGCCAACTCGATCTTGGCCTTACCGGTTGTCATGGTCGGTTGGTCCTGCAGTGAGGGTTTGGTCATGTCTCTCTCCTGAGTAGCCGATAGCCTGGCGGCGATACTCAACCGACGATCCAACCAAGTATGTGACTTTGATCACTAGCTCAGTGCTGGGACCTCCCGACGCTGTCCGGCCAGTCTGTCATGTCCCGCGCGGTCGCGTGAGCAGGGTGATATCCGTCACAGGCCCTGCGAAGCAGATGGAGCATGCTCATATCCTCATCAAGGAGTAGATCATGAGCAGCCTCAACACAGTTCAAAAGCTTTCGAAATGCGAATTGAACGACGAACTGCTAGCGAAAGCCACTGGTGGATCCCTTTCACTCAGCTACACGGAAGTAGAATTTAAGTACACCGAGCAGAAGCCGGATGGCACCGCCAAGGGTAACGTTGCCGCCAAATGGAGCCTCGCTCAAGGTGCCGTAGCGTGAGCTAAAAGATGTCAATCACCGGCATTATCGCTCTGAGATGAGCGCTGGTGTTGGAAAGCAAAGAAACAACATCATGACACGGTAGCCCAATGACAAGGACCTCGAAGGCCACGTTCCCATGGCAGAACTGAGCGAATGCGACCTTGAGAGAGCGGCCGGCGGTTCACAGTCTTCTGGAAGCGGTTCGGGCAAAATCCTGCACGGCGACCTGCAATGTCAAAAATATCTCGATAAGGCGTCCATCATTCTCTGAGGGAAGCACGGCTGTCGAGTTCTCGGCCGTGAGCATGGACGGCGGTGTTAGGCGGCCGCGGAGTGACCGGAGGCCCGCCAGTGCGTGCCCTTCTCCCACAAGGAGAGAAGGGGAAGCAGTCGCGTTCGCGTCAGCTACTTTTGCGGCGGGCCGAGGTCGAGCGGGGGCAGGTCGATCTGCGGCACCTCGATCTTCACCTTGTCGAGGTCGACATTGACCGGCTTGTCGAGCAGGCCCGTCACCACGGACGGGAAGACGATCACGAGCAGCACCATGATCATCTGCAATCCGATCCAGGGCACAGCACCCCAGTAGATGTCCGAGCTCTTCACCGAGCGCGGCGCGACGCCACGCAGGTAGAACAGCGCGAAGCCGAACGGCGGATGCAGGAACGAGGTCTGCATGTTCACGCAGAGCATGACGCCGAACCAGATCAGCGCGGCGTCGGGGCCGACCACCGGCGCCAGCATCTTCTGTGCGATCGGAGCGATCATCGGCAGGATGATGAAGGCGATCTCGAAGAAGTCGAGGAAGAACGCGACGAAGAAGATGAAGAGGTTGATGAAGATCAGGAAGCCCCAGACGCCGCCGGGCAGGGACGTGAGCAGGTGCTCGAGCCAGACGCCGCCGTTGCAGCCGAGGAACACGATCGAGAAGCAGGTCGAGCCGATCAGGATGAAGGTGACCATGCAGGTGATGCGCATGGTCGTCTCGTAGCCCTGCTTGATCAAATCGCGCAGGTCGGGGATGCGGGCCGCCTCGATGCAGATCCAGGCGACCGCGAGGTAGGTGATCGCATAGGCGATCTTGAAGACGATGTTCTCGCTGAACAGCATCGCGACGATCGTGCCGATGCCGGCGGTGATGACGCCGATGATCAGGATCTTGCGTCCCGTGGAGGAGAAGTCCTTGTGGTGGATGGCGGCGAGGACGATGGCGCCGACGGCGCCCATCGCGCCCGCTTCGGTCGGGGTCGCAAGGCCCAGCATCATGGTGCCGAGCACCACGAAGATCAGGACGGCGGAGGGGATGATGCCGAGCAGGCACTTCTTCCACAGCGCCCATCCGGTCAGCGTGCGCGCCTCTTTCGGGACCGCCGGAACGTGGCTCGGCTTGAAGATGCCGAGCATGAAGGTGTAGCCGGCGAACAGGACGATCTGGAAGATCGAGGGACCCCAGGCGCCGAGATACATGTCACCGACGGATTTGCCGAGCTGGTCGGCGAGCACGATCAGCACCAGCGAGGGCGGCACGAGCTGCGTGATGGTGCCGGAAGCCGCCAGCACGCCGGTGATGTAGCGGATGTTGTAGCCGTAGCGGATCATGACCGGCATCGAGATCAGGGCCATGGCGATCACCTGCGCCGCCACCGTGCCGGTGATGGCGCCGAGGATGAAGCCGACGATGATGACCGAGTAGCCGAGGCCGCCGCGGATCGGGCCGAACAGCTGGCCCATGGAATCCAGCATGTCCTCGGCGAGCCCGCATCGCTCCAGCACAGCGCCCATGAAGGTGAAGAAGGGGATCGCGAGCAGCAGTTCGTTGGCGAGCACGCTGCCGAACACGCGGCCGGGAATCGCCTGAAGGAAGTTCAGGTCGAAGAAGCCGAGATGGATCGCGAGAAAGCCGAAGGAAAGGCCGAGCGCCGCCAGCGTGAACGCGACCGGGTAGCCGATCAGCATCGCCACCACCAGGCCGCCGAACATCATCGGCGGCATCATCTCCAGCGTAATGGTCATTGGGTCGGTCTCTCGTACTTGGCGTCGATCGTCACATAGCCCTGGAGAGCCGCGATACGCTTGATGACTTCAGACACACCCTGCAGCGCCAGCATGACGAAGCCTGCGGGGATCACGAACTTGATTGGCCAGCGGATCAGGCCGCCGGCATTGCCGGACATCTCGCCGACGTCATAGGCCTGCATGAAGAACGGCCAGGAGAGTTTTGCGAGCAGGAGGCAGGAGGGGATCAGGAAGAACAGCGTGCCGATCAGGTCGAGCCAGAGCTGGCCGCGCTCGGACAGCATCAGATAGAAGATCTCGACGCGGACATGCTCGTTGCGCTTGAAGGTATAGGACGCGCCGAACATCACGAGCACGGCGAACATGTACCATTGCAGTTCCAGCCAGCCGTTCGACGAGTAGCTGAAGGCGTAGCGGATCATGGCATTGGCGGCACTGACGAGGCACGCCAGCAGCACCAGCAGGTTACAGATATTGCCGATTTTTTCATTGAGGAGGTCGATGACGTTGCTCACCGCCAACAATGGACGCATCTTACTTTTCTCCGCCGCGGCCTTCATTCATGGGTGCATGTGCATGCATCGCACGGCCGGCGCGCTAAAGGCACGCGACCTTGACGGCTCGTCATCCGGAGCGATTGCAGCGACAGTCCTCCCCTCGTGCCTTGCCGTCTTGATCGCGCTCGCCTTCAAGGCAGCGCGCCGGCTTATGCTGCCGGACAGCCAAGGCGCAGGCACCATTTCAGCGGGCTCGCGCGCCGTCAATCGGAAAAATGGGCAAATTGACGCGTGCTCAGGGGGTTAGGTTAGAGGCGGCCCCGTAAATGTCCTAGCCGCCAGTAACGCTCATGTGCCGGCTGACGCTCGGGCGGTTGTGCCGGCGGTCGATGATGAAATCGTGCCCTTTGGGCTTGAGGCCGATCGCACGGTCGATCGCAGCCGCAAGCAGCGTATCCTCGGCGGACTCCCGCAGCGGCTTGCGCAAATCGGAGGCATCTTCATGGCCGAGGCAGGTGTGTAGCGTGCCCGTGCAGGTGATGCGCACTCGGTTGCAGGATTCGCAGAAGTTGTGGGTCATCGGCGTGATGAAGCCGAGCTTGCCGCCGGTCTCCGCGACGCTGACATAGCGCGCCGGACCGCCTGTCGTCTCGCTTAGGTCCGTCAGCGTGAATTGCTGGGCGAGCCGCGCGCGCACCAGCGACAGTGGCAGATACTGGTCGATGCGGCCCGAGCCGATCTCGCCCATCGGCATCACCTCGATCAGCGTCAGGCCCATGCCCTTGCCGTGCGCC
This sequence comes from Bradyrhizobium sp. UFLA05-125, assembly GCF_059803515.1. NCBI lineage: Bacteria > Pseudomonadati > Pseudomonadota > Alphaproteobacteria > Hyphomicrobiales > Nitrobacteraceae > Bradyrhizobium > Bradyrhizobium sp. UFLA05-125. The sequence goes on along the minus strand of NZ_JBANBJ010000096.1, from coordinate 6,224 downwards.
CACCGCATCAGCGAGGGGAGCTCGTCCTCGTTGAGATTCTTCAGCGCCACGGCGTTGATCTTCACCGCGAGCCCGGCCGCGCGTGCCGCCTCGATGCCCTCCAGCACCTTGTCGATCTCGCCCCAGCGGGTGATCTCGCGAAACTTCTGCGGATCGAGCGTGTCGAGCGAGACGTTGATGCGGCGGACGCCGCAATCGGCGAGTTCCCGCGCATGCTTGGCCAGTTGCGTTCCGTTGGTGGTCAGCGTCAATTCGCGCAAGCTCCCGCTCGCGAGGTGACGTGACAGCGAGCGCACCAACGACATCACGTTGCGGCGGACCAGGGGCTCGCCGCCGGTCAGCCGCAGCTTCTTCACGCCCTTGGCGATGAAGGCCGAGCACAGCCGGTCGAGCTCCTCCAACGTCAAGAGGTCTGCCTTGGGCAGGAAGGTCATGTCCTCAGACATGCAGTAGAAGCAGCGCAGGTCGCAGCGATCGGTGACGGAAACCCGCAAATAGGTGATGGTCCGGCCAAACGGGTCGGTCATCGGGCTCGACAGCGGGGACAGGGGACTCACAGCGGGTCCATTCATTCAACAGGCCTTGTCACGATCGCCATCACCGCGCTTTGCGCAGCGACAAACACATTTGGAAGCAATCTAAGCATCCTCGCCACTGCCGACAATCGTGCGCTGCACCGTATTAGCGCGTAGGGGCGGGGGCTGTCGGCGGCGGCGCGGCGGGAGGCGGCGCCGAGTTCGGATCGGGGAACGGAGAGTCTGCCGCGGCGGGCGCCGCTGCCGCTTTTGGCGCCTTCGGCTTCTTCGGCCGATGCGGCTTCTTCAGCGGTTTCGGCGGCACGGCCGGCTGCAGCTCGACGAATACCGGACTTGGGTCGGTTGTGACCGAGGCGGGTGTGGAGAAATCGCCGGGCGTCTTGATGACGTTCACCGGCACTGAGGCCGGCAGGTACTTGTCTAGCGTGTAGCTGACGGTGAAGGGAGCATCCGGGGCGGGAACCGACACCGAGCAGGGTGTCTTGCAGCCCGGACCGAGCGAGGTTGCGGCCTCAGCGCCTGGTGGGGTCGATTCGAGCCGGACCTGGATGGCCGGGGGCGCCGACTTGAACATGTCCCACGAAAAGGAGGAGCAGCCGGCCAGGCTCGCCCCCGCAAACGCAATCGCAATCACACGACGCATGACCATCACATCCCACTGCGACGAACTGCCACCATCCCAAGCGCGACCTTAGGTTTGCCGGTCTACCCACGCAACGGGCCGGGCGTGCATGGTTAATGAATGGTTAATTCGACATTTTTCTTAGCAATATCAGGCAGTTGCCTTGACGCTCAAGCGCCCCATCAGGCTCGTCGCCGCTGCCGGCAGATCGCGCATGTGATGGATCAGGCGGTCAGGCTTGAGTTCCTCGATCGGCACATCGGTGTAGCCGAAGCTGACGCCGATCACGGGAACACCGGCGCGCCGGGCCACCCCAACGTCGGTTCCGGCATCCCCGACCATGATGCTGGCGGCGAGCTGTCCGCCGGCGCGGGCCACCGTCTCGCGCAGGATTGTCGGGTCGGGCTTCTGTACCCCGAAGGTGTCGGCGCCGCAGATGGCGGCAAATCGCGGGGAGAGGCCCAGCGCGTCCAGCAGCCGCCTGGAGAGCCATTCGAGCTTGTTGGTGCAGACCGCCAGGCGGTGGCCGCGCTCCGCGAGATGGTCGAGCGCGGCCTCCAGCCCCTCGAACGGGCGCGATTCATCGGCGATATGGTCGGCGTAATAAGCGATGAAATCCGCCGTCAACCGGTTGATGTCTTCGACACCGACGATCCGGCCTTCGGCCTCCAGGCCCCGCTCGATCAGCTTGCGCGCGCCGGCGCCGATCATGTTGCGGGCCGATTGCATCGGTACGGCCGGCAGGCCCTCGCGGTCCAGCACATGGTTCAAAGCGCTGATCAGGTCGGGCGCCGTATCCACAAGCGTGCCGTCGAGATCGAAGACGATGGTGTGAGCGGTCATGATAATGCGCTACCGGCAAGGTGGAGCTTCCGCAAGCGGAGCCGACATAAGATCAGCTTATAACCTCGCCCCGCAGGCCTGTTCTCCGGGCCAAAACGGGGCTAGATAGGCCGCCGAATGCGACTTATTTCGGCGGTCTCTCCAAATGAGACCTCGAGTGAGACTTTCAGGACACACACAAGGGCAGGCCCGAACGTGGACATGGACCAGTTGAAGCGACAGGCGGCTGCACGCGCCCTCGAGGAGGTGCGCGACGGCATGCAGCTTGGTCTCGGCACCGGTTCGACGGCCAAGCATTTCGTCGAGCTCCTCGGCGAGCGCGTGCGCGCCGGTCTCAAGGTGATCGGCGTGCCGACCTCGGAAGCTACGCGTGCCGACGCGGTCCGTTGCGGCGTGCCGCTGACCACGCTGGACGAGATCGATCATCTGGACATCACCGTCGACGGTGCTGACGAAATCGATCCCGAGCTCAACCTGATCAAGGGCGGCGGCGGTGCGCTGCTTCGGGAGAAGATCGTCGCGGCGGCCTCCGATCGGATGATCGTGATTGCCGACGACAGCAAATGGGTTGCAACGCTCGGCCGTTTCCCGCTGCCGGTAGAGGTCATTCCGTTCGGGCTTGGCGCGACACGGCGGGCGATCGAGAAGGCATTTGCGCAAACCGGCGTTTCCGGGCAAATGGCGCTCCGCAAGGCCAAGGACGGCCACGTTTTCGTCACCGATGGTGGCCACTGGATCCTCGATGCCCATCTAGGACGGATCGAGGATCCCGCTCGGCTCGCGCTCGCGTTGAGCGTGATCCCCGGCGTGGTGGAGCATGGACTGTTCATCGGCTTGGCCGGCTCTGCCGTTCTGGCGGGCGGCGAGGGAATCCGCGTGATTGAACGGCGAAAGCCGAAAGGAGACTAGGAATGAAGAGTGTTTTGAAGATGCTGCCCGTGGCCGGACTCGCCTTGGGACTGGCCGGCTTGGGATTGGCTTTTGGCGCCGTCCCGGCGGCGGCCCAGCAGGCGGCAGCGCCCAAGGCCTCGCCCGCGGCGATCGCGGCCGCCAAGGAGATCCTGACCATGAAGAACGCCAACGCGCTCTATGCCAATGCCGTTCCCGGCATGGTGGAGAAGGTCAAGGGCGCGCTGATCGGGCAGAACCTCAACTACCAGAAGGACCTCAACGAGCTGGCACCGGTGGTGGTGCAGCAGCTCACCGGCCGCGAGAAGGAGATCGGTGAAGGCATGGCACAGGCCTATGCCGCCCAGTTCACCGAGCAGGAACTCAAGGATCTCGTGACGTTCTACAAGTCTCCGCTCGGGCAGAAGCTGATTACCGCCGAGCCCCGCGCGATCGAACAGGGCATGGCCTTCACGAATTCGTGGGCGCAGAACTTCTCCGAGGTTGTCGCGAGCGCTTTCCGCGCCGAGATGAAGAAGCGCGGCAAGGACATGTGACGAGGACGAGAGACAGAGTGGTCGGAGTGGACAATGGCTGAATTCGACGTCGACCTCTTTGTCATCGGTGGTGGTTCGGGCGGCGTGCGCGCCGCTCGCATCGCGGCCGGTCATGGCGCGCGCGTGATGATCGCGGAAGAGTACCGCATGGGCGGGACTTGCGTGATCCGCGGCTGCGTGCCGAAAAAGCTGTTCGTGATCGGATCGCATGTCCGCCACGAGATCGAGGACGCCGCGGGCTTCGGCTGGACGATTCCATCAGCGAGCTTCGACTGGCCGACGCTGATCGCCAACAAGGACAAGGAGATCGCGCGGCTCGAGGCGGCCTACACCACCAATGTCGAGAAGTCGGGCGCGCGCATCGTAAAGAGCCGCGCAGTTATCGAGGATGCCCACAGCATCCGCCTGCTCGAGAACGACAAGACGATCACCGCAAGATACATCCTGATCGCCACCGGCGGCGCGCCCAACCATGGCGCGGCGATTCCCGGCATCGAGCACGTCATCTCTTCCAACGAAGCGTTTCATCTCAAGCAGTTGCCGAAGCGGATCGTGATCCAGGGCGGCGGCTATATCGCCCTGGAATTCGCCGGCATCTTTGCCGGCTACGGCTCCGACGTCACGGTGATCTATCGCGGCGACAACGTTTTGCGCGGTTTTGACGACGACGTCCGCGCCCACGTCCGCAGCGAGATGGAGAAGCAAGGGATCACCATCCTGACCGGCTGCACGGTGACCAAGGTCGATCGTCACGGTGACGAGTTCACCACCCATCTGTCGAACGGCTCGAGCGTGGCCTCCGACCAGGTGATGTTCGCGATCGGTCGCCATCCCGCTGTCGCCAATCTGGGCCTCGAGAAGGCCGGTGTCGCGATCAACCCGCAGAACGGCGGCATCGCGGTCGACGGTTTCTCGAGGAGCTCGGTGGACAGCATCTACGCCATTGGCGACGTCACCCATCGCTTCAACCTGACGCCGGTTGCGATCCGCGAGGGCCATGCCTTCGCCGACACCGTGTTCGGCAAGCGCGAGGTGCGGGTCGACCACGCCAACATCCCCACCGCCGTGTTCTCGCAGCCGGAGGTCGGCACCGTCGGCCTGACCGAGACCGAAGCGCGCGCGCAATTCAGCCACGTCGACATCTACAAGGCGACCTTCCGCCCGATCAAGGCGACGATGTCCGGCCGCGACACCCGCGTGCTGATGAAGCTCGTCGTCGACGGTACCTCCGACCGGGTGCTCGGCTGCCACATCGTCGGCGATGCCGCGGCCGAAATCATCCAGGCGGTCGCGATCGCCGTGAAGATGAAGGCGACCAAAGCCGATTTCGACGCGACCATCGCGCTGCATCCGACGGCGGCCGAAGAACTCGTCACCATGCGCACGCCAACCGCGCGCCACGTGCGGCAGGCCGCGGAGTAGGGGCGCCTTACACGCCGACCTTTCCGTGGTCGGCGTTCTCCTGCCGCTCGCGATCGCCGAGTTCGCGCACCAACTCCCCGAGAAACGATTCCGTATAGGCGGGCAGGACCCGTTCGGCGCGGACGTAAACGCCAAGGTCCGACCACACCGGACTGCCGGCGTTGTCCAGCGGCAGGAATTTGAGCTGTCCGCTCTTCGCGAGGCGGCCGATGCCGATCTGGGTCTGGATCGCAACGCCGACGCCGCGCGCCGCCAATTCGCGCATCAGGTCGATCGAGTTGGCCTCTACGGCCGGCTCCGGCGTATTCGGAAGCTGCGCGATCAATGGCTGGAGCAAATGGTAGATCGACAGCTCCGGAAGCGCGTGGATGATCGGAAAGGCGAGACATTGCGCCAGCGTCACGTTCCGGCGCCGCGCCAGCGGATGATCGGCCGCAACGATTGCACCGAGCCGGAAGCGCTTCAGCGCGACCTGGCGCAGATCCTGGGGATGGCGCAGCGCCATCGCGATGCCGATGTCGGCTTCGCCGCGGCTCAGCGCGTCCAGCACGTCGGCTGATCCCATCACCTGCGTGGCGAAGGTGACGCGGCGGGCGCGGCCGCGATGCGACGCGATCAGGTCGGGCAGCAGCGATTCCGCAAGCGACTCGATGCAGGCGATGCTCACCGAGCCGCGCCATGTGCCCGACAGCGACTGGACGTCGGAGCGGAAGCGGTCGTGGTCCTGGAGTACGGTCATGACGTGCCGGGCCAGCATCTCGCCGACCGTGGTCAGTGTCAGGCCGCGCGCTGTCCGCTCGAACAGTGGCGCGCCAATCTCCTCTTCCAGCTTGAGGACCTGCCGGCTGACCGCCGACGAGGCGACGTTGAGGGTCCGCGCAGCGGCCCGGATCGAGCCGGTCCGGCGCACGGCGTGGAAGTAATAGAGGGCGGGGGCATGAAATCGCATCGCTGGACTATAGCCGTTGCCGTTTCGGCAGCAAGGCGTACGAAATTCTCTTCTTTTCGAGAGCAGTCCTTGGGCCTAGTTTCCGCCGCGGCCGCCAGGGGCGGGGGCGGAAAGGGGATTAGGCGGTGGAAGGGAAGAGCGCGTGCGCGCTGGAGGCGGCGGAGCCGCACGGTTTGATCGATCGGCGCCGCGCGGCTGCCTATGTCGGCGTCACCGCCGGCCGCTTCGAGCAACTGGTGCGCGACAATGTCGTGCCGCCGCCGGTCATGGTGGACAGAAGCCGCCGCTGGCCGATCGCGGCGCTCGATCTCGTCAAGCAATCGGTGGGCGCAGGGGCAACGGAGCCAGCGGGAGCGATCCCGGCGACAGCGCCTTGCGACGAGATGGTCGAGCCGTCGCGCGTGTTG